>CAMKEX010000081.1 GCA_946411695.1 uncultured Lachnospiraceae bacterium
GATCGAGGCCGGGATCTTCTGCGATCACAAAACTGTCGATGCCGGCTCCCTTTGCAGCCTCTTCGGCACTTCCCACATCGCTCCAGGGATTGGCGAGGCCTGTGTTTTCTTCTGCTGCTGCGGCAGTTGTTGCCGCTTCAGTGCTCTCGGTTTCTGCTGCTGCATCCTCTGCCTTTGTCTCAGCAGGTGCTGCTTCTTCCTGAGTACTTTCTGCTGCGGCGGGCTCTTCCTTCTGCGCCGCAGAGCCGCCGGAACCACATCCTGCAAGAACCGTTGCCAGCATAACTGCAGCAAGGATCATAGATAAAAAGATTCTCTTTTTCATTTTTTTTCTCCTTTTTTCCATATGTTACAACTACATGTAAATTTACAACTACATATTAATATTGAAAGACAACAGTCATAAAAAGACTTCGTCTTCATTGATTGATATACCACATTGTTATAAAAACCACAATGGAGTTGATTTTTTTAACATTAATATTTCACTCTTTTGTCACATCCCGGGCAGACTGGCCGCTTTGACATCACTTTATTCTGCTTACAAGACTGATTTACACCCGGTTATGGACTGGATGATCCGGTTCAACAATCGTTTCCTCGACAAAGTCCATTTTTTAACGTTAATTCTTCGGCTCTCTGATCGTTACTCTTTGAATGATGTCAGAGGCTTTATAACAATATCGGCGTTTTTGCTTCTGATTTCCAGGATCAGAGGGAGTACTTTATCGAAATAGTTTTCTTTTGACCGCAGGAAAGAAATATTAGCCAGTATAGAAATCTTTTTGTCCGCTGTCTTCATGTACAGTCTCCAATATGGAAGTTTGTCTGCTGCAATGCTGTCTTCCCATGCATGATAAATTTCAACAATATCGCTGTACCTGTAAACAATTCCGGAACCTCTCCTGAATATATAGTCCTGTCCCAGAACAAGGGCATATTCAGGATGGTTTTTCCCGTAGGCAAAATCCATTGCCATCCGGGCAAGCTCGCCGGAATCCGACAGGCGCTTAATATAAAGACGACGAGTCTGAATGGATTTAAAAAGTGATGTGGCCCCGTAGATTCCAAATACAACAAAGAACAATAACAACATCACTATCATCCACCAGTCTACCTCGTCTTCATTTATAACTTTCGGTATGAACACAATCGCCCCGATTGCCCCAAACAGATATGTTCCGCTTAAAAAAATAATGAGAGTCATGTCTGTCATGTCTGGCCGAAGGAACTCCGTCAGATTCTTTTGCAGTTGATCAATGTCATTTCTCATAAAAGCTGCCTTTTGTATTGTTTGTTCCCTGCCATCTTCTCCAATTTGACGGCGCAGACCTTGTATTCAGGGATGCGGGCAAACTCGTCGAAGACGGCGTTGGTGATCCGGTTGACGGGGGAGTCCGGGAAGTGGAAGGGCATCCAGGTTTCGCCCTCGGAAACCTTGCGGCCGACCCTGGCGGTGGCATCGATGGCGCCGCGGCGGCTGCGGACGATGATCCGCTCGCCGTCGGAGATGCCCAGGCGGTCGGCGTCTTTGCAGTGTATTTCAATGAAGCTTTCTCCGGCGATCTCTTTCAGGCCAGGAGCCCGCATGGTGATGCCGGCTGCGTTGTACTGGTAGAGGATGCGGCCGGTGCTGAGGATGAAGGGATATTCTTCGTCCGGGAGCTCCGCAGCCGGAGTGTAGGGCGCCGGATAGAAGAGGGCGCGTCCTCAGGCGGGGGCTGCAGGATCTGAATGTAAAAAATATGTTTAATTATAAATATTTTTAAATGACAGAGCAAACACTTTACATGCGGTCATCACTGGAGGCGCGGACCATCAGAGAACCTGCAACAGCATTCTCCTCTCGGGAGGCCGGCAGAGCCGGGGATGTACCTGTCTGCAGAGCAGGAGATGCACCTGCCTGCAGGGGATGGGGGATGAGAGAATACGCTGAAAAGCGGTTTCCGCTTCAGTTGACGGCAGGTGATTATGTGGCTACAATAAACGAAAGCAGGCTGTTATGCAGCAAAAGCGGACAAATTACAAAGTCGAACGGATTTCAGAATCGAGCGGATTTCCTGTTTCATGGACTTCATATTTCAGTATTTCATCAGGCAGGAAAATCGTTAAATAGAATCAGGAAAGGTTAAGACGTGAGAAAGATAAAGAATCTGGTCATCGGCGGTATTGAAAATAAGATATTTAATCTGGTACTGATCACAACTATTCTGATCGTGGCGGCATATACGGTCGTGATTTCCTATCAGGCCAAAAAGCTGCACACTCTGGTGACAGAGACCAATGGGAAGCAGAAGGAGTCCATCGCGGGCATTTCGGAAACAACGATGGACAGCGTAATTACCAATACTTTGACCAATGACACCTCAATGAAGGCGACGATCGCCGACAACGTTTTCCAGGAGGTGGAAAACAACGTCAGGACCATGGGAGACTATGCAAAGGTTCTGTTTGAGGATCCTGAGAGCGTCAGTCCGCGGGAAGCTGCCCCGCCGGATGCGTCCCGGGACGGAACCGTTTCTGTCCAGTTATTGGCGGAGAAAGGGGTTGATTTCAGTGATCCCGATCTTTCCGCCCGGCTGGGGCTGATCGCAAACATGTCCGGTATGATGGAGTCCCTTTTCGAACATTCCTCACTTGATTCCTGCTTTATCGGGCTCCCGGAAGGTGTTTTTCTGATCGCGGACGACAGGGCAGGAGACAAGTTCGATGAAGGCGGGAAGCTGAAGAACATTCCCGTGACGCAGAGGCCCTGGTACACCGGGGCAGTTGAGAAAAAAGACCTGTATTTTACAGACGTGGAGACAGATGCCTTCAACGGACAGATCGGAATTGTCTGTGCCCTTCCTGTTTATCATGACGGGAAACTTGCCGCTGTAGTGGGAGCGGATCTTTTTCTGGACTCTCTTCAGGAAGCTGTGGATGCTTCTGACCAGTACGGCGGCTTTATCTGTATTGTGAATGAACAGGGACACGTGATCTTTTCCCCCAAGAAGGAAGGTCTGTTCCAGGTCCGCCTGTCATCGGAGAGTGAGGATTTGAGGGAGTCCGGAGGAGAGAATCTGGCCGCCTTTGTCAATGATTCGATGAAGGAACTGACTCCTGTCAGAATTGTTGAGGCGGAAGGTGTCCAATACTATATGTCCGGCGCTCCGATGCCGACAGTCGGCTGGACCATCCTCAGCTCTGTCAGCAAAGAAGAGGCGGACAAGCCCACAGCCATGATGGAAGAACAGTATGATTCCATTCTCAAAGAAGCTGTCGGATCCTACAGTGATGAGATCTCGCATGCGAAATCCACGATCCTGGTGCTGCTGATCATCGTATTCGTTCTTTCGATCATCAGCGCCCTTGTACTCTCAAAGAGAATCGTAAGGCCGCTCAACACAATGTCAAAAACGCTGGAAAAACTCAGCGCGACCAAAGAGCAGTTCCGCATGGAGGATATTTACCGGACGGGTGATGAGATTGAAGTGCTTGCGGAGAAGTTCGCCAGCCTCTCTGCCAGAACCATCCATTATGTCAGACAGGTGAAAAAGATCACCGCAGAGAAGGAGAGGATCAAACTGGAACTCGGGATGGCAACAGCCATCCAGGCAAGCCAGCTGCCCCATCTCTTCCCGGCCTTCCCCGACAGGAAAGAGTTTGATATATATGCATCCATGACCCCGGCCAAGGAGGTCGGAGGAGACTTCTATGATTTCTTCCTGGTGGATGATGACCATATCGGACTCGTTATGGCGGACGTTGCCGGCAAGGGTGTCCCGGCGGCCCTGTTTATGATGATCGCCAAGATCCTGATCCGCAACCGGGTTCAGAACGGAGAGAGTCCCGGCGAGGCTCTCAGAAATGTCAATAATCAGCTGATGGAAGGCAACGAGGCCGGACTTTTCGTCACTGTCTGGCTGGCGGTGGTGGAGATCTCCACCGGTAAAGGCGTGGAGGTCAATGCCGGTCATGAGCACCCTGTGCTGCGGCGCGCCGACGGTGAATTTGAGCTGGTCAAATACCGTCACTCCCTGGCACTGGCCGCCATGGAGAATGTCCGTTTCAAGGAGAGAGAATTCCGGCTCTATCCCGGCGACACACTCTTTGTCTATACGGACGGTGTGGCAGAGGCTGCCAACTCGGAAAATGAGCTCTACGGCACAGGCCGCATGCTCTCGATCCTCAACGAGAATCCGGATTCGGAGCCCGAAGAGGTGTTGCGCGGCGTGATGAGAGGCATCAACAGCTTCGTGGACGGAGCGGAGCAGTTTGACGATATTACCATGCTGTGCTTCCGCTATCACGGCACTGTCGATGAAGACGGGCGCAGCCGGCCGTCAGCGGGCGGGATCATGCAGTCTTCCCCGGTAAAGCAGTCTTCCCTGAACGATAAGACAAAATCTGAGTAGTTCAGATGCTCTTTCTCCGGATGCCGGAAAAGATCCGGAAAATGATTCCGGCGGGTTTTTGCTTGAGAATTTAAAAGGATCAAAAAAACGGGGCGGCCGCGTCAAAAATGATGCGGCCGCCCCGTTTGTTTAAATCTGGTTCTGTACACATAATGCGGACCATTGCAGATACCCGCAGAGGGCGCTTTCTTTCAAGAGAATCTTTCGTGCAGGGGATTATCTGCTTCAGCTTTTCAGCTCACGACATTGACCGGCTTTCCTTCGAAGAATCCGCGGATGTCATCGGCGACGACACCGACCAGGCGCTGGCGGGTCTCCAGGCCTTTCCAGCCCATGTGGGGAGTGATGATCACGCTGTCCAATGTATAGAGGGGATTGTCGGCTGCAGGCGGCTCGGTCTCCTGGACGTCCAGACCTGCTCCGGCGATTTTTCCTGCCTGAAGGGCACTGATCAGAGCCGGTTCGTCGATCAGGGCTCCCCTCGATGTGTTGATCAGAAATGCCGAGGGTTTCATCAGGGCGAGGGTCTCTTCATTGATGATGTGACGTGTCTTATTGTTCAGCGGACAGTGCAGAGATACATAATCGCTCTCTTTGAGGAGTGTTTCCAGAGAGACAAAGGACAGGTTTTCCTGATCGGGCCGGGGAGTCCTGGTATAGCAGAGGACCTTCATATCCAGTGCCTGCCCTACCTTGATCACCTGGCGGCCGATATTTCCATATCCAACGACACCCAGGGTCTTTCCGTTCAGCTCTACATGAGGTACCTGCAGATGTTCTGTAAAATTGCTCCGGTCGCCTTTTCCGAGCATTTTGATCTGCGTCTGCATGGTGGATGACAGATTCAGCATCATCATGACGGCAGTGTGGGCCACCCGGTGGGAACTGTAGGCGGGAACGTTGCAGACTGTGATCCCCTTCTGTACGGCAGCGTCTATGGCGATGTTGTTATAACCCGTCCCGGCTTCACAGATCAGTTCAACACTGTCCGGAAACTGCGCGATCATCTCAGCCGGAACCTGGAGCTCTTTTGTTACTACCGCACGGGCACCCTGGATCCGCTCAAGGATCTGGCCGGGTTCGCTGTCATCATACACGATCGTCTCCGGAGAGAGTACGCTGAAATCCAACAGCCCGTCATAATTCATTTTTGCCGCGTTCAATACGACTACTTTCTGATTACTCACAGCTTCCTCCTTTGCGTTTGGTCAGCTTGATCTTTACTGTTTTATTGTACTATGGCGGATGGTTTTTCGGCAATGAAAACAGCGCCTTTTCTGCTGCGCGCTTTTCCGTCGTACGTCTTTGCCATACACTTTTCTGCTGAACTTTATTCTGCCTAAGCCCCTTTGGAAGAGTATCAGCCCATCCCCGCCGCGTGTGCGGTAACAGGGAAGCGGGGAAACAGGGCCGGTGCTTCTTTTGTTGACGGTATCGTTTTACAACTATAAAATAAGAAATTGCAGAAGCCTGTAAAATAGACGCCCGGCTTTACCTATACACTCCCTTCGGGGAGCGGGTGCTGTACCTGACAGGAGGAATCGGAAAATGAGAAAAATATTGATCGTCATTGATATGCAGAACGACTTTATCGACGGCGCCCTGGGCACAGCAGAGGCTGTCGGAATCGTGGAAGCGGTTAAGGAAAAGATCCGGTCTTATCCCGCGGCAGATGTGATCGCCACAATGGATACACATTTTGACAACTACATGCAGACCCAGGAGGGAAAATATCTCCCCGTTCCCCACTGCATCAGGGAGACGGCAGGGTGGGAGATCCGCCCGGAGATCGCTGACCTGCTGAAAGAGGCAAAAATCTATGAAAAGCCGACCTTCGGCAGCACACAGTTGGCGGCAGACCTGAAGGCCGCGGCAGAGAAAGAGGAGATCGAGCTGGAACTGATCGGCCTCTGCACGGATATCTGCGTGGTGTCCAATGCCCTGCTTCTGAAAGCACAGATGCCAGAAGTGAAGATCTCTGTGGATGCGTCCTGCTGCGCCGGCGTCACACCGGTCAAACACGAGGCAGCCCTGGAGACCATGCGCTCCTGCCAGATCCAGGTAATCTGACCGGACACTGACCGGGAACATGTTCTGATCGGAATCTGAGTGATCTGAGCGGGGAAGATCGTGTGTCATTTTTGTGACAGTCCTTGCTGTAAGGTGGTGCCGATGCCCTCATCGGAGACAAGCGCAGAAGGAACCATCCTGCTATGCATGTCTTCCCCGGGGGACGATCCCGAAAGGGGCATCTTCGCTAAAGAACAGATTTTTCAGATAAGGAGAAAAGAGAAACGATGAAAAGAAAGTTTATGATGCGTATAGCGGCAGTGCTCGCGGCGGCAGCTATGATCTTCGCGGCTGCGGCCTGCGGCAAAAAGAGTGCAGAACCCAAAACCTTTATCGATGTACTGGATGACGGCAGTGTCCTCGCCAATTTTGACAAGACCGGGAAAGGGACTTCCGGAGGGACCGGCATCACGATCGGGGAGAACGAATATCTTGTGATCGACACAGCCCTCACCGAGGGAAAAGTGCACGTCACAGTTGTCCGGGGCGGCACGGACGCTGACAATCCGCCGGCTTTGGATGACGATACCCCCGCAGCCATTGATTTCGTTTTTGAGGAGAGCGGAAGGACAGAATATATGGAGATCGGGGCCGGAGACTATATGTTTAACGTAAGTGTAGAGGAGAAGGCGACAGGTACCATCACTGCTTCGAAGAAGAATCTCCCCGGCGACACTGCTGCTGCAGGCGATACGACCGCAGCGCAGTAACGTATGATCCGGAGAAAACGACGGCAAAGTTATATCTGCTCCCGCGGGGCCTCAGCACAAAACTGCTCCCGCGGGCTGCAGGAAAGAACAGGAAAAAAGAAAATAAGGGAAAAGAAAAGGAAAAAGAAGAGGATAAGGAAAATGGGAGAAAAAGCAATGTTTGGAAAAACAGGCCTGGAGATTTCTCAGATCACTCTGGGAACCTGGGGGATCGGCGGAGCAGGCTGGGACAGCTACTCCGATGAGGACAGGCTGGATGCGATCCGGGCTGCTGTGGAGAGCGGGATCACTCTCATAGACACGGCGCCCGCCTACAATGCCGGAGAGGCAGAGCGGTATATCGGCAGGGCACTGCAGGAGATCGGAGCAAGGGATGATATATTCCTTGTGACCAAGTGCGGCAACCGCTTTATCGACGGAAAATATGTGCGCAGCGGCAAACCCGAGAATATTTTTGCCGAGTGCGAGGATTCCCTGAGGAATCTGCGGACCGACCATATTGATGTCATGCTGGTGCACTGGCCGGATCCTTCTGTCCCCTTCTCCGAGACTTTCGGCGCTCTGGAAGAACTGAAAAAGGAAGGCAAGATCAGGCACATCGGCGTCTCCAATTTCACAAAAGAACAGCTGGAGGAGGTCGGCAGGACTTCTGAGATCGAGGTCCTGCAGCTCCAGTATTCCATGCTCCACCGCGGCAACGAGGAACTGCTCAAATGGGCACATGCCCAGGGCATGGGAACCATGGCCTACGGCGCGCTGACAGGCGGTCTTCTGACCGGAAGATACCGCACGGTTGAGACCTATGAGCCGGCTGACAGCAGGAACCGCTTTTACGGAAAATATTTCCAGGAGCCTTATTTCTCCAAAGCCATGAAGCTTCTGGATGTCATGCAGCCGATCGCGGACAGGCATGACGCAGCACTGGCCGAGGTCGCGCTCAACTGGGCGCGGCAGAAAGAGTTTGTCAGCACCTGTGTCGTGGGCGCACAGAAACGCGTCCGTGTCGAAGGTAATGTCAGGTGCCTGCAGTGGGAGCTCACTGCGGAAGAGACGGCGGAACTCAACAAGGCCCTTGAGACGATTTTCTGATAAAGCAGGAGGCCCTTCTTAATCTGAAAATGGGTTTGCTGTAAAAATGTATTCCGTGCGGGACGATGGAGAGAGCGCATGAAGATCCGTATTCCGAGGCAGGAAATCCGCCGCATCCTGGGCGGACGATATGAAAATCTGCACAGGGAATTTCTGGGAATCGATATTTCCGGCCGCGGTGTTGATCCCATTGACCGGAATGTGTACTATGTCAGCTACCTGGATGCCGCCGGGTGGGGTATGTACTGGAATGACGCACCTGCCATGTGCGATTTTCACGACGGCGCGATCTACTGCTATCACAATCCGGCACTCCCTCTGACCGAAGTCCGCCTGGTGCACGAATTCATTCACCGCGCAGCCAGATTCCGTCCTTCCATCGGCGTCTGGTCCTCAGGTGTTGTGGTCGGCAGACCCTGGGTGAAAGTCAACGAGGGCCTGACGGAGTATCTCACCAGTCTCCTTGTGGGACCGCGGTACGAACAGCTGGTATCACCGGACAACCGGTACCTGCTCTATCTGCCTGCGATCCGGCGCATGGAGCAGATAACCGGCAGAGAGGCACTGGTGCGCGCCTATCTGGACCATGATACAGGACTGTTTCAGGATTTTGTGACTCCGGCGGGAGACAGCGGTATATACCGTTTTCGATGAGACGATGTTTCCATAACCGCCTTTTGACCTCAACATCATTTTATGGAGAACTATATGACAGACTTCAAGCCTGCCCGCAGAGAAAACAATTCAGAGAACAGCGCAGACAAGAGTAAAGACAGGAAGACGACCGTCTATCTGGTGCGTCACGGTACAACCGGGTGGAATCGGCAGCTGCGCTACCAGGGACGCGCCGACAATCCCCTGGATGAGGCGGGAGAGCGTCAGGGGAGCCTGCTGGAGAACTATTTCGCGGACATAGACGTGGACCTGGGGGTCACAAGTCCTCTTCAGCGGGCGAAAAAGACCCTGGAATACTGTCTGGCCGCCCAAAAGCATCCCGTGCCGGTGCTGGTGGATCCGTCTGTCATTGAGTTTGATTTCGGTGACGCGGACGGAATGACCAGGGAGCAGATCTGGCAGGCCTATCCGGAGTTTTACAGGATGTATGTCCTGAACGAGGACAGAGGCCATTCGACCGCGCCGGGCGGGGAATCTCTCGAGCAGGTCTACTGCAGAATGCGGGACGGCATTCTGCGGATCGCCCGGGAGCATCAGGGAAGTACGATCGTGATCGCCTCCCACGGCACGGCGATCCAGACCTTCCTGAATTTTGCCTCAGGTATTCCCTGGCAGGAAATGAAGCATTTTCTGCTCTACAATGTGAGCGTGAGCTGCGTGGAGATCGATCCGGACGGCACACCCCATATCGTTTTCATCGGGGACCGGAGACATATACCCGAGGATCTGGCATTCTGCTACGCGAACAGGAAAAAGTGAATCTTCAGAAGAGGAAATTGAGCAAAATGGAAAATGTCCTTTCTCTTCCCGGCAGAGGAAATACATATTTTTATTTTTCACAGATGGGAAAAGATGGTTTTTCCAAAGAACAGCAAGCTTACATCCGTGATCTCATCGCTGCCTACCGGAAGCGGTTCTCCAGGCTGGAGATCACAGCGGTATGGGATTTCGGAATGGAAGAGGGGACGCGGTACGAAAATGATAAGTACGGCGTCTTTGCCGACTGCCGCGATCTGGCGGTCTCCAACAGGGATATGGCCTCTATTTCCTTCAACCAGATCAGGGTCAGCCGGATGCCCATGGACATCCCCGCACAGCAGCTGCGGGAAATCCTGCAGGGATACGAGGCGGTCCGGGAAATCTCTGCCATGGCGGCGCATAGGCGCCTTGAACTGATGTCACGGGGAAGGCCGCCCGCCGCCATCCTCGAGGCGGTCAATGCGGAAGCCGCCGCTTACCTGGAGAGCAGAGGGATCCGGACAAAGTCCCTGGGCGATAACGGCTTTCCCGGGAAGATCGCTCCGGGGCCCCACAATCATCTTCCTCTGGATGATCCCTGTTTTGCGGATGTCTGGGCGATCCGGCAGCTGGAGGAGACTATGAGCATCCGCCGGCTGACTGTCCACGAGATCGGGCATGCTCTTTCTGATGCCTATGGAGTCTCCCGGGACAAAAGAACGCGAAAGCTGATCTCCGGTTGCAGGGACGGCTTCGAAGACGTCGAAGAGTTCTGCGCGGAGTGCTTTATGGCTTCCGAGCTGACAGACATGATTCCGCTGGCAAACGAAGCGGCTGCGGTCTATCGTGCCTGTGCGGGCTTGTGAAAAATGTGCAGTCTGAAAAAAATACGGAAAAATCATACAGCAGCAGTTATTTTTTCAGACTTGCAGACAAAAGCTGTTATACTATAATAAAAATGCTGTGTAGTGTTTCTGACAAGGAGGAAATGACATGAAAACACTTGATGATTATATCCGCGTGATCCCTGATTTTCCGGAACCTGGAGTTATGTTCCGCGACATAACAACAGTCTTTCAGGATGCAGACGGCATGCAGATGGCAATTGACAGTATGCTGGAAGCTGTGAAAGATCTGGACTTTGACATCATTGTCGGCGCGGAATCACGCGGCTTCATCTTCGGCGCTGCGATGGCCTACAAACTTCACAAGCCCCTGGCCCTGGCCCGCAAAAAAGGAAAACTCCCCTGGAAGACAGAGTCCGTCGATTACGATCTTGAGTACGGAAAGGCAACCCTTGAGATGCATGTTGACGCGATCAAGCCCGGACAGAAGGTCCTGATCGTGGATGATCTTCTGGCGACAGGAGGAACCCTCAAGGCATCGACCGAGCTGATTGAAAAACTCGGCGGTCAGGTGGCGGGAATCCTTGTCATGATCGAACTGGCGGGTCTCGAGGGCAGGAAAAAGCTCGAGGGATACCGGGTGGATACTGTCATCGCCTACGACGGGAAATAATCTGAATAAGACCGTATTTTACAGTACAGTTCACGCCCCTGAAAGGGCGTGAACTGTTTTTTTCGCGATTGGTAAAAAAGTGCACCCTTGCTTTCACGCAAGGATTTATGTGAAAAGACCCCGGCACCGGTGCAGGCATGACCGGCGGTATCAGAACATCTGCTTTCCCTGCCTGCTATTGACAGTCCGCCCGCAAAGCGCTATTATGCACTTTGCAGCGTTAATCAGTTAAAATACACAGGTCAGGTTCAATGCCGACCGGCCAGGAAAGCCGGCTTCTGCCTGGAAAACTTATAAAAAACGAGGGCTTCCTCGCTGACTTATAATAACTGACAGCAGATCATCAGGAAGGAAAAAAAGCACTATGTTTAAATACGCCTGTCTCAACAATATCTCAGAAAAGGGGCTGAGCAGATTTTCCGATCAGTATCAGCTCACCGAAAACGTACAGGAGGCAAACGGCATTCTGGTCAGAAGCGCCTCCATGCACGGAATGGACTTCTCCGACGAGACCCTTGCGATCGCCCGAGCGGGTGCAGGTGTCAACAATATCCCGATCGACGAGTGCGCGAAGAAGGGTATCGTCGTATTCAATACCCCTGGTGCCAACGCAAACGGCGTCAAGGAGCTTGTCTTTGCCGGTATGCTCCTGGCTTCCCGTGATATCGTGGAAGGCGTCGACTGGGTGCGCGCCAACTGGAACAACGAGGACATCGCAAAGATTGCCGAGAAAGAGAAGAAGAGATTTGCCGGTTCGGAGCTGCAGGGCAAGAAACTGGGCATCATCGGCCTGGGCGCCATCGGCGTACAGGTTGCCAACACAGCGGTCAATCTGGGCATGCAGGTCTATGGCTACGATCCCTATGTCTCTGTTGATTCCGCATGGCACCTGTCCAGCCGCATCCACCATGTGATCCGTATCGAGGACATCTATGATGTATGCGATTATATCACGATCCATGTGCCTGCCCTTCCCTCCACAAAGGGAATGATCGATGAGCATGCCATCGCCATGATGAAGACCGGCGTCATCCTGATCAACATGGCGCGCGACGTCCTGGTCGACGAGGAGGCGGTTGTCCTCGCCCTCCGCGCAGGAAAGATCCGCCGCTACGTGTCTGATTTCCCCAACTCAACTGTGGCCGGCCGCCGCGGGTGTATCACGATCCCTCATCTGGGCGCTTCCACGGAAGAGGCCGAGGATAACTGCGCAGTCATGGCAGTTGAGCAGCTCTCTGATTATCTGGAGAACGGCAATATCAAAAACAGTGTCAACTATCCCAACTGCGACCTGGGCAAATGCGAGACAGGAAACCGGATCTGTGTCTTCCATGAAAATAAGGCCAACATGATCACCCGCTTTACGGGGATCATCGGCAGCTCTGATGTCAACATTGCCGGCATGGCCAGTAAGTCCAAGGGAGAAGTGGAATATACACTCTTTGATCTCGACAATGCGCCCGCAGAGGAGCTGATCAATGAGATCCGCAACGTTCCCGGCGTCTACCGCGTCCGTGAGATCTGCCGCAGGAGCTGATCGTCTCCGGCTGCAGTCTCTCCCTGCTTCTGAGCGCCGAGATCGCCAAAGGCAGGGGACAGGGCCCGGGCGGGTCCTGGAACAGCACTGAAAAAGCAGTTCCTCCTGTGATGAATAAGAGTAAAGAAGCAGTGCAGCCCGTAATGAAAAAAAAGCAGTGCAGCCCGCAATGAAAACGGGTGCACTGCTTTTTCTATGCGCAAATGACGATGATCCCGGAGGACCGAAGGGCCTACCCGATCCTGCCTGAAGACGATCGGTCAACGGCGGTGGCGGGGCATGGAATGCTCAATGTGCCATGCGGCGGACTCGACGTTTTTGGCGAAATAGACTTTCTGGAAGTCATTTTTGTTCAGGAAACCCTCTTCGACCATTTTGCTCATCATGGCCTTGAGCGGATCGTAAAATCCCTCGATGTTCAAAAGGACGGCGGGCTTTTCCGTGCGTCCGAGCTTTTTCTGGGAAATAACTTCGGCGATCTCGCCGAGAGTTCCTGTTCCGCCCGGGAAAGCGATAAATGCGTCGCCCAGTTCGATCATCTTCGCGCGGCGCTCTTCAATGGTCTCGGTTTCGATCAGCTGGGTGAGTCCCTCATGCTGCATTTTCTGTTCCAGGAAGAAGGTGGGTTCAACGCCGATGACCTCACCCTTGTGCTCCAGGACAGAATCTGCGAGGACGCCCATCAGACCGATCTTACTGCCTCCGTAAACGAGCCGGTGTCCGTTTTCACCGATCCATTTTCCGAGGGTTTTCGCTTCGAACACATACATTTGGTCGTCGCCCATATTGGCGCCGAGAAAGACGGTAATATTCATAGTTCTCATCCCTTTTTTTTATTTAAATGATTGTACAGCACCGACATTTCCATTTCTTCAAAACCTTTTCCTTAGCCATTATTTATTATACCAAATATAAACTATGCAATACAATAATAATGAAAATTATTTGTTCCTATGGGCTCATTCGGAAATTATTCTGCTATAATGAAAAGTGATTTTTACATTTTTTGTCTGCAGGAGGAGAATACGCATATGGACACCATTCTGATCGGTATTGCAGGCGGAAGCGGCAGCGGCAAGACGACGCTGGCAAACAGCCTGGTGAATTATTTTGGAGAAGATGAAGTCAGTATTCTGCGGCATGACAATTACTACAAGCGTCACGACGATCTGAGCTATGAAGAGAGGTCTCAGCTCAACTATGATCATCCGGATGCATTCGACACCGAACTTCTATGCGGGCATATCCGGGACCTGAAGGCAGGCCGTCCGGTCGAAATGCCTGTCTATGACTATTCTGTACACAACCGCTCGGATCAGACGACGACGGTTCATCCCAATCCGGTCATTATACTTGAAGGAATCCTGATCTTCGCGGAGCCGGTCCTGGTGGATCTGATGGATTTCCGTATTTTTGTCGATACGGACGCCGATGAGCGGATCCTCCGCAGGATCATGCGCGATGTAAATCAGCGGGGCCGCTCCCTGGACAGTGTGATCCGGCAGTACCGGGAAACCGTCAAGCCCATGCACGACCAGTTTGTGGAGCCAAGCAAGCGCAGGGCTGATATCATCATACCTGAGGGCGGCAAAAACAAGGCCGCTATGCAGTTTGTTGTGGAATTCATCAAAAACCGTCTTCACTGAGAGAAAGTCCGGCAGGAGATTTCTTTTTCATCTTTATAGTTCACTGTGTTTCATTTTAAGGAGGGAATCATGAAAAAGTGCACCAGAAGGGCGTTGATTGCTCTTTGCCTGTGCCTCATACTGCTGCTCCCTGCCTGCCGGTTTGTCCGGCCGGGCGAGTTGACCGGCGGTTCCGGTGCAGGCGGCGCAAACGGCGCGACATCGTCTATCGACCTCGCTATGGAAAACGTGGATGGAACCGGCTGGAAGATTGCCATGATCACTGATACAGGCGGTATCAATGACCAGTCCTTTAACCAGAGTGCGTGGGAAGGACTTCAGGAGCTGCAGCAGGACACCGGCGCGGAGGTCAGCTATATCGAGTCCAAACAGAGCGGCGATTTCGCGACCAACTTCGAGACACTTGTGGACAACGGCAATTCCCTGTGCTGGGGCATCGGCTTTGCCTGCGCGGATGCTGTCATCGAGGCGTCCCAGTCCAATCCCGATGTCAACTTTGCCTGCGTGGATAATGCCTTCGCAGATTCTCCTGAAAATGTTACGGGTGTTGTTTTCCGTGCCGAGGAGTCCTCCTTTATGGTGGGTTATATTGCCGCGGCAGTCTCAGAGACCGGCAAGGTCGGTTTTGTCGGCGGCATAGCAAGTGATGTCATCGCCCAGTTCGAATACGGCTACAAGGCAGGCGTTGCCTATGCAAACCGTGTCCTGGGCAAGAATGTCATCGTCACCTCCCAGTATGCGGAGAGTTTCTCCGATGCGGCAAAGGGCAAGAGCATTGCCAACAAGATGTTTACCGACGGCTGTGATATCGTCTACCACGCGGCGGGCGGCACAGGAACCGGTGTCATCGAGGCAGCCAAGGAAGCCGGCAGATTCGCGA
>CAMKEX010000082.1 GCA_946411695.1 uncultured Lachnospiraceae bacterium
AATTTTCGGAGTATCCTGTCGATTGTCGTTATATCCCATCCTCCTGGATTGACTGTAATTAACTCCGATTGACACAGTTTTACCCACACCTGCAAATGTCAAGGGACTGACGAGTACTTCCTCAATGCAGAAACATGGGGACAGAAACAAAAGGACCGTCCCTTGTTTTCAAAGCCTCGCATAACCTCCCGCTCTCAGTATTCTGTCTTCCATCTCTTTCGCTTTTGAAAAGCCTGCTTCCGATAGTTCGGCAGCTGCATCCCTCAAAGCCTCCCTGAAATGATTGCAGATATAATGATATCTGCCGACAGCAAACCTCTTTCCCAAATGTACTTCTTCAGAAGCCTCTATAAACGAGTTCTCAGTTATATCATCAATCGACAATGCACTCCCGATTGAGAATGCCATTTCTCTTGTACTGCTTTCATAAACAGTCGTACTGACCATGTCGTATGCCGGAGCAAGACGTATGCTGCGGAGATCTTTTCCATAGAGAAGAGAAAAGTTCTTGATATGTGCATCTGTATTTCCAAGGAGATAACAGAAAACGATCATATCCCAGAGTCTTTGCTGGTCTGCGATCGGATTAGAAGAATACTGCCTCAGGATCTCGAACATCCTGCGCATGTATCCGGCATTCCTCTTTTCATATTTGTCAGCAGATGAGATTCCCATCGCCTGTGAAAAATCCTCCTGATGAAGTCTGAGCGGACACGGGAGATCCGTGATCATGTTCACAGATCCTTCGAATGTGCGGTCATAACGTCTTGTTGCATATAGTACTTCACTGTCATTTCCGCTTCCCAAATCTATAATAAAGCTTTGCGGAACCTCAATTCCGCATTTAGCCGCCGCCATCATGGACAGCTGTTCATTCGTAACAATTCCCTCTAAACGCACATGGCTTTGCTTGACAATATGTGTACTGGGTGCAGTCCCCTCCGGAAGATACCACCGGCTGCCTGCCTCATCATAATAAAGCCCAACCTTACCGGAGGCACCTGTCAGGGAAAGATGAGACTTTGTGACAATCTCCGCAGATTTCTGCGCACCTTCCGCCGCCAGGGCTTTCACCTGCTGTTCGGTAACCATTTCGTAAGAAGCAGACTGCGCTTCTCCCTCTGCTGTAACACGTACAGCGCCGAGGCACTCCCTTCCAAGTTGATGGAGAATAGACAGGTAATCATTCTCATCCAGATGCAGCCATTGTGCTACGGATCTTCTGGTGAAACCTTCCGGAAGAAGTCCTTCAAAAAACCGCCTGGTCTGTTCAGCCGAAAAGCTTTCCCGCTGTAAAGGAAGGCTGATGGAAACAGGTACTGCATTTCTGTCATCCAGGTATTCTTCAATATATGAGAACGTTGCTGTCCGATAGCTTTCACCGCTGATCGATCCAACAGGAATCATCCTGCCGTCTCTTTCAATGCTGATTTGATACTTCTCATGATCCATGTTCACGTCCTTCCAGGCACAGATCCAGCCCAAGCAGATTTGCCAGATAGATGGCCTTCTCAAGTTCGGCAGTTTTCTTCCCGTTCTCAAGATCAGATATGAAACTCACGCTCAGTCCGCTGAATTCAGACAGAAACCCCTGCGTATAATGCAATTCCTTACGTCTCGCACGGATTGCTTCTCCAAAGGATATCGCACTTGTTATCCGCATCATCCTCTCCTCCGTCGCTATAAAAAGTTGGGCTATAGAAAGCCGCACGGAAACGCACACTCCCGTGTGAATTTCGCCGTACGGCTCATAACAGTGTTCTTTGAGAGAAAATTCGCCGTACGGCTCAATATTGCATTAAAGCATTATTATTTAGCCGTACGACTAATTTTCCCAATTATATCATCTTTGCCACCAGGGTACAATCTTCTGTTTTCCCAGGCCCGGGGAAATGGAGACGGTCCTTTTGTTTCTGTCCACTTGCTCGTACGTGAAACAGGGGGACGGAAGCAAAAGGATCGTCCCTGTTTTCAGGTCTGTGTTGCCTTGCCGGCAGCCTGCTTCCTGTATTTTGCAGGTGTAATATGCAGTTCTTTTTTAAAAGCGCGGATAAAGGATTCGGGATTTTCAAAGCCCAGTTCCGCGCTGATCTCCGAAACAGGAGTTTTTGTACCCAGAAGGAGCTGTTCTGCCCTGCGGATGCGCAGGGCCCGTTTCCAGTCATTGAAGCTCTGTCCGGTACTGGCCTTGATCAGACGGGAGCAATGGGAAACCGAAAAGCCGAAGTGATCCGCTATGTCATTGAGGGTCACCTCCGACAGATGATCCTCAATATAGCGCAGGACCTGAAAATCCTCCCTCCTGTTGGAGTGGGTTTCGGACAGGGAGGACTCCATCACATCCTGGTCATTGCGCATAATCATTGATATCAGAAAAATCAGCATGCCGACCAGAATCTGATCGGAAAACATGTCGTTGTGTATCTGTTCCTGCCACAGATAATTGATCCTGTGCCGGGTCTCAGCAAGGTTTTTCTGCGCTTTGTGAAAGACCAGGTATCTGATCTTCTCGGAATGATACATGCCTCCGGAAAAGAATTCACTGATCAGATTATGACCGCCCATCAGGGGGCGGAACATTTGATAAAAGGTCCCTTTGCGAAGCAGAATGTTCAGAACGATCGACTCGTCGTCAAATACCTCCATGGTATGATAGATACCCGGAGCAATAAAGATCAAATCTCCTTCCAGAAACTGTTTCCGGTCAAGTCCGATATTCTGAACGCAGCGGCCATGATATACATAAATAATCTCATAAAAATCATGCCGGTGCAGGAAGGGAGGGGTATAACGGTTATGTCTGGTCAGTATAACATTTCTGTTAACTCCTTCCTTGAAATATTCGCTGTCGTACATTTCATAAGAGATGATCTCCGGCAGGAGTTCGGGGATGATCAAATGGCGGGAAACTGCATCATCAAGATCAACGGACTGTAGAAACTTCTTCAGCGTCAAGGGATCCTTACCGGCCTTAAAATAATTTTTATAGAAAATCTCATCTTCGTTCAAATCCAGCGGCCGGGTGATATCTTCAAAATTACCCTTTGTATCGAAAGTTTTCTTTTCCTGTAAATCCCTCTCCAGAGAGCTGTCCATGTCCTCTGCCGCCATTTTCTGCATTTCCTTCAGGAAATACTCTTCTTGATCCTGAAAGGATTCTGATACCGCATTCATTGTCATTTTATTTCTCCCTGAAAAGTATAACTGTTTATATGACAAAAAAAGTCAATTTTCCCAGTACAACTCGGAAAATTTCGTCAATTAAATCTGCTCTTTTGTAGCCATTATGGCATAGAAAAGCAAAAAATGTCAATTTTTAGAGCAAACCAGCCAATAAGAATGTACAGAAAATGGTAGTATAGTATATTCATCAGGCAGCAGGAAGCAAAAAACAGCCTCCAAAGAAAAAGCTGCCACTGTCCGGCCGGCAGAAATACTGCAAACAGAAAAATTTTAATGGGTATTAAAATCAAGATAATCAAGCCGCCTATGGAGGGCTCCGAATCCAGAGCAGAGCGGCATGTTAAAGGGAGGAAATGAAATGTCATCCGAAAAACGTCTTCTGTACCGCCAGAGATTTGGATATGGCATGGGCGACTTCGCCTGCAACCTGATCTGGCAGGTTATTTCGCTGTATCTGCTCTATTTTTACACAGATGTCATGAAACTGAATGCGGCGGCAATTGCGACAATGTTTGTCGTCTGCCGCGTGATCGATGGAATTACAGACGTTCTGGTCGGTTTTGCAATCGACAAGACGAAAACCAAATGGGGAAAGAGCCGTCCCTGGTTCCTGTTCGGCGCAGTTCCGTTTGCACTGTCCGCTTTCCTGGCCTTCAGTGTTCCGAATATTTCCCCGAGTGGCAAACTTGTCTACGCATATGCCACTTACATCTTCCTTTCCTTTATGTATACGGTCGTCAATATCCCGCTGGCTTCGATCCTTCCCGCTCTGACCGATGATATGAATGAGCGCACGGTTCTCGCCACCTGGCGCAAGTTCCTGGCCTTCATGGGTTCCACCATCGTCTCCGCAACAGCGCTGACCCTGGTCCAGCTGGTAGGACACGGCAACGAAGCACTGGGCTTCAGGGTCGTCATGGGAATCTTCGGAATCGTCGGCTGCCTCTGCTTCTTCCTGACTTTCGCCCTTGTGCGTGAAAACAATCTGCAGGAAGCCGCCAGGCAGGCAACCCTGAAGGAAACCGTCAAATCCCTTGCGCAGAACACCCCCTGGAAACTCTTCGCACTCAACATCCTCTTCATGTGGACCGGCTTCTTCATGCAGTCCTCAGCACTTGTTTACTACTATAAATACTACGTCGGAAGTACAGCAATGGCATCCCTGGTAGCAACCATCATGACTATGGTCCCTATGGCCGCCAACCTGACCGTTCCTTTCCTGGCAAAGAGACTGGGAAAGAGAAATCTTTACAGCACAGCAGCCATCGTACAGCTTGCCGGCCTTCTGATCATCTGGCTGGCCAACCTGAACACAAATATCATTGTTGTCGGCGCTTTTATCTCAGCCTGCGGCTATGGCATCAAAGAGAGCATCTACTTCTCCATGCAGGCGGATCCCGTCGACTACGGCGAATGGAAGACCGGCGTACAAGCGGCAGGAACCCTGTCCTCTGTGAACGGATTCCTTGGCAAAGTTGCCCAGGCAGTCGCAGGCGGCCTCTCCGGCGCTCTCCTGGCATGGGGAGCCTATGATTCAGCGGCAGCAGTCCAGCCTGCCAATGCCCTGACAGCCATCCGGGTCATGTACATCTACGCACCTGTAATCCTGCTGATCTGCTCCATCATCACTATGTCCTTCTACAAACTGGACAAGCAGTTCCCGCAGATCCAGAAGGAACTGGAAGAAAGAAGAGCAGCCAGAGCATAAAAATATATCTATATATTTCGAATATCATAAAACGAAAAAAAGGAAAAAGACAGAAACAGACAAAAGAAACAGAAAAAGCTGCGAAACAAAAAAGCAACGAAATAAAAAAAGCATCGAAATAAAAGAGTAAAAAAGATACGGGCTGAGAAGAAAGCCCGTCAGGAAGAACAGGAGAAAATCATGAAAGAGAGTACAGGAACGAAAAAGTATATGCCTCTTGTTGGAGCAGCCGGAATCGGATCCATGCTGGGTTCCGGCATCATCATCGGACTTTCCGCAACCATCGCGGTGTGGCAGTCGGGTCTGGGACTGACAGACGGCCAGGTCGGTATTCTGTCGGGCGCTCTGACCTTTGCTATCGCAGCAGGATCACTTCTGGCCGGCAGCATCACCAAGGCGATAGGCCTGATCCGTGCCTTTAACTATATGAACCTGCTCTACCTGGCTGGCGCAGCCGTCTGTATCCTTTCCGGTAACTTCCCCATGCTGCTGGCAGGCCTGATCATCGCCGGTTTTGCCTCCGGTGCAGATCTGCCCATCAGCCTGACAGTCATTTCTCACGACGCCCCCGATGAAAAGACCTCTGCCGAGCTGGTCGCTTCCACCCAGGTCTTCTGGCAAATCGGTGTTCTGGGCTCCTATGCAATGGCTTTCATCGTTTCCCGTGTGGAAGGTGCTGCCGGCGCAAGAATGGTCTTTGCCCTTCTGGCCGCATTCGCCGCGATTGCCTTCCTCTGGAGAACATTCTCCGGCAAATTCAAAGAGTTCCATGAAGCCGGCGACCGCTATCGCGCCGCAGAAGGCATGCAGGAAAAATCCGAAGTCTCCTTCACTACTCTGTTCAAGGGCAAAGAATCCGGCAAGTACACATCCTTCTTCCTCTGCATCCTGATCTTCTACGTCTGCTGGAACCTGCTTGCAAATACTTTCGGCCAGTTCCAGACCTTCATCCTGGTCAAGGCAAACGCCTCCCAGTCCCTGGCAACCGGCTGCGGTATCGTCCTCAATATCGTTGGTCTGATCTGCGGTATCCTCTTTGCTTCTCTGGCAGGCAGCGGCAACAGAAATAAACTCTTCTATCTCGGCATTGTCATCCAGGCGTCTGCCATGATCGGAATCGCCCTCGGCGGAGGCGCCATCTTCATGATCGTAGCCATGATCGCATGCTACAACATCGGCAACCAGTTCGCAGGCGAGTCCATCTACAAAGTCTGGACACAGGAATCCTTCCCCGCCAGTGCAAGAGCTTCCATGCAGGGCTTCATCAACGGTTTCTCCAGATTCTGCTGCGGTCTGTTTGCCCTAATCACACCTTACCTGGTCGCACCCGAAAGAATCCAGATGACCATGTACGGCTTCGCAGGGATCGTTCTCATCAGCGCAGTCGCAGGTACCGCTATGATCCGTCTTCAGAAAAAACACGGCGTAGCCCAGATGTAATACATATTTCAAACATAAGATGTAATACTTCGCAATCGAGTCTTGAACAAATGTGGGAGGAACCCGCTTTCATAAGTACCATCGGGAGGATAATACAATGGCATTCACATTTCAGATCAATAACAGCCTTATATTCAAACATGACGAAAAGCTCCTTGCCAAGGCCGAAGCCAACAGGCCGCAGATCATAAAGACGCAGCACAGCCCCGTCAGGATCGTCGATATCGTCGAAGATCCCGCCTGGCTGGGCGGCTGGGGACCCGCAGAGAGTGAAAAGAAGATCGACGACCTCTCCTCCTACGGATGCAAGAGAGATGATACCCTGGTCCTCGATTTCGGAGACCACATGGTGGGCACCTTCAAGATCCATATCGACCAGACCGGTTCCCCCATGGACGCCCCCCTCTTCCTGCGCCTGAAATTCGCCGAGATGCCCGAAGAGATCAAAGCGGAGTCCGGTGATTACGACGGCTGGCTCTCCCGCTCCTGGATCCAGGAGGAATTCGTCCACCTGGATGAACTCCCCGCCGATCTGGAACTGCCCAGACGCTACAGCTTCCGCTATGTGGAACTGAAAGTCGTGGACACCTCTCCCAAGTGGCAGGCAGTCTTCTCCGATCCGGTCGTGACAACGGAATCCTCCGCGGACCCTGCCTCATTCAGTCCCCTGCAGCTGGAGGATCCCGAACTGCAGAAAATCTATGACGTAGGAGTCAAGACCCTTGCAGACTGCATGCAGGATGTCTTTGAAGACGGTCCCAAGAGAGACCGCCGCCTTTGGCTCGGCGACCTACGGCTGCAGGCACTGGCAAACTATGCCACCTTTGACCGGACAGATCTGGTGAAACGCTGCCTCTACCTCTTTGCCGCCATGACGACCGAGGAAGGCAAGATCTCTGCCAACGTATTTGTAAAACCGAAGAATGTTCCCGATGACACTTTCCTCTTCGAATACAGCCTCTTTTTCATTTCGACCCTCTATGACCTTCACCAGGCCCATCCCGACCTGGAGCTTGTAAAGGAACTGTATCCTGTGGCAAAAGGCCAGATGGACATCACACTGAAGATGATCGACGAAAACGGAAAGCTCATTACCGATGACGACTACCCCGTATTCGTCGACTGGTCCAACGATTTCAACAAAGACACAGCCGGCCAGGCGGAAGTCATCTACTGCCTGAAACAGTTCATCGCTCTTGCAAAGCTGGCAGGTGAAAAAGACATCAACAGGTATGGAGAGGCTCTGAAAAAGATCTCCCTCTACGCTAAAGACAATCTCTACAACAGTGAAAAGAAGCTCTTCGTGACCACTGGTGACGAGTACAATCTGGGCAGCCAGGTCTGGATGGTACTGGCCCACGTGCTGTCAGACGAGGAAAACAAAAAGATCATGCAGAGCACGATCAAAAACCTCTTCCCCGTGAAGAATATTGCCACTCCATACATGTATCACCACATTGTGGAAGCCCTTTTCGAAGCCGGCCTCAAGGACGAAGCTGTCAGGCTGATGAAAGAATACTGGGGCAAAATGATCTCCCTTGGCGCTGACACCTTCTGGGAAGCCTTCGATCCCGACAGACCGGGCTACTCCCCCTACGGTTCTCCGATCGTCAACAGCTACTGCCACGCATGGAGCTGCACACCTGTATATCTGATCAAAAAATATCTGTAATTAGTTTTCGCTGTTTCAACCATATAGGCGAATAATCAATGATTCAGATCGTTTCAAGAAAAAGCTCCCTGCCTCCGGCCAAAAGGCCGCGAAGCAGGGAGCCTTTTCTGTATCAGCAGATCCCTGCAGGAAACGGCGTCCCCTTCTCTATAACACTCCCGCCCGGTCCCCGAAGTCTGGATCTATCAAAAAAGAGCGGGGTTTTTCCGCATTTTAAGGTATATCTAAGTTTCGTGCCGGATAATGACTCTATTATCGAAAAAGAGAGGTGATTTGATGTGGAAGCCACTTTGAAAGCGAAAGAGAGAATACATTACCGGCATGAGTGGAAACATGAGATTTCCAGATCAGATCTGATATCGATCAGGCAGCGGCTCAGAGCAGTTGCCGAACCCGATCCTCATGCGGTGGATGGCAGATATCTGATCAGGAGCCTGTACTTTGACAATCTGAATGACAAGGCGCTGCGGGAGAAGATCGACGGCGTAAACCGAAGAGAGAAGTTCCGGATCCGCTACTATAACGGAGATCCGACTTCTGTGATCCATCTCGAAAAAAAGAGCAGGCTGAACGGTCTGGGAACCAAGTACTCCGCGCCATTGACAATGGAGGAGGCACAAAAAATAGTGGACGGTGAGATCGACTGGATGCTCTCTTCTCCCCACTCCCTGGTCCAGGAGCTCTATTGCAAGATGCGGTATCAGGGTTTAAAGCCAATGACGATCGTCGATTACACCAGGGAGCCTTTTATTTTCAGGCCCGGCAACGTCAGGGTCACCTTTGACTATGACATCCGGACCGGTCTGAACTGCACAGACTTCCTTGACCCAGATTGTGTGACGATTCCGGCGGGCGATGCAGGGATCATTCTGGAGGTGAAATGGGACGCCTTTCTGCCGTCCATTATCAGAGACGCGGTCCAGACCCCGGGCAGAAGAGTCTGTGCTTTTTCCAAATATGCCCAGTGCAGGGTCTACGGCTGAACAAGCATATTCATCGTACAAAATCCGGAAAGAACAGCCGGATAAATATCATGGACCGCATTGACAGCAAGCGGATCCTTTAAGACAGCAATAACAAAAAAGACAATCATACAGAAAAGAGGAATTTAGAAATGACTTTTTCGGATATTTTCAAATCAAACTTTCTTGCCAATGTAGCAGCAGTGAGCATGTTTGACATGGTGCTGGCGCTCGTCCTGGCATTCGGTCTGGGCGTATTTATCTATCTGATCTATAAAAAGACCTATGCGGGCGTCATGTACTCGTCCTCCTTTGGAGTTACTCTGGTGGCGCTCACAATGATCACGACCCTCGTGATCCTGGCCGTGACCAGCAATGTGGTCCTTTCTCTCGGTATGGTCGGTGCTCTGTCCATCGTCCGTTTCAGAACAGCGATCAAGGAGCCCCTCGACATTGCATTCCTGTTCTGGTCCATTGCTGCAGGCATCGTCCTGGCGGCAGGAATGATCCCGCTGGCCGTGTTCGGCAGCATCCTGATCGGCCTCATCATTCTGTTTTTTGCCAACCGCAAAGAACACACAAACCCTTACATTATCGTTCTGGACTGCAGTGATCATGACAGTGAGGAAAAGGCAATGGCTTTCCTTAAAGAAAAGACTGTCAAGTGTGTGGTCAAGAGCAAAACCGCCCGCAAAGGCAGCGTGGAATTGAATCTCGAAGTCAGACTCAAAGACGATAACACCGATTTCGTCAATAAGCTGTCAGAGCTCGAGGGCGTGGGCAGTGCAGTACTCGTGAGCTACAACGGCGACTATATGGGCTGATCACCGGGAGGAAGGAACCATGTCAACGCACAATAAACTGGATAAGATCTGCATTGCCATCGTCATCTGCAGTCTTATCCTGACTGCGCTGTTCATAAATGGAGAATCTCTGGGCATCACAAAGATCGTGGATGAAGACGCAGAACAGAATTCCGACACAGAATACTTCACTGCAAATGATCAGGATGGAGACTGGGACACCTCCGAGGCGACCATAATCACATTGACAGGAAACGGAGCCGATATTTCCGGAAAAGGAGCTTATGTCAATGATGGCAATGTGGTGATCACAGGCGCAGGATCCTACGTAGTTTCCGGATCTCTCACCGACGGTTATCTGTCGGTGGACGCATACGATTCCTCGAAAGTGTTTATCCTGCTCAAGGGAACAGAGATCAATTGCAGCGACAATGCATGCATCCGCGTGGAGCAGGCGGACAAAGTCTTCCTGACCCTGGCAGAAAACAGTCAGAATATACTGTCCAGCGGCTCAGCCTACTCAGAAGAGGCTCTGAAAGACGGGACGGACGGCGCAATTTTCGCACATGACGATCTTACGATCAACGGAAGCGGGAATCTCACAGTGACTGCCGGGTACCGGCACGGCATAGCGGCCAACGATGACCTGGTCATCACCGGAGGAACGATTACTGTAACCGCGGCGGCGGACGCCATCCACGCCAAAGACAGCCTCCGTGTCAAAGAAGCAGCGATCACTGTAAATGCGCAGGATGACGGAATCGTCACGTCCAATGAAGTTGAAAACGGATATCTGTATATAGAGTCCGGGACCCTGCAAATCACAGCGGCAGATGACGGCATCCATACGACCGGCGATATTACCCTGGCCGGCGGAGACCTTACGATTTCCTCCGGAAATGACGGCATTCATTCTGATGCTGCCATATCGATCTCAGATGGAACACTTCTGATCGATGAATGTTATGAAGGAATCGAAGCTCTAATCATCAATGTTTCCGGCGGTGATATCACAGTCTATCCCAAGGACGACGGATTCAATGCCAACGGCAACAGCGAGAACCAGATCGGTGCCGGAGGCTTCCCGGCTTCCCCTGATATGAGCTCTACGAATTCGTCCGGCGGTTTCCCGGCTCCCCCTGATATGAGCTCCGCGGATTCGTCCGGCGGTTTCCAGGCTCCCCCTGATATGAGCTCCGCGGATTCTACCGGTGATTTCCCGGCTCCCCCTGATATGAGTTCCGCGGATTCAACCGGTGATTTCCCGGCTCCCCCTGATATGAGCTCCGCGGATTCGTCCGGCGGTTTTCAGGCTCCCCCTGATATGAGCTCCGCGGATTCTACCGATGGTTTCCAGGCTCCCCCTGATATGGGCTCCATGGGTTCCTCCGATGGTTTCCCGGCCCGCCCTGATATGGATTCCGGAGAAGGCGGCACAAGCACAGAATCGATCGCTGCATCTAATAAAAAAACAAATGATGAAGAGACCTATATCACTATCAGCGGCGGCACGATCACCATCATCAATGAAACCGGAAATGATGCAGATGGTCTTGACTCAAACGGTGATCTCTTCATCAGCGGCGGAACGATCTATGTAAGCCTTCAGGGAAACGGTATCAACAGTGCTGTTGACTACGGAAGTGAGAGCGGCGGAGTCGCAGAGATCTCAGGCGGCACGATCATTGCCTGCGGAGCATCCTCCATGGCGGAAGCTTTTGACTCCTCTTCCACCCAGGCTTCTATCCTCTACAATACCAGTACGATAGCGGAAGCAGGTACCACACTTGCCGTTAATGACACAGATGGCAATGAACTGCTGTCCTGGAAAGTTCCGTGCAGTTTCTCCTCAGCATTGCTAAGCTGCCCTGAAATGAAAACAGGTGATACCTATACTGTCGTGATTGGCGAGAATGAAGAAGACATCACCCTGGAAGAAGTATCCGCATCTTATGGCGATGCGCAGAGCAGTATGTTCGGCGGAAAAATGAACTGGGGCGGCATGAAGCCCAGAGGCGGCGGGTTTAGAAGATTCAAGTCCGGATCGGATTCTTCTACAGGCAGCACAGATACGGAAGCCGCTGCTTCCACAGAGGAAATGCCGGGCGGCGGAATGACTCCTCCTGATGGAATGACTCCTCCTGATATGTCGGACACAAGTCAATCCGGCGCTGATGATGCCCGGATTCCCCGGGATGCCGGACAGATGTCCCCCGGCACGGAGCAGAATGCATCGAACAGCGGTCTCATGCAAGAGGAACAGCAGCAGAATGAGATAATCGATACTGCTCAGAATCAGACAACAACCTCAGAAGAACCTATTGATGCACAAACACTGAAGATACTCGCCGTGTGCACATTACTGTTACTCGCAGGAATTGCAATTGGTAAAGTATATAAAAGACATTGAAAGTCAAATCTTCAGGGAGAGTCCGGGGACGTAACGGAAAACGCTCTACACCCTCTCGAAAAAAAACACTGAATCCCGGGGCTGGTTAAAGCCCCGGGTCCATCATTGGCGGGGAAGTTCCCCGCCTTTTTTATTCCCTGCAGCCAGCCGTAAAGGAGCTTCCTGTGGGATCATCCCGATATTTCATACTAAATGTCGGAATTTCAGACTTCCGACTGGAATAATGGTTGTGAGAACCTCCGGGTCTGGTAAAGTTTTTTATAACAGCCCGTTATAGGAAAACTTATGTCGATTATTTTACAGGAGGTAAGCAATGTATTCTAAATTGTTTGAAAGAGGACAGATTGGCTCGCTCACGCTGAAAAACCGCGCGGTCATGACTTCCATGACGACCGGTTACGCGGGACTTGACGGTGCCCCCACCGAACAGCTCTGCCAGTATTATGAAGAGCGCGCAAAGGGCGGCGTTGGCCTGATCGTCACTGAAATCTTCAAGGTAAACACAGTACATGGTGTCGCCTTCCCCAGGCAACTGTATGCGCTTAATCCCAGAAAAACGGGGACGGTCCTTTTGTTTCTGTCCCCTTGTTCATACATGAAACAGAGGGACAGAAACAAAAGGACCGTCCCTTGTTTTCAGGTTTCTGCTGTTAAAGCTTCGCATAGCCTCCCGCTCTCAGTATTCTGTCTTCCATCTCTTTCGCTTTTGAAAAGCCTGCTTCCGATAGTTCGGCAGCTGCATCCCTCAAAGCCTCCCTGAAATGATTGCAGATATAATGATATCTGCCGACAGCAAACCTCTTTCCCAAATGTACTTCTTCAGAAGCCTCTATAAACGAGTTCTCAGTTATATCATCAATCGACAATGCACTCCCGATTGAGAATGCCATTTCTCTTGTACTGCTTTCATAAACAGTCGTACTGACCATGTCGTATGCCGGAGCAAGACGTATGCTGCGGAGATCTTTTCCATAGAGAAGAGAAAAGTTCTTGATATGTGCATCTGTATTTCCAAGGAGATAACAGAAAACGATCATATCCCAGAGTCTTTGCTGGTCTGCGATCGGATTAGAAGAATACTGCCTCAGGATCTCGAACATCCTGCGCATGTATCCGGCATTCCTCTTTTCATATTTGTCAGCAGATGAGATTCCCATCGCCTGTGAAAAATCCTCCTGATGAAGTCTGAGCGGACACGGGAGATCCGTGATCATGTTCACAGATCCTTCGAATGTGCGGTCATAACGTCTTGTTGCATATAGTACTTCACTGTCATTTCCGCTTCCCAAATCTATAATAAAGCTTTGCGGAACCTCAATTCCGCATTTAGCCGCCGCCATCATGGACAGCTGTTCATTCGTAACAATTCCCTCTAAACGCACATGGCTTTGCTTGACAATATGTGTACTGGGTGCAGTCCCCTCCGGAAGATACCACCGGCTGCCTGCCTCATCATAATAAAGCCCAACCTTACCGGAGGCACCTGTCAGGGAAAGATGAGACTTTGTGACAATCTCCGCAGATTTCTGCGCACCTTCCGCCGCCAGGGCTTTCACCTGCTGTTCGGTAACCATTTCGTAAGAAGCAGACTGCGCTTCTCCCTCTGCTGTAACACGTACAGCGCCGAGGCACTCCCTTCCAAGTTGATGGAGAATAGACAGGTAATCATTCTCATCCAGATGCAGCCATTGTGCTACGGATCTTCTGGTGAAACCTTCCGGAAGAAGTCCTTCAAAAAACCGCCTGGTCTGTTCAGCCGAAAAGCTTTCCCGCTGTAAAGGAAGGCTGATGGAAACAGGTACTGCATTTCTGTCATCCAGGTATTCTTCAATATATGAGAACGTTGCTGTCCGATAGCTTTCACCGCTGATCGATCCAACAGGAATCATCCTGCCGTCTCTTTCAATGCTGATTTGATACTTCTCATGATCCATGTTCACGTCCTTCCAGGCACAGATCCAGCCCAAGCAGATTTGCCAGATAGATGGCCTTCTCAAGTTCGGCAGTTTTCTTCCCGTTCTCAAGATCAGATATGAAACTCACGCTCAGTCCGCTGAATTCAGACAGAAACCCCTGCGTATAATGCAATTCCTTACGTCTCGCACGGATCACTTCTCCAAAGCCTGCCGCACTTGTTATCCGAATCATCCTCTCCTCCATCGCTATAAAAAGTTGAACTATAGGAAGCCGCACGGAAACCCACACTCCCGTGTAGATTTCGCCGTACGGCTCATAATAGTGTTCTTCGAGAACAATTTCGCCGTACGGCTCAATATAGCATTACAGCATCATTATTTAGCCGTACGACTAATTTTCCCAATTATATCATCTTTACCACCGGGGTACAATCTTCTGCTTTCCCGATCCCGGAAAATGGGGACGGTCCTTTTGTTTCTGTCCACTTGCACACATGCTCATACGCGAAACATGGGGGCGGAAACAAAAGGACCGTCCCCATGCTCTACAGCAATTTTCGAAGTTCCTGGATCATCACTTTTCTTGTCGGGTATTTGAGAATCCAAGTCGTACACAGGTTTTGGACTATTTCTTTCCCACCTGTATATTGCTGCATACGCTTCAGGTATCTGATCAGTTCATCGTACGCTGACCTGTTCCTTGCATTTTCGGCGATTCCGGATACATAGGTAAAGTATTCCTGTAAAATCGGTCCTGAGTATTCTTCCGCAAGAAGAAACCCGTATTTATTGATGTAGTTAAGTCTGTTCTTCTGTTTGAAAATCAGTTCAAATAAATCCGGTTTCATCCCTTCCTCTGCAAGAAGTTCACACCGCTTCGCTATATCTCTGCGTGATTTAATGAGTACTGTTTTCTCTTTTTCCCACTCATCGTCAGAGCACATTTTTCTGTAACCCCTGAAATCCTC
>CAMKEX010000083.1 GCA_946411695.1 uncultured Lachnospiraceae bacterium
CCTGGTCATAGAGCTTCTTGAAGATCTTCTGAATCTGGCGCTCGTGATCCGGATCTGTGGTGCGGATGAAGCGGTCATAGGAAGTACCTACCAGGTCCCAGAGGCGCTTGATCTCGCCTGCAACCTCGTCGACGAACTCCTTGGGGCTCTTGCCTGCGCGTGCTGCTCTGGACTCGATCTTCTGACCGTGCTCATCGGAACCTGTCATAAAACGGACATCAAAGCCGTCTGCTCTCTTGTAGCGGGCAATACAGTCGGCGAGAATAATCTCATATGTGTTACCGATGTGAGGCTTGCCGGATGTATAGGCAATCGCCGTTGTGATGTAATATTTTCCTTTGTTTTGCATATCTATCTACCTCCCTCTTCGGCGGCGCGCCGGATCTGTATGCGGCGCTAACCGAGAATACTCTATATGAACACTCCGCAGCTGTTATCTGCTTACCAGCACAGTACGTCGGCCCCCTTTTCGGTAACCAGTACCTGGATCTCCCACTGGGCGGAGGGTTTGTGGTCCTGCGTATAGATGGTCCAGCCGTTCTCAGCGTCCTGGAAGATCCTGTCGGTTCCCATGTTGACCATGGGCTCGATCGTAAAGACCATGCCGGGAACCATCAGCATCTCTGTGCCGGGTTCGGAGACATAGCTGACGAAGGGATCTTCATGGAACTCGAGGCCGATGCCGTGGCCGCCGATCTCGCGGACGACTGTGTAGCCGTTTTCGACAGCATGGGCGTGAACTTTACTGCCCATATCTCCAAGAAAAGTCCAGGGAATCACGTTCTCAAGGCCGATCTGTACGCATTCCTTTGTCACCTCGACAAGACGCTTTTTCTCAGGGGAAACCTCTCCGATGCAGAACATTCGGGAGGAATCGGAAAAATATCCGTTCAGGATAGTCGAACAATCGACATTGATGATATCTCCCTCCTGCAGGATATGCCTGGTATCCGGGATTCCGTGGCAGACCTCGTCATTGATGGATGTGCACACACTCTTCGGAAAGCCCTCATAGTGGAGAGGCGCAGGGATGCCGCCCATACTGACAGTGGTCTCATATACAATGCGGTCAATATCCTCGGTGGGCATGCCCGCACCGATCTCTTTGGTCACTGCATCAAGGCAGGCCATATTGATCTCCGCACTCTTCCTGATCCCGTCCACCTGTGCCGGTGTCTTCAGAATACTGTGATCCGGAACGATGGCACCGGAGAGCTGAAACTGCCTGAGTTTTTCGTCAAAGCGCATGTGGCAGGATTTATATTTACGTCCGCTCCCGCACCAGCAAGGGTCATTGCGCTCAATTTTATGCTTTCCGAAATGAATCATTCTAAAAACTTCCTCTCTGCTGAAGTAATACTATTCGTGTACTATAACCTGTTTAGTACAGCCAACTTATAGCATACCATTTTCACTTCAAACCGTCCAGACTCGATTCCTCTTCCATGCAAAAAAAGAACCGGGGATACCCGGCTCTTTTGCTGAAACTTACGAACATGCCGGAGCACATTAGTGCGCAGGCATCGTTTACTCTTCCCAGCTGGGAAGATCATCTTCCTGCTCCTGACCTGTTTCCTCAAGAGCACTGTCAATCAGTCGGATCATTTCCCAGGCAGAGCGGAAAAAGACAGTCTTATTTTTATCGACCCATGTCAGGCGTCCCTGCATACTGCTGTTCTGCCTGTGCTGAACCCGAATGATAAATGATCCCAGGTCACCGTGTTTGCTGAGTAATTCCTGATCGTCCATCACTCTCTCCCTTATTTTTAACCTTCGGCCGGTGTTAGTGGGTAACTCTTCCTTCTCCCGGTCGCATCTGCTCTTGTCGTTCTTTCTGCCGGTCTCTGCAAATGTCCGGATATTGGTCGACGGATGCGGATACCGGATACTGTCAAAAAACTCTTCCATTCTGAACATCATCTGATCGGCATTTTCAAATGGAATCTTCTCTCTGCTGTAGGCGTGATAAAACCAGCCCCTGATGGAATGGCCGGCCCCTCTTTCCGCGTGGAGGACTATTCCGTTCGGTGTGCCGATATAGAGTTGTGAATTAACCGCACTCATCTGCACCCCCTTTTTTCTTTGCGGCTTCAGCCAGGAGTTTTTCTCTCTCCCGTTCTATTTCCCGCTCATATTCCAGAGCATCGCGGAAGCGATTGCCCAGAATATTCAGCAATGCGCCGCATGCTGCAAAACAGACCATACAGATGCGTCCGAAGGTACTTCCGAAAAGTATCAGAAGCTGGCCAAGAATCGGGATATGCCGCACGACAATTCCAACAAGGTGGTCGTAGGGCACATCATTCATGTCCTCCCCGTCATTGGCATCTCCCTTGGTCACAAAGGAACCTTCAACGACTTTATTCGTTACCACACGATGCATGATAACACTGTCGCCGCCTCTGAAAGCAATGATATCTCCTGATTCGATCTCTGACGGTTCAATCTCCTTGACATATATGATGCTTCCGATCGGTACAGTCGGCTCCATAGATCCGCTGACAACATTGTAGACATCATATCCCAGGAAATTGGGGATCGTGAGCGGAGCAGCAGCCGCAATCACCACCAGGAGCATGAGTGTGCCGATCACGTTGCAGAGGGCAGGTACATAGATCAGCAATCCTGCTTTACGGGGATAGGAACCACTGCCCGCCTGCTTTCTGTTGTCCTGATTCTGAGCTTGCTTTTTAGCCATTCTTTTTCAATCCGCCCGTTTTTTCTGTGAACAAAAAACCCCGCAGCCGCGTGGCTGCGGGATTTCTGCTTCCTAAATATCGGTATCTCCAGAACTCAGTAAGGTTATCCATACCGGAACAATATTTTGCCCGCCGTCAGTACCGTGACCCGATTTCTTCAATCTGAGCAAAAACCTTACAGCTTTCACTCGTCTCTGCTGCCGGAAACCTTCCTGAGGAAGAACCAGCCTGCACCGGCGATAATGACTGCGACCGCCATTCCAATGATCATCTTAACAGGACCGGACATTCCGGATGCGCGTACCACGCCCTGTGTCTCACTGGCGGTTATTTCGCTGTCGATATTCTTTTCGCCGTCTTCCTCACCTGTATACTCTGTGAGGGGTACCTGTGTCTCATCAAGATTGACAATCTCAACAGGTCCGTTCTTAAGTGTATTGACAGTACCGTTGCTGGCCAGCAGAGTGCCGCCCTGGGTACCTGCTGCGGAGCCGCTGGTTGTCACAGTGCCGCCGCCTGCTGCAGGGCTTCCCTCAGCAGTCTTTGTTCCGGTGCCGGTGGATGTACTGCTGCCGCCGCTTGTTGCACCGCTGCCGGTCGATGTGCCGCTGCCGCCTGTCTTTGCAGTACCTGTGCTCTGTGTTTTCACACCGCCTTTGGACTGGGTGTTGGCAGAGCCGCCGGCTTTATACTTGTCCAGGCTGATATAGTAGAATGTCCACTCATTGGAGGATCCGGCTTTAATTGTACCAGTCATGACCTCATACTGAGGGACGTAGCCTTCTATATAAAGATAGGCGACTGCAGGCTGATCTCCGTCATTCCCGTGATAGGTCTCGGACTTACGAAGGACCTTGTTGCTGCCGTATTCTACATAATTGATCGTATAGGGAACATCACTGCCCTTGATCCCGTAAGAGACCACCAGATCAATATCCCTGTCTACAGTAAAGTTGCCGCTCTTATAAAGTGTGTTGGTATTATTGTCCCGTCCGCTTTCGCGCATTCCGGTTACATAATATCTGTCGGTCTTGGAGGCCGCCTGATTCAGGCAGTCAAAGTCGCCGCGGGTCCAGGAATAATTGGCTTCAACTTCCTTGACGATCGGCTCTGTACTTCCATTAATCGTGCCCTTATCGCCGGGGAAAATACGAACAGTATATTTGTAAGGCTCATTTTCCGCAGAGGTATCCGCCGCAAATGCAGGAAGCGCAAGCGCTGCAACCATGCAGACCGCAATCAGCACAGCACCGACCCGCATAAGGAAATTTTTGCGTTCCTTTCTGTTCATCCTGCTCATGCGTTGCCTCCTCTCTGTCTGCGTCTCTCACGCAGGCTGTAGATTGCAAGGAGAAGAATAGCCAGTCCGCTGACGCCTGCTGCGATCAGATACGGAGTATAGTTCGTATAATCTCCGGTCTTAACGACCTTTCTTTTTCTAGTACCCTTCCTTTTGGGAGTGCCGTGTTTTTCATCCGGCTCTTTCGGAGGAACTTTCTTTTCAGGCTGAAGTTCGACCGCGAAGTTCATCTGAAGCCTTGCCAGAGTATCCTGATAATCATTGCCCTGGGTCTCGCCGTCAAGTGCGACGTGCAGTGTAAGAGTTCCGCCCTGTCCGGTCGACAGTGAATCCAGATAGAACCACTCGTCCAGCGCATCAGTCGACTCGAGGAGGCCTTCTCCGGCCTCACTGACATTATCTCCGCCGACCACTTCACTTGAGAAGAAGACCTTCTCTTCACCGGAAGCATCGCTCTTGTAGGCAAGTCTGTAGGTATACGCACCGCCTGAAAGCGCCGCTGCGTCACGTGTGTCCTCGAGCGTTTTGAGAACCTCGTTGGTCATGTACCAATGGGTGGTGGCTTTATTCTCATTCTTGACACTGAGGACGATATCCATGGAATCGCCCGGCTGCATAGCGGATGCCTGCTCAAAAATATCAGAAGATTTGAAGTTACTCTTCATCTTCGCATCGCTTGTGAATGTTACGTGGTACTCATCAAGCGGAGGGATCACTTCTGCCATCGCGCTCATGGCGATTGCGAATGTAAGAATCAGTACAGCCACAGAGGACAGGAGTAATTTTTTCATACTTTTACGTTTTTCCATTTGTAAAAATTCCTCCTTTCCCGTCAGTCAAGCTGCAGTGTGCCGCCGGAGATGGTTACATCGCGTCCCCATGCACTCTTGATCGCATCCTCTGCATTGTGATCCTGTACTGCATCGACAGTCGCTTCAATGCAGAACTGCCATCCGTCATAGTCATAACTCGTTGTGATGGTCTTGCCATCGTCCGAAATGGTCTTGGTTGTTCTGAGTGTGACGGAAGGATCAACTGTCAGTGTATCTGTAAGAGGAGTTCCTGTCGTATCAGACCCTGCCGGCAGAAGCTTGCTGTAATAGTAGATCTGGCGCTCTTCTGTCTCGGAGCTGTTCTGTGTGTCCAGAATCCAGGTCCCGTTATTCGGGAATGTGAACTTGATCAGATCAGGAGTCAGTTCAGGAGTCGTATAATCCGTATCTTTCTCCTTTGTGAAGACCTTGTTGCCTTCAGGATCTGTCCAGTACTTGGTAAGTATGATGCGGACATACTGGTCGATAGTACCTGTGTTGGCGCAGCTGATTTCCTCTTTGTAGGTCTTGCCGGGGACAAACACTTCATCCTCTGCCAGCAATCCTGTCAGCAGCTTGCCCGTGTGGCTCTCGCCCCCGGTCTCTTTCCAATCATCCTGAGAATCCATGATGTAATCGCGATAGGCAACTTCCTTTGGAGCGTCGTCGTGCTCACCCTTCTCCAGCAGCGTAACGCCGATATCCTGCAGCTCTATCTGGCCTACATAGGTCTCGGAAAAATATTTGAGGGCTGCGTATGCGCCGCCGATCGTTGAGAACAGCAACAGGCCTGCCGCTACAGCGAAAAGAGCGATCGTAGCAGTCGGCGAGGTGATCCATTTACTAAACTTTTTCATCATTCCCCACCTCCCAGCTTCGTAATTGTCCGGGTTGTCTCAAGCTCTCTGCTCCAGTCGGCTTCCTGTGCGGAAAGTTTCCTGCCCGTCTTCTCTTCATACTGGACTTCCATGGACTCGTAGACAATGATGACATTGAAGGTCTTGCCGTCCTCAAGACCCTCGTCCCCGCTCTTGGGAACATCGTTGATCTTGGCCTTGAGCTGATCGCCGCTCTCCGACAGGCTCTTGCCGGGAGCCAGTGTCTTGTCATAGTACATCCAGTCGTTGTCGCCCTCTGTCCAGTTCTGCGTATTGGCATAAGTGACATCATACTCAGCGCAGAAGGCTTTCACGCGCAGGTAGACTTCGTTGGAGTCTTCAGTACTGGTCAGGTCGATGATCTTCTCCCAGTCTTCGAACTCCTCGTCGATATGCTCTTCATGCCCGAGCTTCAGTGTCACTCCGCCTTTGGCCTTCGCATAGCTTGTAAAATAGGCCCACGTGCTTCCCATCACAGCGCTCATGACGAGCATGATTGCAATGGCGGCATACATCCATGTACGGAATGCCCTGCGGCTTCTCCTGTTCGCGGAAACGGATGTTTCTGTTTCCTGATACCCTTCGCGGAGGGCTTCAATATTTTTCTCTTTTTCCATATGCTTATCCATATGTCAGTGCCCTCCTATTACTGATTACCCCAGGTTTTGTCAGGATTCGCAATCGCATCGTCGGTGTCATCCTTGACCTTATTGAGAGTCCATCCGTCCTTCTCCCCATAGGAGAAGCGGTTTGTGACAGAGCCGCCGCCGGGCTCTTTGTCTGTGTAGGAGTTTGTAAACTCTACAGTCGCGGGAGCATCTTCTTCGCCTTCCGCTACAATCACCGCGTCCTTAGTCCCCGGCTCGATGGTATATACTCTGCCGGAATATTCCTCTGTGACCTCAGCATATCCTCCGGCCGGAAGACCATTGATCGTGGCGCTCTGGCTGCCGTAGGCATCGAATACGATGGAGACATAATCTTCGAAGATGACCTTGGCTTTGGTCTTGTCTTCGTAAACAACCACCTTGAAGATAAAGGTCGCAGGATCTTTGATGATGCGGCTCTGGCCGTCAGAGGTCTTCTCGCGCTGTGCGTAGTCTTCCAGATTCTTGACGATCTTCAGGGGGCCCAGATTGACCTCCTGTAAAGGCTTGAGCGTCACTTCCGCGTCGTAGACCCAGGGGCCGGGATTCGCTGTGTTGATGATGCCGGTCGTTTCGTCCGCTGCTTTGGTCGGCATTGAGACCAGCTCCGGCGAAAAGCTGTACTTGAAGCCTCTGGATTTCGCGATCGTGACCGTACCTGTCGTTCCTGTCGCCTCATCTGTCACAGTGCCGGCATACTCTGTGATATTGCTGCCGCGCGCGATGATCAGATACAGTCCTGCAGGAAGTCCGGTAATCGGCTGGGTCGGATCATTATCCAGCACTTTCAGGGAGGAATCAATGGCTCCGGCAGAAGCGGAGGGATCCCACTCCGTCTTGCCTGCCGGCGCTGAACCGAGCACGATATCAGCCGCCTGCTGCGCAACCTTCTTCCAGCCCTCACCGTCAATCTCCTTGTCGATTGTGATCGCGGAAAAAGGCTCATTTAACTTCCAGTCATAGGTGTCATAACCCTTGACCGGAACTGCGTCTGCCACACGATACAGATCGATCACGACATTCGCGGTCGCAATATCATCGGCAACTATGGAATTGCCGGGGTTGACCTTGAGGCTGCAGTTCTGATCCAAATCCACTGCGCGGGCGGATCTGGAACCAAACGGCACGGAAAGTACCATGAGTACTGCTGCCAGTAATATTGCCACAGGCTGCCACTTGCGGCCTGCCGCCCGGCTGCGCCGGACGTTTCTTTCATCTTTCATGGATACATTCCCTCCTCTGTATTGGTTGTTGCTTCCTGAAAAAACTCTTTTTCTGACAGTCTATGTCGATATGTTCTGCTGCAATCAGTCTGCAGCTGACGTTCACCGGGCACATGCTGTTACTCCTCATCCGGTGTGTCCGGTGTGTCTGCCGACGCCATCTCCTCAATCACATCCCTGAGTTCATCCTTTGTGCGGTGTGCTCTGCGCTGTCTGTTCCATTTGCTGGTGGAAACAAGCAGGATGATCAGAAGGACGAAAAGAATAGGAGCTGCGACCAACGGTGCCACGATCACGGGTTCGAAACGCATTGCGTCCGCTGTGATGCGCGTCGCGTCAGTATCATCATTATCCACGCGGTGCCCGCGGACGAGCAGCCTGTGTGTATTGACGCCATAAGGAGTACATGTGATCAGAGTACAGTAATCCTGGTTGGGATCAATCTCAAGATCCTGAAGTTCCTGGGGAAGCACGATGCGGATCTGGTCGACCTCGTAGGTCAGGGTTCTGTCCAGTATCTGAAGCAGGAATTTGTCTCCCGCCTGCAGCTGGTCAATGTCGGTAAACAATTTAGCGGACGGCAGTCCCCTGTGTCCTGACACGGCACTGTGCGTCCCCTCGCCGCCGATTGGGAAGGAAGTTCCCTCAATATGTCCGATTGCGATCTGAAGGATCGCTTCATCTGTTCCGTGATAGACCGGAAGAGAAATCTTGATGCTGGGGATATCAATGTATCCCATGATGCCGGTTCCGGTGACGTCCAGGATACTGTTGTAGGTTGCCAGTTCCTCATCTGTCAGATTAAAACGACCTGACTTTTTTGCCAGATAGTCGTTAAAGGCCTCCGCTTCCGCCCACATGCGGTCGAATTCCTCTTTGTCCATGTTTGCGACCTGAGCCGTATACCCTGCGATTGCCCTTGTCTGATGGAAAGAATTCCACCAGTCACTGAAACTCGGATATGCGATCAGAGCAATTCCTAAGACAAAGGCCAGAGTCAGTAATATATTGCCGAGTCTTCTTCTCATCTTGTTCCTGTGCTTTTCTATATTATTTTGTGCTGTCAGACCATCGGACCGTCACTTCCGGCCTGCATCAAAGCCCTGAACCGGTTATCAGTCCGCAGTCATCACATTCTAAGCACATGCTAACTGTAACATGATACTATATCAATAGTATTTAAGCATAACCAGCGTCAAAGATACCGTCAATAGACGTGCAGATTTCGTTTTTTCTTTCGATTAGGCCCGGATTCCTGCCTGTCAACGCCCGGCCGGCACCTGTGAAGAAAGTGATCACAGGGTTTTCCCGTCTGCGGAACAAAGACGGGACGAAGACAATATCACGCCTGTATAATGCGACAATATCCTCAAGATGCCTATTGAAGCTTCCTTCCAATCACAGTAGAATGGGTATCGGAAATTAAATCGCAGGCAATATAATTTCACAAAATTTATTTTCCATTATATAAGACTCCCGAGCGGGTCTTGAATAGAAGCCTTACTATTTAATATGAGGCTTTAATATATAGAAGCTTTTCATATCAAAAAGAGTACTAAAGAGTATTATTAAAGGAGTTTGCCGATCCTTCGGTCTCATGCACAAAGGACGCCCCAACGAGGCAGACTGCAAGGCTGCCGCAGCGTTCGCGAAGAAGGTCGCGGGGAAATAATACAGTAACAGCGCTTTTGCGGAGTCGATCATTTCGACCGATCCATAGATTCATAAGCGGGTTCCTAATCCTTAATCCATAGCGAACCTATAGCAGACTCTCCGCATTTTCACAAAAAAACCTGCCTTGCGGCAGGTCTTTTTGTATGCAAATCTGTATAAATTATCACTTAAGTATAGGTTTATGTCAATTATTATTTTGCGCGGTGGAAGCAGGAGCATTCTTTCCGCCTGCTATTTTGAAAATAAACATGACTGCGAGCATGATCACGAAACCGACCAGAAGGGAGATCGCGGCATTGCGGATCAGTCCGGCGATAATGTAGGTCACAGCAGATACAGCCGCGCAGGTGAGCGCATAGGGCATCTGTGTCGAGACATGGTTGATGTGGTTGCACTGGGCACCGGCACTCGACATGATGGTGGTATCCGAAATGGGTGAACAGTGGTCGCCGCAGACGGAGCCGGCCATGCAGGCGCTCATGGCAATGATCATGAGCTGAGGATCCGTTGTCTGGAAGCAGGCAACGACGATCGGGATCAGGATTCCGAAAGTGCCCCAGGAGGTACCGGTCGCGAAGGACAGGCCGACGGCGATCAGGAAAATGATCGCAGGCAGGAAGGAGGCAAAGCCAGCCGCGTTGTTGGCGATAATGCCGGCAACGAATTCCTTAGCGCCCAGGCTTGCGGTCGTGCCGTTCAGGGTCCAGGCAAGGGTCAGAATGAGGATGGCGGGAACCATCTGCTTGAAGCCGTCCGGAAGGCATCCCATCATCTCTTCAAAGGACAGAGAGTTGCGGATCAGATAGTAGACCATGGTGATGATCAGGGCGCAGAAAGAGCCCAGAACCAGACCGATAGAAGCATCACTGCCTGCAAAGGCATCGATGAAGTTGGTGCCGCTGAAAAATCCACCTGTGTAGATCATGCCGATAACACAGCAGATGATCAGGGAGAAGATCGGGATCAGCATATCCGCAACAATTCCCTGATGTCCACGAGCTTCGTCTTCCGCATTTGCGTATGGACGGTCGGGTGTTGTATAGATATCGCCCTTCTCGGTAGCATTGTATTCGTGCTCTGCCATAGGTCCGTAGTTGATGTGCATGAGGACGATCATAATCATCATAGCAATAGTCAGCAGCGCATAGTAGTTGTAAGGAATCGTTTTGATAAAGAGCGCGAGACCGTTTTCGCCCTCGACAAATCCGGAGACTGCAGCCGCCCAGCTGGAGATGGGAGCAATGATGCAGACGGGAGCTGCGGTAGCATCGATCAGATATGCCAGCTTTGCCCTGGAGACTTTGTATTTGTCTGTCACGGGGCGCATGACACTGCCGACTGTCAGGCAGTTGAAATAGTCGTCGATGAAGATCAGGACGCCCAGACCGATGGTAGCCAGCTGTGCACCCTCACGGGTCTGAATGCGGCGGGTCGCCCAGTTGCCGAAAGCCGCACTTCCGCCGGTACGGTTCATAAGCTGAACGATGGTGCCCAGAATGACCAGGAAGATCAGGATACCGACATTCCAGGAATCCGACAGAGAAGCGATGATTCCTTCGCTGAAGACATGGGTCATCGTGCCCTCAAAATTGAATCCCGAATACAGAAGAGAGCCGGTCAGGATACCAATGAACAGCGAGCTGTAGACTTCCTTGGTCACCAGTGCCAGAATGATGGCAATGAGAGGCGGGATCAGTGACCAGAAGCTCTGCTGGACACTCTCCGGCGTAGTCACGAAGGCTGAGATAACCAGGAAGATGATGACTGCGACAAAGGCCGCAATCGTTACCCTGACGGTACGTGTCTTGTTTTCCATAACTTGTTTCCCCTTTATACTGACAACAGTTTCATTTGTCTTGAAAACAGCTGATGAGACAAGTGAGTCGCGAGGGACGGTTCTGACTGACTCATACCTGAGAATGAGTCAGTCAGAACCGTCCCTTGTGACTCATTCCCCGTGCTTTCCTGTTAGACAAAACTCCTATAATGTTAATACGTCAACGCGATAAAGTCAATGAGACATGTCTTTTGAAAGACATTTTTTCTCGGCTTCCGCGGGCCTGCTCTGTCTTGCGCGCGTATCCCAGGACTGAAGTCTCGGGTATTGAGCAATAAAGAAATAAAAATGAGACAAGAAGAATCCTTCCTCTTGTCTCACCTCTTTTCTCACTTGCATTATTTCTTCACGATTTCCGTCTCTGCTTCTGTTGTCAGGAGATCAGCCGCGCCTTCTGTCACATAGAGTTTCCCGTCTTTATCTTCCAGGATGTAGTCAAATTTGTCGGCATTGCTGCGCCAGTATTTCTCTGCCTGCTCTTTTCCCATGATGAAGAGGGAAGTCGAGAGTCCGTCGGCCAGTGTGCCGTCTTTGCTGATGATGGTTGCAGAAATAATACCGCTGTCAGCCGGGTAGCCGGTGCGGGGGTCAATGATGTGATGGTAGCGGACACCGTCTTTTTCAAAAAACCTCTCATATCCGCCGGAGGTGATCACGCACTTGTCTTCAATGTCCAGGACACCCAGATAATCGAGTTCGCTCTCCGGGTTCTGGATCGCGACGCGCCAGGGTTTTCCGTTCTCCTTGTCTCCAAGCACCTGCACATTGCCGCCCAGGCTGACAAGTCCGTGTTTTACCCCGTGCTCTTTAAAGACTTCCATGACGCGGCTGCTGGTAAATCCCTTGGCGATTCCGCCCAGATCAATTTCCATCCCCGGAATTCCCAGGGTGATCTGTGTCTTCGGGGTCTGCACCTCCGCCTGTGCGGCAGCTGTAGTTCCTTCTGCCGCTGCAGACGCTGCGGCCGATGCCTCCGCAGGTGCCTGGGCGGTCTGTGCCGCCGTCTGCCCGCCGGCAGTGCTTCCTTCGGCTGCATCCCGGGCAGTTGCTGCAGCAGTACTCTGTGCGGCTGCTGACGTCTGCGGTGTATCCGCAGCGCCGCCGACCATGATCTTCGTCACATCCGCAGTTTTCAGAGCCGTTTTGATCTCTTCTTCTGCCGGGACGCGGTATTCCTGGGTCGGGAAGCCCCACAGCTTCATGACCGGATAGATTGCAATATCGAAAAGGCCGCCGGTTTCTTTGTAGAGGGCCTGTGACTCCTCGATCAGCCGCAGGGTATCCTCCGACACAGCTCCTGTCCCCGCCGTGTTCAGCATCGAGATCTCGCTTTCGGGATTTCCGGTGGAGAGCATGTCGTCGATCCGGTGAATCTCCTCCGCTGCCGCGACAACCGCTTCCTCTGCATGATCTCCGTAAGCCAGGAGATTCATATAAGTATCCATGGCAAAAACATCAATGGAGACGCCGCCGTCCTCACGGGCATAAGGGGTCTCCGGTATTTCAATGCTTTCTGAAGAGGCTTCCTGCTCAGACTCTGCCGCCTTTTCCGGATCATTTTCGCCATCGGATCCATCTTCCTGATCAGATGAACCCTCCTGAACAGCAGCTGTCTGTGCCGCAGTGCTCTGCGCGGCGGCAGAATCTCCCGCAGCATCCTTTGCAGCCGGCTTACTGCCGCATCCAATGAGTGCTGCCGTTATTATGATTGCCAGTGAAATATTGAGAATCTTTTTGATCATCCTAACCTCTTATGCCGGGGCGCATCCGCGCGATGTCAGCACTTACCATGGAAGTGCCGTATTCATTTTTGCCAATGCAAAAACAGTGAGGGAATATGTGGTTCAGGCCGCCGCAAAGCTGCTGTGCGGCATCACTGTCTGCTATCATAAACGCTTTCCTTCTTTCCTGTCAATCGTTGGAGGCGCCTGCATGAGCGGCAGAGGGGAAGCGAGCGGAAGGGGACGGTTCTGTGTCTCCTCGAACCGTCCCCTGTCTCCTCCCCTGTTTCCTCCCAGCGCCCCCGCGCGAGGGCAAAAAAACGGGCAGATCCCGGATCAGGTTATGCCGCTTTCAAACAGCATAACAGTCCGGGATCTGCCCGTTTACGGTCTTATCATTTATCCGGAACCGGATCGAATCACTCCTCGACGACGCGAACGGTCTCCATCACCTGGTCCTCGTAAGGCCTGTCGCCTGCCCAGCGGTTGGTGCGGGTAGAGGCAATGCGGTCGACAACATCCATGCCCTTTACGACATGGCCGAAGGCGGCGTACTGTCCGTCAAGGAACTCGCCGTCGGCATGCATGATAAAGAACTGACTGCCGGCGCTGTCGGGATCCATGGCGCGGGCCATGCTGATCACTCCCCTCTTGTGGCTGATGGGGTTGTTGACGCCGTTCTGAGCGAATTCACCCTTAATGGTCCAGCCGGGGCCGCCCATGCCGGTTCCCTGGGGGTCTCCGCCCTGGATCATGAATCCGGAGATGACCCTGTGGAAGATGGTGCCGTCATAGAACTTTGCGTTGACAAGCTTGAGGAAATTTTCAACGGTAATGGGGGCAGCTTTTTCATCCAGTTCGAGATCAATGACGCCGCCGTCTTTCATAGTGATTCTGACCATTTTTTCTCCTTGTAACTAAATACTGAATTGTAATATTGACTGTTTTCATTATAATCACCCGCCGGTGTCTCCGCCGGCGGGTGATTATACATGCATTCATTCTTGTGACCATGGTCCTGCGGCCGCAAACATGCGGGAAAAAGATGTGCGGTCACTGTTCCGCATTCATTTTTTCAGTGTAACGCAGGTAAAAGTCGCGGATCCTCTCGTAGGTCTCGTCATCGATATCATGCTCGATCTTGCATGCCTCATCTTCTGCCTTTTTCTCATCGATTCCGATTGCCTCGAGAACCTTTGTCAGCAGCTTATGCCTGGAATAAATCCGCTCTGCGATCACGCGTCCCTCATCCGTCAGCGTAATCAGACCGTTTACATCCATGCGGATATAGCCGTTCTCGCGAAGTTTTTTCATCGCAATGCTGATACTGGGTTTGGAAAAGTTCATTTCATTGACGATGTCAATGGAGCGCACCTGACCGTTTCTTTCAAAAAGAATCAATATGGTTTCAAGGTAATCTTCAGCAGATTCATGAAGTACCACGATTTACCCCCTGTCTACAATTAATAAGTAAACTCAAATACCAGGCCGCCGTAAGCGGGAAGGTCAAATTCAATGTACTGATCGCGGAAGTCGCATTCGCCCTTCTTCGCCTTGATCAGTTCCGGAACCGGTGTGTCGCCGAAGCCGCCGTACTCCTTGTCTGTGCTGTTCAGAACAAGTTTGTAGCGCTTGTTCACCGGCACGCCCACACGGTACTTCTCGTATTTGACAGGAGTCATGTTGAGGATGAACAGCAGACCCTTGCGGCTGGAAGGGCATTTGCGCAGGAAGGAGTAGATACTGCGGTCCGCGTCATTGGCATTGATCCACTCAAAGCCGCCCCAGTCGTTGTCGATCTCGTAGAGGCACTTGTAGTGTCTGTACATCTCGAGGAGCTTGCCGACATACTTCTTCATGCCGGCATTCTGCTCGTCGGAGAGCAGGAACCAGTCGAGCTCACGGGCCTCGCTCCACTCGCGTTCCTGGCCGAATTCCTGGCCCATGAAGAGCAGCTTCTTGCCGCAGTGGCCTGTCATGAAGGTATAGCCAAGGCGAAGGTTGGAATACTTGTCCACACGGTAGCCGGGCATCTTCTCGACCATAGAGCACTTGAGGTGGACGACCTCGTCGTGGGACAGCGGAAGGATGTAATTCTCGGCGCTGTTGTAGCTCATTGCGAAAGTCATGCCGTTGTGGTCGCCCTTGCGCATGACAGGATCCAGCTTCATGTACTCGCAGAAATCATGCATCCAGCCCATGTTCCACTTGAAGTCAAA
>CAMKEX010000084.1 GCA_946411695.1 uncultured Lachnospiraceae bacterium
GTGTCTTCATACTGCTGGATTTCAGTCTTCATCTGATCCAGTTGTAGCATATATTACGTCTCCTTCTGAGCTTTCTATGATCATGCGGGACGCGGGGGACGGTTCTGACTGTCCCTGTTGTCCCACCGGCGTCCCGCGTATAATTCAATGTTTGCAGGAGACAGAGAACCGTCTCCTTATCTCCTTAAAGTTTCATTCCCGGCCTCCAACGTCAGGCCGCCATTCGCTTTACAGCTTCATGCCGGGCCTGCCGTGGCAGTTTTTGTATTTCTTGCCGCTGCCGCAGGGGCAGGGATCGTTGGGATAGATCTTCTTGTCAGAGCGGCGCTTGGGCTGCTTGACGGCGGTGTCGTCCTTGTTGGTGCCGGTGGCCTTGGCGACTTCTTCGCGCTCTACCTTCTGTTCGACCTTGACATGGAAAAGGACGCGGATGGTCTCCTCCATGATGTTGCGGGTCATCTCGTTGAACATGTCATAACCGGCCATCTTGTACTCGACAAGGGGATCGTGCTGGCCGTAGGCCTGCAGACCGATGCTCTGGCGCAGCTGTTCCATGTCATCGATATGATCCATCCACTTGCGGTCGACGACCTTGAGGATGACGACGCGCTCGAGCTCGCGGACTGCCTCGGGCTCGGGGAATTCAGCTTCCTTGGACTCATAGAGGGCCACTGCCTCTTCCTTGAGCTGCTGCTTGAGTCCGTCACGGGTGCGCTCGCGGATACGTCCGCGGTTCACGACCTGGAGGGGAATGGTAGGCAGCAGGAGCTCGTTGAGCTCAGTGAGGTTCCAGTCGTCGCTGTCGATATCGTCGCTGATACAGGTGTCGACAGTGCCGTCGACGAAGTCTGTGATCATGTTGAAAACGCTGTCGCGCATGCTCTTTCCGTCAAGGACTTCGCGGCGCTGAGCGTAGATGATCTCACGCTGTTCATTCATGACCTGGTCGTAGTCGAGCAGGTTTTTGCGGATGCCGAAGTTGTTGTTCTCGATCTTCTTCTGGGCGCCCTCGATGGCCTTGGACAGAGACTTGTGTGTGATCTCCTGATCCTCGGGAATGTTCAGGGCATTGAACATAGCCGTCATGCGGTCCGATCCGAACAGACGCATGAGGTCGTCCTCCAGAGAGATGTAGAAACGGGATTCGCCGGGGTCTCCCTGACGTCCGCTTCGTCCGCGCAGCTGATTGTCGATACGGCGGGACTCGTGCCGCTCTGTGCCGATAATCTTGAGACCGCCCGCAGCTCTCGCTTCTTCGTCGAGCTTGATATCCGTACCGCGGCCTGCCATGTTGGTCGCGATGGTGACAGCGCCGTGACGTCCTGCCTCGGCGACGATCTCCGCTTCCATCTCATGGAACTTGGCATTGAGTACGTTGTGCGGAATGCCCTCTTTCTTGAGCATTCTGGAAACTTCCTCGGAGACCTGGATGGTGATGGTACCGACCAGCACGGGCTGACCCTTCTGATAGGCCTCCTTGACAGAATTCACGACGGCGCGGAACTTCTCTTTTTTCGTCTTGTAGACGGCGTCCTGATCGTCGAAACGGATGACAGGGCGGTTGGTCGGGATCTCTATGACATCCATGCCGTAGATCTCGCGGAATTCGCGTTCCTCGGTCAGAGCGGTACCGGTCATGCCGCACTTCTTGTCGAATTTGTTGAAAAAGTTCTGGAAAGTGATCGTTGCAAGAGTCTTGCTCTCGCGCTTGACCTTGACGTGCTCCTTGGCTTCGATTGCCTGATGCAGACCGTCGGAGTAGCGGCGGCCCGGCATGACACGGCCGGTGAACTCGTCGACGATCAGGACCTGGTCGTCCTTGACGATGTAATCATGGTCGCGGTGCATGAGGTTATGTGCGCGCAGGGCCAGGATGATGCAGTGCTGGATCTCCAGGTTTTCGGGATCCGCCAGGTTGTCGATGCGGAAAAATTTCTCTACCTTGCTGACGCCCTCTGCCGTCAGGTTGACCAGTTTATCCTTCTCATTGACGATGAAGTCGCCGGTCTCCTCACGTTCGATACCCATGATGGCATCGATCTTGGACAGGTCCTCCACGTCCTGGCCGCGCTTCATCTGGCCTGCCAGAATATCGCACGCCTCATAAATCTTGGTGGATTTGCCGCTCTGACCGGAAATGATCAGGGGGGTTCTCGCTTCATCGATCAGGACAGAGTCGACCTCGTCGATGATGGCATAATGGAGCTCGCGGATAACCAGCTGCTCCTTGTAAATAGCCATATTGTCACGAAGGTAGTCAAATCCCAGCTCATTGTTGGTCACATAGGTAATGTCGCAGGCATAGGCTTCCTGACGCTCCTTGGGGGTCATGCTGTTCAGGACGACGCCGACGCTCATTCCCATAAAACGATAGACCTGTCCCATCCACTCAGCGTCACGCTTGGCCAGATAATCGTTGACCGTGACGATGTGGACACCGCGCCCTTCAAGGGCGTTGAGGTAAGCGGGCATGGTTGCCACCAGGGTCTTGCCTTCACCGGTACGCATCTCGGCAATGCGTCCCTGGTGCAGGATGATGCCGCCGATCAGCTGCACGCGGAAGGGCTCCATGTCGAGTGCACGGCGCGCGCCCTCGCGGACTGCCGCATAGGCCTCCACCAGAAGGTCATCCAGCGTCTCGCCATCCTGAAATCTCTTTCTGAACTCCTCTGTCTTGCCGCGCAGCTCCTCATCAGTCAGGGCCTGCATCTGGGGACGGAGTGCCTCAATCCGGTCAACCAGCGGGCGGATCCTCTTGACCTCGCGCTCACTGTGCGTCCCGAACAATTTGTCTGTTAATCTGGACATAATCTTCCTCTCAAATGTATTTTTCAAGCCTTAGGCAATGGACATGAATTATTGTGCATACAGAATTAATCATAGCATAGTTCTTTCAAAAAGAACATACTGCTGTTAATCGCGGTTGAGCCTATTCAATATTTTATGCAGAAGAGCATGCATCATGGCGCCCTCTTCAGGGCTGAGATCTACGCAGCAGGCCATCTGCTCGGGAACAGACAGCGCTCTTTCACGCAGACGCATCCCTTCCTCTGTGATCGTCACGGACAGATTGCGCTCATCGGTGCGGGAACGCCCTCTGTGAATATATCCCTTTGCCTCCAGCTTCTTCAGGACAGGGGTAAGTGTCCCCGAATCCAGGAACAGGCACTTGCCAAGTTCCTTGACGTTCATTTCCGTGTGCTCCCACATTGCCATCATCGTGATGTACTGGGTGTATGTCAGATCCAGTTCATCCAGCATCGGTTTGTATCTGCGGATGATTTCCTTGGAGCATGCATACAGAGGAAAGCACAGCTGGTGATCCAGCAGCAGGCAGTCAAATCTATGATCAGCTTCAGCCATTATAACCCTCCATTGTGAAGAAATTTTGATTGAGCAATTAAATTTATCACAATTTAATTGTTTTGTCCAGTCAATAAAAAAAGCCCCCACCGGCACTCCGGTGAGGGCGAAAAAACCGCCTTACGGCCTATATTCAAACTCTTTTTCGACGACAAGCACGGGCTTGCTCTTTGTCTTGTCGTAAACCTTGACCTTGCCCTTGATCGACGTGATATCGGAGACGTTATAGATCCCCTGGTCCTGCAAAACGGTATTCAGAAAGACAACATCGGAATAGCCGAGTGTTCCGGGCAGAACCGCTTCCTCATAGTCCGTGGTCACGGGCTTGCCGTTGATCGTCACATCACTCCAGGTAAAGTTGAGTGTGCCGCCGGACCTGTTCTCCAGATAGCAGTTGACGGCAAAGCCGCCCTCGTGCTCCGGATCCAGGCCCTGGATGAGATAGGCGCAGGCGTTATTGTTATAGACAGCATACTCGTTTTCCACGGGCTTTCTGACCATCGCCTTTACCTGGACTGCCTCCTTGCCCGTCGGATAGACCTTGGCCATCAGTCCCTTCTCCATCACTTTCTCGTTCACACCGTTGGTCACTCTCATCTGCAGGATCATCTCATCGACGGAGGAGATCCCGGACCTCTCCAGATCCTCAGGACTGATCTTCATCTCCGTCTCCAGGGTCTCCCTTCTGTCCAGGGAAACGCTCCAGTTTGGATGTACAATATATTTGTTGAGAACGCATTTGTCCTCCCCGATCACAATCTCGTGCCGGGTCTTGTTCTCACACTGCAGATATACGGTGAAGCCGGTCATATCCGCCTTGTAGCCGGTGACCTTTACCTTGGCATTATCCGTGTCCATGATCTTCTTCGTTTCTGCGGAATACTTGACATCCTCGTCAAGGACACCCTTTTTATATCCGAGGATCTCATAGATTTCATCCATGCTGGACCGCACGAAGCGCATCTTCCCGCCATCCTGGTTGTATACAGTCAGTTTGTCGTCATCCACTTTATAGGTCATCCAGGCGTAGTCAAGGATCATTCCGTATTCATCCCAGGACCCTTCCAGAACATCGTCAAACAGGGAGAACTTGACCGTGCCGTTATCGCGGAACTTCATATACATGACGACACCGAGAGCCTCATAATTCTCGACATCTTCTTTGCTCATGACATCTTTTTTGCCTGTGATCTCAGTCAGCTTCCACACACCGACTAGGTCATCCCGTTTGTCCGCATATGCAGTCACACTGCCCCCGCAGATTGTAAGGATCATGATGAAGGCCAACAGTAAGCTCAAAAATTTTCTCATTATTATCTCCATTATCTCCTGTCATAAAAACAGCTGCAACGAATTTAACATTACCAGTATAGCCTAATCTTTTCGTCTTTGGAATAAAAAATGTTCAGCCCGGCTGTAACGTTCCGGTATTTTCGCGTTTTCAGGACCGTCGTTTTTATCAAAACAGCCTTTACTCCTGTTTATTTCCTTCCGTGGCATTTCTTGTATTTTTTGCCTGATCCGCACGGACAGGGATCATTGGGCATGATCTTCCTGGTATTTCTCTTGTATGTCACCCCGCCCTCGGCAATATAGACAGGCTGCTTGCGGGCTTCTTTCATTTCCTTAAATGACTTCTCCAGTTCCGCGGCGATCTCTTCTCTTCCGGCCTTCACCGCTTCTTCCTTCTCGAGACAGTCCAGAACCTTCTCTCTCATCTTCTCAGGGCCGAGCGACTGCAGCTGATCCAGGAACGTCACGGCACAGGCATAGGAGTGGGGGTACTGTTCCGCGGCATACAGGAGCATGGGCGCATAATCGTCCACGCATCCGGACAGATACCACTCGTAGGACAGCCGGGTCATGCGCAGAGTCTCGCTGCCTTTCCCGTTCAGATCCCCTGCCTGCGAAGACAGGAAGGACTCCATGAGGGCATCGATCTTTTTGTCTTCGTGATAGCGGTAGGATTCCTCCGCCCGATAGGCGCTCTCGATAATGTTGTATCTGGGGCTGTCCAGCAGATATCCCGCCTGCTCCACGTCCCTCACAAACCCGACAAACAATCCGCGGAAAGACGGAACTGTGAGAAGGGTGCTCCAATAGGCGATGTTATTCGCCAGATGGTCCTTCATTTCCGGGGTCATCTCTGCGATTTCCAGAAAACTTCTGTAAGCATCCAGATCTGCCGAAAGTTCGCTGAGATAGAGCGCGGCATCCAGATAGATCAGGTTGCAGAAGCAGCCGTCCAGAATCACCTGGGAGGCCATCTCTTTGGTCTTTTCCCACCTGGTGACCTCTGCGCGGAAAGCGTCCCGGGCTTTCTGCCTGTTTCCGCTTTTCTGACAGCAGTCCCCGAGAGTCGAGTAGTAAAAAGGATGATAATCCTTTTCCGGATCCGCTTTCTGCAGTTCTCTGACCGCATCATGATATCTGCCGAGCGCATGAAAGACAATGCCGTGCTCAATGCGTTCGTAATTCCTCTCCGGCTCTTTCTCCAGCAGTTCGCGCAGGGTCTGCTCCGCCTCTTCGTATTTTCTCTGCGACAGCTGTGCTCTCCCGAGAAGGCTCAGAGCTTCTGCATTCCCGGGATTTTTGGCAAGTATGTCACCACAGAGTTTCTCCATCTCTTCGTACTTTTCTTCATATTCACAATAAAGCACCTGACGGATCGATTCGCGGGTCACAAGCGGAAGCTGTGCAGTATATTCATCCACTGCCTGCACAAACTCATTGAATTCGGGTTTGACGATCACATGATTCCTGGTAGCTGCCATATATTTATCTCCTCCTGTCCGGACAGGTAAAAAATCTGTATACACAACCGTGAACCGGCACATCCCCTGCAGAGATCTCCTGTGTGCAGGCACGGTTCAAAACACATATAGTTTAGCAGGGAATGACAGCAGTAGCAAGGTCGGTGCCATACAAAGGCTGTCTCAAAGGCTGTCTCCCCTGACATCCGGAAAATCAAAAAATCACTTATTGTTCACGATTGGCGGCCCTGTCTCAATTGGCGTAAGCCTTACAGTCATGATACAATACACACTAGTTTATATTCGCTTTTCAGATACTGAAGATAGGATCATACCTTTTATTATGGAAGATTTATTTGTCAGATGGGGGAAAAAAGGACCCGGAAAAGTCGGCAGCGCTGCGGATCCCGCTCCGGTGCCGGATTCCGGAAACGACAGCCCTGAAACGCCTGCAAAGCCGGACGGGACAGGTTCTGACTCCCGCATGCAGCAGCCCTCCCGCATCGTGGGTACGGGTACATCTCATCGTATAAAACATCAGGACAAACAGGCCCCTTCCGCCTCCGGCAGGCGGGGGAGCCGGAAGACAGGGGACCAGGATTCCGAGTCAAGGGCCATTCTGGCAGGCTGCTGTGTGGATCTGGCTCCCGACAAACATGCCCGCGCCATGAGTGAACTCAAGGGTCTGGCAGATGCCTGCGGCCTGACGGTAGTCTCCATGCTTGTCCAGAATGCCGCCCAGATCACGCACGCCACCTATATGGGCAGCGGCAAGGTCCTGGAATTAAAAAGAGAAATCGAGGAACTTGATGCGGACATCGTCATCTTCAACGAAGCTCTGACACCCATGCAGATGCGCAACCTGGAGAAGGAACTGGACACGGAGGTTCTGGACCGCACCGGCCTGATCCTGCAGATTTTCTCTTCCAGGGCCAGGACCCGCGAGGCCAAGCTCCAGGTGGAATCCGCCCGGCTGCAGTATATGCTGCCGCGTCTGGTCGGCATGCGCGCTTCCCTCTCCCGTCAGGGCGGAGGCAGCGGCCGTCTTTCCAACAAGGGTGCCGGTGAGCAGAAGCTTGAGCTGGACCGCCGCAGAATTGAAAAAAGAATTGCCGAGCTTAGGCGCGAACTGGATATTGTCGAACGTGAGCGCACGACCCAGCGGAACCGCAGGCTCCGGACGGGGCTGACCAGGGTGGCACTCGTCGGCTACACCAATGCCGGCAAATCCACAGTCATGAATGCCCTTTTGAACCACTGCGGTACAAAGAGAATGTACGGGACTGTCACGATGAGCGCCTCCGACGCTTTTTCCTCATTTGTGCCCGACATTGACACTTCTGCCCAGGGGACCGTCCGGTCCGGCCGGGACAGTAACAGATCCGGTACAGATTCCGACCTTACTGACAGTAAGCAGGTTTTCGAAGCCGACATGCTGTTTGCGACCCTGGACACCTCTGTGCGCCGAATCGACGCACCGGGACATGTTCCTTTCCTGCTTTCCGATACAGTAGGGTTTGTCAGCGAACTGCCCCATGCCCTGGTCAAGGCCTTCCGCTCCACGCTGGACGAGGTCCGCTATGCGGATCTGCTGCTGGAAGTCGTGGACTTTTCCGATCCGGATTATCGGGACCAGATCGAAGTCACCGCAAAAACTCTGGAGGAGATCGGCGCCGGGAACATTCCCCTTGTCTACCTCTACAACAAGACCGATCTGGCCATGGCTGCGGAGGCAGAGGCAGGCCTTCCCGGCTCCGGTCAGAAGCCTGAAACGAACATTCCCTCTGCCGAAGAGGGAACCGGCCCCGGCTGCCGGCCCTCTGCCAAGAGCCGTCCCATCCCCGTGAAGATCCCCTTCCGCCGGGGCGATACACTTTATCTGGCTGCCGGAAAGGGCATCGGCATCCCCGAGATCCTGTCGCTGATCGACAGCGCACTGGAGGAAGACCGCATTGAGTGCCGCTTTCTCGTCCCTTATACAAAGGGCGGCCTGCTCCAGGAGATGCGGCGCTATGGTGTTCTTTTGTCCGAGGAATATCTTCCCGAGGGGACTGCGGTAAGGGTCCGCTGCCGCCGGGGGGACGCCCGCAGATTTCAGACCCTGCTGAGAGATTCCTGACCCTCACGCGGGCCTGCTCTTGTATCCCGCGGCTGTCATGAGGCACAGGTATTGCGCAGTAAAGAATGATGAAGAATAAAGAGCTGTCAGATCAATAAAGAGCAATCGGATGAATGGAGAGCAATCTGATCACAAAGAACACTCAGATCAAATAGAGAGCAATCTGATCAGCAAAGAGCAGTCAGATCGTTCAGTTAATAGTAATCAGAAAAATAATAAGTAAAGGAAGCGACAAAATGAGCCTGTTTTTTCAAAAACAAGATGAGTTTCGACAGCAGGATATAAACAGTCACAGACATCCGCTCATGCGGGCAGCCGCGCTGGTGCTTGCGTTATCGGTTTCAGCAGGAGCTCTTGCCGGCTGCAGTTCCACGACGGCCAAGACCCCTTCCACGGGGACAGGGCAGACATCCGAGTCCGCCGCGCAGGCTTCCGGAAAGGGAGCGTCTGCAAATGCTGCTCTTCTGACGCTTCCCTACGAGGAGTCGGACGCCGCGCAGTCTGCAAGCGCCTACCACTGGATCGACTCGGATCTGGTGGAAAACACTGATAAACTCGGCGGCCTCACCGAAACCGATGATTTTCATGTGGCTGTAAACCGCGACTGGCTGACGACCGAAAAAATCCCGTCCGGCTTTGTCTCCTACGACAGCTTCTCGGAGCGGCAGCTGGAAGTCGATGAAGAACTGCAGACCATTCTGCAGAGCGATCAGGAGATTTCCGACCCCTATGTCGCACACTGCCAGAAGCTGGTACAGGATTACTATGCCATGTGGCTGGACTGGGATGCGCGCAATGCCGCCGGAGTGGAACCGCTCAGAGAGGTCGTCGCGCCCCTGGCCGCCATACAGAATCTGGATGAAATGACCAGCTACCTCTCCGACCCGGACACGACCATACGGGCCCTGCCCCTGTGCGGCGCCTTTACCGCCGCCAATCCCAACGACGCAGACAGCAACACCGTCTATATCAGTCCTCCCGGCCTGGTCTTCCAGGATCCCATGTATTATGACTATCTGGACACGGATAGCTGGAAGACTCAGCCCCGCTATATGAATGCCGCCGGCTATATGCTGGAGAGGCTGGGCTATTCCGAGTCGGAGAGGGACAGGATCCTGCAGGACAGCTATGCATTTGAGTGCGAAATGGCCTCTTCTATGATGACAACCGCGGAGTCGAACGCGGAGGACGCGGCGATCCGCTGCAACAATCCCCGCACTCTGGAAGAACTCAGGAAAGAGCAGGGAGCCTTCCCTCTCACCGGCATGCTGGCCGGCGCAGGAGTTGACAAGTCTAAGACCTTCATCCTGGAGGAGCCGAAATGGCTGGCCTGCATGAGCGGCCTCTATGATGAAGCCCATCTGGAAAAAATGAAAGCCTATCTGCTGGTCTCGGATGTACTGCAGTTCATGGAGCTTCTCGACCGGGACTGCTATGACAGGATGAACGAGGTCCGCAACACCCTCTCGGGCTCCAGCGGTCAGGTCGATGACAAGAAGGCGGCCACCGACGCTGTCAACGATGTTCTGGAACTGGAACTGGGTGAAGTCTACGCCGAGACTTACATCACGGACAAGACCCGCACAGATGTCACGGGCCTGATCGAAGACGTCATCGAATACTATCGGTCCATGCTGCAGGGCGAAGAATTCCTTTCCGAGGCCACCAGGGCGGAGGCCATTAAAAAGCTGGACAGCCTGACCATCCGCGTCGCGAGCCCCGAGGATCACAAGGAAGAGGACCAGGCCCTGCAGGCACAGGAAGCCGCCGGCTCGGGCGGCACTGCCGCTGCCGGCACCGGGGAGACTGCAGCTGCCGCCTCTCCTGCGGAAGCCGCTGACCCGGGCAGCACTGCCGCTGCCGGCACCGGAGAGACTGCGGCTGCCGCCGCTCCTGCGGAAACTGCTGCCGGCACTGAAGAGACTGCTGCCGCCGCTCCTTCGGAAACCGCTGACCCGGGCAGCACTGCCGCCGCTGCAGGCACCGGAATAAACGGAAAAGAGCGCATCCTTGATTTCAAGGGACCTGATGAGGGCGGCTCTCTGGTAGATGCCCGCATCGCCATCTCGGAGGATACCTGCCTGACCATCGCGGAGCGCGTCAACCAGCCTGTCGACCGGACAAGATGGATCGCCGCTCCCCAGGACGTAAACGCATATTACTACCCGCTGGACAACTCCATCAATATTCCCGCAGGAATCCTGGGAGGGATCTTCTACAACGACCGGATGTCCCGCGAAGAGAAGCTGGGCCACGTGGGTGTCATCGTAGCCCATGAGATCTCCCACGCCTTCGACACCTCCGGCCGTCAGTACGACGAGCGCGGAAACCTGCGCAACTGGTGGACGGAAGAGGACTACTACAAGTTCCACGAGCGGGCGCAGAAACTGGTCGACTACTACAACGGTTTCGAGCCTCTCAAGGGCTATCCCATCAACGGAGCCATGATCGATACCGAGGCCATCGCGGATCTGACCGGCGTCAAATGCATGCTGCGCATCGCCGCCGATGAGGAAAACTTCGACTATGACCGCTTCTTCCGCACCCTGGCCACCAACTGGCGGAACCTGACCACCATGGAGACGGAAGCCTTCTCGATCGAGCAGGACTCCCATCCGCTGGCTTACCTGCGCACCAACGCGGTAGTCGTGCAGTTTGAGGAGTTCCACAGGACTTACGGCACCAAAGAGGGTGACGGCATGTATCTGGCTCCCGAGTACCGCCTGGAAATCTGGTAATAATCCGGTCGAAAGCCCCCGCAGGGGAAAAAACCCTGACAGCCGGACAAACGATCGGCCTGGTCATCCGGAGTATCCCCACAGGGATATAGCGGCATAAAACAATTCAAAAAAAGATAAAAAAGGCATGGGACCGTCTGCTTGGTACAGACCGGCCCATGCCTTTTTCTTTACAATGCTTCTCTCTTTTTACACGGTCATTTTTACCTGATCTGACCTGATCCTGGCGGGTTTAATCCAGGCGGAGGATCATGCGGAGGACGCGTCGGGCGCATGTGTCGATCTCCTCTTCCGTGAGGTCTCCGCTGCGCAGAGCAGCAAGTACCTTTTCGGGATAGCCGCATCCCATTTTGACATCGTTGCCGGCACGGATCTCGGCGGGCTGGGAGGCATGATTCCACCAGTCGGTGGTGAGCATTCCCTCAAATCCCCATTCTCCGCGGAGGATCCCGTCGATCAGTTCTTTATTCTCAGAAGCCCTGATCCCGTTGATGATATTGTAGGAGGTCATGATCATCCAGGGATCCGCCTCCTTGACAGCTATTTCGAAGGCTTTGAGGTAGATCTCGCGCAGAGCCCGCTGGGACAGGCGGGAGTCGGATTCAAAGCGGTTGGTCTCCTTGTTGTTGCAGGCAAAGTGCTTGGCGCAGGCGCTGACCTTGCAGGACTGGATGCCGCGGATGAGCGCTGCGGCCATCTTGCCGGCAAGAAGGGGATCTTCGGAGTAGTACTCGAAGTTCCTGCCGCAGAGAGGACTGCGGTGGATGTTCATGGCGGGCGTCAGCCAGACCGCGATATTATTTTCCTTCACCTCCGTGCCTCCTGCACGGCCGATCTCTTCGATCAGTTCCTGGTCCCAGGTGCTGGCCAGAAGGGTGGCGCAGGGGAATGCTGTGGTGGTGACACCGACGCCGGGCTGGATCCGGAGACCGGCGGGGCCGTCCGCAGTCATGACAGAAGGGACACCGCAGCGGGGGAGATTTCCCATCCCGAAGGTATTGGCGGCCCCGGTGTTGGGCTGCCCGCAGAGGAGACTGATCCTTTCTTCCAGGGAAAGCTGGGCAAAAAAGTCCTCAAAATCCGCGCTTCCGTCCGCCACCTGCAGAAACTGAACCGGATCAAGAGAGCGGTCGCGGAGGAGATTTTCGCCTTTCCGGGCCCGGGTTTCAGGAGTAAAAATACCTGCCTTTTCCAGGCCTTCCCAGATGCTGGCGGAAGGTTTGTCCTCTGACATGGGGAGAGGTTCGAGAGTGCCGTCCGCAAGGAGGCGGCGGCCAAGAGAGACCGGTGCGCAGAGGCGGCGGGCTTTCTCAACAACGACGTCCTGCTCAAGATCCAGCGTTTCCTCCAGACACACGGTATCCCGCACACTGGTCCCCAGGAAAAAGCTGTATTTACCCTTTTCCAGTACCCAGGCGCCGGCGCAGATTCTGCCCAGGTCATCAAAGGAAGCAAGATCAGCGATCCGGACGCGCAGACGGACGGTCACAGACTCGCCGGGCCTGAGGAGGGGCGTCTTGCAGAAGGCTCTCAGTTCCCTGGCCGGTTTTCCCAGCCTTCCCCCGGGCGAGCTGCTGTAGAGCTGGACAACTTCCCTGCCGGCATAGCCGCCGATATTGGTGACCTGCGCCAAAACTTCGATACAGGGAGCGCCGTCCCCCTGAAAGAGTGTCCGGTCAGCTTCTTCCCCGCAGGCATTCTGCACAAGCTCCCTGCCGCAGATGCGGCATTCCAGAGGTGTCAGACGAAATTCCGTGTAGGAGAGTCCGTAGCCGAAGGGATAGCAGACCAGGCTGTCCTTTCCCGGGATCGTTTCAAAATAGCGGTAGCCCACATATACGTCCTCGGTGTAGTCGACGTATTCCAGGGCTTCATGGAAAGAATCGGAATATGGATAGTCTTCCAGTCTGCCGGCAAAGGTATCGGGAAGCTTTCCGGAAGGGTTCTGATCTCCGCAGAGGATGTCCGCCTCGGCAAGGCCGCCCTCCATGCCGGCTTGCCAGGCCATGAGAACCGAGGAGATCCCGGGGTCCTGCGCAAACCAGGAGGAGGAAATGACAGCGCCGGTATTGAGAACGATGACGACTTTGTCAAAAAGGCCTTTCACCCGGGCAATGAGCCTCTCTTCCGCTGCGGACAGGTAAAAATCACCGCGCTCGAAGACCTGGCCGGCTCTCCTGAGTAATTCCTCTTCTGCACCGGAAAGTTCCGTACTCGTTTTGCGTCCGGCGTCCAGTTCGGTCGTCCGGTCCCAGTTCTCTCCGGAAAAACGGCAGATACTCACGATCGCCAGCTCTGCAAAGGCTCCTGCCCCCCTGAGCAGGTCTTCCGGGATTTCGGGCTCAGCAGTGAGGCCCGGAACAATGCCCCGGGCGTACTGATCCTGTACATCCGCCTCATAGAATTCGTTCAGAGGCTCATAGAGACAGACCTTGCCCTCCTGTTCTTTGATCCGCATGCCCTCGATCAGGCTGCGGATATAGGCGACAGTCACATCTCCGCTTCCGCCGCCGCCCTTGACGTAATCGGCGCCGGCTTTGCCAAACAGGGCTACCCTGGTGCCTCTTTTGACAGGGAGCACATTTTTTTCATTTTTCAGAAGTACCATGCCCTCTGCCGCGGCACGCCTGGAGAGGGCGATATGGTCAGGGCCTCCCGTCACTTTTCGTCCGTCTTTTCCCAGCGGGAGCACCGGCTGATAGAGGTGCCTCGCCCATTTTGATAACTTCATGATTCCCTCCCTTACCGCGTATCCGGGCGGATCATTGTCCTGCACACCGGAGCGCGGAACATGTTTTTACACTATTATACACGATTGGAGGAAATGGCGTCTTTCATTGTCCGCACATATTTGCTGATATAGGGAGCCGACTCTGTTCCGTGTTCAGCGATCAGGCGTACAATGGCGCTGCCCACAATGACGGCATCGGCCAGCTCCGCCATTCCGGCGGCCTGTTCCGGCGTGTTGATCCCGAAGCCGATCCCGACCGGCAGATCAGCGGCTCTGCGGATGGCCGCGAGTATAGACGCCAGGTCGGTTTTGATCTCCGAGCGGACGCCGGTGACGCCCATGGAGGAGACTACATAGAGAAAGCCTTTTGCCTGAGAGGCAATGGCACCGATCCGGGATTCGGAGGTCGGCGCGATCATGGAGATCACGTCAACGCCGTGGGCGGCGGCAATGTCCGCACACTCATCTTTTTCTTCAAAGGGCAGATCGGGAATGATCACGCCGCTGATGCCGACCTCTTCACATTTCGTGAAAAAGCGCTCGTATCCGTAATAAAAAACAGGGTTGAGATAGCCCATGAAAACAAGGGGCATATCCGTCTCCTCCCGGAGCTCTCTGACCATGTCAAAAATCCTGTCCGTGGTCGTACCCGACGCCAGAGCGCGTATATCCGCCTCCTGGATTACAACGCCCTCCGCGATCGGGTCTGAAAAAGGAATGCCGATCTCAATGAGGTCCGCTCCCGCCTTCTCCATGGCCAGGATAAATCTTTTCGTGGATGCAAGATCGGGATCCCCCGCCGTAATAAAGGGGATAAAAGCCTTGCCGTCTGCAAAGGCGTCCTTGATTGTTTTCGCTTTTTTCATATCGTTACCTCTCCGATGATAGAGGTAGTGTATAGTTCACCACCCATTTATTGTTTAAAATCGTTTATTTTACGG
>CAMKEX010000085.1 GCA_946411695.1 uncultured Lachnospiraceae bacterium
AATATATTCAGGGTTGCATTTCTGTCTTGTTCTCATATAAGATTGGAAATGTTTTGCACCGTCTCCTGCAAGGCAGGTGTGCAATTTCAGCTGTGAATCAACTGATTGTCGTTACTCAGAAATACTTGGTATTTCGTGCAGCAACTTTGACATTATATCGCGTTAATTCTTTGCTGTCAACAGCTTTTTAAGATTTTTTAGAATTTCTTCATCAAAATCTTTGATATTCTGTTGTTGTTTGTCGCTGTCTCTCAGCGGCGAATATTATAATAGCACGGGGCTTTTTAAATTGCAAGGAATTTTTTTATTTTTTTTATCTTTTTTTCATCTCACAAATTGAGCCATATTTTCGCAAGATGGTCCACTACATATAGTAGCAGGAAGATTTTTGCCCCTCCGGCGACAAAGCCGAGCAGCTCATTCAGGATCCGGATCACCGGAAGATCCGCAAACAATTTGAGAGAAGAAAGAATAATGCGGCAGAGGGAATAAAGGAGCCCGATGACAATAAGGAGCGCAATTGCCAGCGCCTGCGCGCTGACCTGCTTGTCCATCGCGCCTCTTGCAAGTCCGCTGACGACAACGAGCATTGCGACGGCAAAGACAGAAGCGACCAGGCCCTCCAGTTCCTTAACAAATCCGTTTTTATAGCCGTGGACCGCGCCGTATGCCAGCAAAATGACCGATATAATAACAATCAACCAGAAATAGAGATTCAAGATCACTTCTCCTTCCGGGCATCAGTGCAGGCGCACATTGTCCACTTCACCATCCGTCACTACGAGAAGGTCGCTGAGTCCCGCTCCGGGAATCATGGCGCGGATGGGCCTCTCGAATTTGCCGTTGAACAGGCAGCGGCCGCTGATCGTAAAGATCTGGCACTCCTGTTCGTTGTGGATATAGATCTTATCTCCCGCAATATCAATATCCGTGTACTGCATGGTGAAGTTCACACTGCCTGCTTTTTTCCCGCGCTTATTGTAGAGGTCCAGTGTATACTGGGTATCCCCTTTTGTATTTGTCGATAGAATGCCGACAAAGCTGTCCCCGCAGAAGACCCCGAGGGTATTGTCCGGCAGCTGTGCATAGGAACTGCCGGAAGAGTGCAGAATCGTACTCCAGAAGCAGAAGAGCTGCTTGTCGGAGACGCAGACACAGGTGGTATTGTCGATATAGTGCAGATAAGGAATCACCTCATCGATAAAGTCGGAATGCTGGATCAGATGGTCATTTGCCTTTTGTCCCGCTTTTCCGAAATTGTAAAAGGAAATATTGGTTTTGACAGCGGCATTGGACATCGACACGCTGGAAAGGCAGAGCGTCTCACCGTCCGGAGAGACGGCAGCCGCGATCGGATAGCCGTTTTCCGACATCGTTCGGACCAGATAGGCGATTTCCCGCCCCTCTGCGGTATAGAGCCGGACCCAGGTAGCTTTGGTATCATTCATGATGACCGCCACTTCACCGTTCTCGGCAGCAGCTATGCCGTGAATGGGGAGCGTGGTATGGATCGTCCCCATCAGCCCCTGGCTGTTCATGACATAGACATAGTAGCCGCTGCGGTTGGCGATCGCGATCACATCTCCGCTGACGCTGGTAATCGGCTGCTGCATTTCATAGGAGACGTTCCAAAGCGTGTTTCCGCGCTGGTCGACACAGACAGCGCCGCTGTTGCCGTATTGGACTACATTTCCGCCCAGATTCTCATAGGATGCACTGTCTTCAGAAGCAATGGCGGAAATGCGGATGAGTTCCGCACGTGTATAGCCGCGCCGCATCCAGAGGATCACCGCCGTCACCAGCAGGGCCATGACGAACACAACCAGTATGATCGTGCGGCGGTATCTTCTCTTTTTATGGCGCAGGATCTTGTCTCTGTAGGTGGCGGCTTTGGAATGCTCCGCCTTCCGGCTTATCTCGGGCACAGATATGTCCGCCTGCTCCCGGGATCCGTTTAAATCGTGCGATTCCCGCGAACCTGATCCGGGCGCGGAAGCGGCAGGCAGCCGGCCGGATTTTTCCTTCATCCCGGAAGCGCCGGGCATGTCCCCGGCATTCTGTCCGGACGGAGTTTCACCTGCTTCACCGGCTCCCGGTGTTTCCGCATCTTCGGACACAGTGTCCGTATGGTCCCCGGCATCTTCCCCGGCAGCTTCTGCCGATTCGCCGGAGCTGTCTGCATCCTCAGTGCCGGAATCTGCTTTTGATCCCATGCCGGATCCTGCTTCCGGCACAGAAAAAGCGGAGCCGGTCCCGTCTTCATCAAAGCCGGAACGCTCCGTATCGGCATCCCGTAATTGTGTATTCAATTTGGAAGAATCGTTTTTTTCCGTATCAGGAGAAAAATCAGTCATTCTATTCTCTTCCATAGATCAGTTTTTCCAAATAAAGATCGGTTTATAAAGATCAGTTTTTCCAAACAAGGGCCGTCATTATTGAGTCCGGCTATAACATTGCGTCTTTATTTCACGACAGAGAAAGTAAAAATCGTAGCGGTGCGCAGATCTGTGTCTCCGCCGAAGATCGCTTTCCTGAAATTGTCATGGTGGACATTATCCGGGAAGAACTGTGTCTCCAGGCAGAAAGCGCTGCGCTTTCCGTAATGTGCGCCCTTCTTGCCGTTTTTGACATCCGTGAAGTTGGCTGTGTAGAGCTGGACGCCGGGCAGGTCGGTCGACACATTCATGACGCGGCCGCTGGCGGGGTCCGCCGCGCAGGCAACGGGAAGCATACTGCCGTCACCGGTGTAGCCGTCGATCACAAAATTGTGATCATATCCGCCCGCGAGGACCATCTGGGGTTCGCTGCTGTCCATATCAAGGCCGAAGGATTTGGCAGATGAAAAGTCCAGCGCGGTCCCCTTTACGGGAAGGATCTCTCCGGAAGGGATCTGCCCCTCCGCAAGAGGCGTGTAGGCGGAGGCGTACAGACGCAGTGTCTGGTCAAGAATACTGCCGGAGGCGTCTCCCGCCAGGTTAAAATAGGAATGGTTGGTCGGATTGAGATAAGTCGGCCGGCTGGATGTGACATAATACTCCACGCCTACACCGTCAGGAAGCAGGCGGTATGTAACCTCAAAGCGGCGGTCTCCGGGAAGTCCGTCCGACATGTCCGCGCGTTCCTGGGCAAAAGTGATAAAATCCTCTCCCTGCGCGGCAACATCCCACATTGTCACAAATGACTGCTTGTCGGAATGAAGGTTATTCTGTCCCTCATTGACTGTCATATGATATTCGGTCCCGTCGATCACGACACTGGCACCTTTTGTCCTGTTGGCAACCGGAGCGACGATCGCCCCCAGGCAGTTCGGGTTGTCCAGATATTCCTCACCCGAGTCAAAACCCAGAACAACATCCGCCTTGCTGCCGTTTTTGTCAGGAACATAAAGACGCACCAGAAGGGCGCCCAGGTCCGATACGCATGCTGTGATTTTGTCATTTTCCAGGGTATAGAGGGAAATCTCTCTTCCGTCGGGCATGTTTCCGAAATGATCTTTTTTCAATTCTGCTCCTTTCGGCTATTGTTTTTCACTACCATAAAAGTCTCGTTCTGATTCGATCAGGTTACAGCTCAGACTGGCTGCTGCGGCAGTATTTTCCGGATTGTTTCATCCCTCCGGAAAATACTGTGAAAAAAATGTCCTTCGTCAGGAATCCCTTATAACGTCATGAACCCCTTATAATTCTGTCCTGCCCTCCAAAGCGCGGAGAAGGGTGACCTCGTCAATATTTTCGAGGTCGCCTCCGACCGGCACGCCGCTGGCAATGCGGGTGACCTTGATCCCGGCAGGTTTGATCAGCTTGCTGATGTACATGGCCGTGGTCTCGCCCTCAAGGCTGGAGTTGGTGGCAATGATAACTTCCTTCACCTCCTCGTCGCGCAGCCTTTCCATGAGTTCTTTCAGACGAATATCTGCGGGGCCGACGCCGAGCATGGGGGAAATGGCCCCGTGCAGCACATGATAGAGTCCCTGAAAACGACCTGTCCGCTCGTAAGCTGCCAGGTCGCGGGGATTCTCAACAACCATAATTGTACTTTTGTCACGCGCAGGATTTTTGCAGATCGGGCAGATCTCCTCATCGGTGAGATTCTGACAGACCTTGCAGAAAGTTACATGCGCCTTTGCATCGCGGATCGTGTCCGCCAGGCGGTTTACGCGCGCAGGGGACATCCCTATGATGTGAAAAGCCAGACGCTGCGCAGATTTATTGCCGATGCCGGGCAGCGCAGCGAGCTCGTCGATCAGCTTATTAATGTAGCCGGAATATAAATCCACTTTTCTAACCTCAGATCAGGCCTCAGAAGCCCATACCCATGCCGCCCATGAGTTTGCCGCTCTCCTCGGTGATCTGTCCGAGAACATCATTGACAGCCACGATGATCATATCCTGCAGGGTCTCGACATCATCGGGATCCACTGCGTCGGGATCGATGGTGATAGCTTTCATCTCATGCGCACCGGTCATGACGACTTCGACAGCTCCGCCGCCGGCGGTCGCCTTAAATTCCTTCTCGTCGAGCGCTTTCTTGTTCTCTTCCATCTGGCGCTGCATGCGCTGTGCCTGCTTCATCAGGTTATTCATGTTGCCGGGCATTCCGCCTGCAAATCCACCTCTTCTTGCCATTTTTATCCTCCATCCGTGAATCGTTTTCTACTGTATAGTTTTTACTGTTATTCCTACTTTTTTACAGATGCTCTGTGCCTACAGGTCTTCCGTCTCGACGGACATCTGAATCGCGCCCGGTTCGACGAGCGAGAGCAAATCGACATAATTGTCTGTTATCCGTCCGCCCCTGTCAAGTACCCGGTATTCGATTTCAATCGCTTTTCCGACCTGGCTCTGCAGATACTGCTGCAGCTCCCGGCGGTCGTTATCAACGCGGGCAGAGGACTCTCCGTTATCGTCCTTGCGCTGATACATGTATGGATTGCCGTATTCTTTTTCAAAAATAATAAGCAGCTGTCCGTGGTCTCCGAGACTGAGGCGGGCATTGCGGAGCGCTAGACGTCTGGACCCGCGGGGTGCCTCGGAGGCATATTTTGACCAGTTGGCGACAATCTCCTTGATTTCCCCGGGAAGCGCAGGAGGCAGTTCCTGGGCTACAGCGGGAGCCTTTGCCGCGCTTTCGGCCGGCGACGCAGATCCCGACGCAGATCCGCTGCCTGTTCCCCTGCCCTGCGCAGCACCGGCAGCGCTGCCTGCGGCCGAAGCCGCAAATCCCCTTCCGGCGCCTGCTGCCATGGCTTCGATCGCCATCTCATTGTTATAGAGCTGGGTCTCCATCTCGCGGATGCGGTTCTTGATCTTGTCAAGGAGCAGGGACTCACCGTCCCCGGCACCGTCATCCATAGCAGAGCGGCAGGCCCTGATGATCGTCATTTCGGTCAGGATGCGGCGGTTGGGCGAATAGCGGATGAGATCCGGCAGGGCCGAAAAGACCTTGATGCAGCGCATAATCTCTTCCATTTCCGACATGCGGGCCTGGTCAATCATGAGGCGCAGGTTGTCCGCGGAAATATCCAGTGACCGCGCTGTCTCCTCGGAAGCCTTGAGCAGCATGAGGTTGCGGAGATACCAGGTAAAATCCGTGACAAACTGCATGAGTTCCCTGCCCTGCAGCAGGATCTCATCAAGGACTTTGAGGGCGTCTGCAATCATCCCCTCATGGATGCTGAGATACAGATCCCCGAATACACGGGTATCCACTGCGCCCAGAATTTCCAGGGTGCGCTCATAGGTCAGTGTGCCGCCGCCGTAGTTGAAGGCATTGCACTGATCCAAAAGGCTAAGACCGTCGCGCATGGAACCGTCGGCAGCACCCGCGATGTAGCGGAAAGCCTTGTCCTCGACCTCGAGCCCCTCCATCTGCGCCACTTCCCTCAGGCGCCCCTCGATCACATCCGTTGAGAGCCTGCCGAAATCATATCTCTGGCAGCGGGACAAAATCGTGACAGGCAGCTTGTTGGGTTCCGTCGTGGCAAGGATGAAGATCACGTAGGAGGGCGGTTCCTCCAATGTTTTGAGCAAGGCATTGAAGGCTGCGTTGGACAGCATGTGGACCTCGTCGATGATGAACACGCGGAAACGCCCCTGGGTCGGGGAATACTCCACCTGATCGACGATGGAACGGATATCGTCGACACTGTTGTTGGATGCCGCATCCAGCTCGGTCACGTTGAGATTGGCCTCCGCCTGGATGGCGCGGCAGGTCGGACACTCCCCACAGGGGTTGCCGTCGTGCTGGTTCTCACAGTTAGCCGCGCGCGCAAAAATACGGGCGATCGTCGTCTTGCCCGTTCCGCGCGTTCCGCAGAACAGGTAACTGTGTCCGATTCTCCCGGAGATGATCTGGTTTTTGAGTGTGCGCACGATCGCATCTCGCCCGCGGACATCATCAAAGTCATTGGGGCGGTATTTGCGGTAGAGCGCCAGGTATTTCTCATCCGGCATAGGGCTGCCTCTTATCTACAATTTTTACAATTCTAAATACGATCCTCTCCGGCCATAGAGATCCTGCATGGTCAGAAAGGTTGATAAAAACAGGGTGCGCCGCAGCAGCGGCACACCCTGCCTGTATTTAGTATTTTACCTGTTTTTCAGCGGACGTCAACCGGACTTAGCCGTCCCTGCGATGTCCGCACCAAAAACATTTTTAAAGGGATCAGTCGCCGAAAGAAATGCCGACGAGCTTGGCCTGCTTGATGATCTGGGCATTGGGGTCGACGGTTTTGAGCTTGCCAGCGACCTCGGAAAGCGGAATCTTTGTGATCTCGCCGTCTTTCAGCGCGATCATGTAGCCATACTGCTTCTTCAGGATCAGCTTGCCTGCTGCGGCGCCGACCTGTGTTGAGAAGACGCGGTCATAAGCATCGGGAGCACCGCCGCGCTGTGTGTGGCCGGGAACCGTGACACGGACTTCACGTCCGGTCGCCTGCTGGATCTGAGCAGCAATCTCGTAGGAGACTGACGGATACTCGTAGTTGGCCATTTTCTTCTTATATTCTTTTTTGGAGAGCTTGGCATCCTCTTTGGAGATTGCGCCCTCAGCAACAGCGATGACAGTGAAACGGCTGCCGCCTTTATCTCTGGCCTCGATCGCATCGACAACCTTGTTGATGTCGTAAGGGATCTCGGGCAGGAGGATGATGTCCGCGCCGCCTGCGATGCCGGCATACAGAGGCAGCCAGCCAACCTTGTGGCCCATGATCTCAACGATGAAGACGCGGCCGTGGGAGGAAGCGGTGGTGTGGATATCATCGATGCACTTAGTGGCAATGTCCAGAGCGCTGTGGAAGCCGAATGTCATATCTGTGCCGTAGAGGTCATTATCGATGGTCTTGGGCAGTGTAATGACATTGAGGCCCTCTTCGCTGAGGAGATTTGCGGTCTTGGTGGAGCCGTTGCCGCCGCCCATAACCAGGCAGTCAAGCTGCAGCTTATGATAGGTCTGCTTCATTGCCTCGACCTTGTCCAGTCCGTTCTCATCGGGATCGCGGATGGTCTTGAAGGGGCACCTGCTGGTGCCGAGCATTGTGCCGCCGCGGGTCAGGATGCCCTTGAAATCTCTGCCGTCCAAAAGCCTGAACTTACTGTAGATCAGACCCTTGTAGCCATCTTCGAAGCCATAGAACTCAACGGGTTCTTTTGCATTGCGTGTAACTGCCTTAAAGACACCGCGCATTGCCGCGTTCAGGGCCTGGCAGTCACCGCCGGAAGTTAAAAAGCCAATACGTAACATAAGCCGCCTCCTGTAAAATGCTTGAAAATATAAAAAATAAAATTACACAGAGGTTCCCTCCCCTGTAGATAGCTATTATTTATTATACAAAATAACCATTAAAAATCATAGATATAAATTAAGATTTGTTAACATTTGCTATATAATTGTGTCCATGATATCGCTTACCTATGTCGGGGCATCCGCATGAACCGCCCTGATTATATACACAGCAGTCCAGGAGGATTATTACTATGACCCCAGTACAACTATCTGCGATCACACAACTGCGTCACACCCTCCACCGGCACCCGGAGCTCTCCATGCAGGAAACTGAGACAATGAAAATTCTGCAGGCTTTTCTGGGAGACAATACCTCCCTCGAAATCCATGCAGGGGAAGGCTGGTTTTATGCGCTGAAAAAAGCCTCCGCCTCTTTCCAATCCAGCAGTAATGCGGGACCGATGGCTTTCCGGGCAGACATGGATGCGCTGCCGATTGCGGAATCCATCAGCCTGCCATACGGGTCTGAAAATGAGGGCATCTCCCATAAATGCGGGCACGACGGCCACTGCGCCGTTCTTTGCGGACTGGCACTGGAACTGGACCGTCGGGAAACAGACAGGGATGTGTATCTGATCTTCCAGCCTGGCGAGGAAATCGGCGCCGGGGCAAAACGGTGCGCAGAGCTGATCCGTGAGAAAGGGATCGCGGAGATCTACGCCATGCACAATCTGGGCGGATATCCGGAGGGGACTCTGGTTTATCGCAGAGGACTTACCCAGCCGGCCTCCGAAGGACTGCGGATCCGCCTGACCGGCAGGACTTCCCATGCCAGCGCCCCGGAAAAAGGCAATAATCCGGCGGGGGCGATTTCCGCGATCGTACAATATGCGTCGGGAGAAGCGGTATTCACAGGGCACAGGACTGCCGGCATCTCTGTGTCTGCCGCCCGATTGCCCCAGTCCAATCCAAAAACTGCAGCTGCGACTGATGCGCAGCATACTCCCATGCGTCTGTGCACGATCACCGGAATCCGGCTGGGGGATGGGGATTTCGGAATATCGCCGGGGGAAGGCGAGATCTCCATGACTCTTCGCGCCGAGATCGAGGACGAGATGCTTGCCATGGAAAAGTCTGTTCTTTCCCATGCCGCACAGGCGGCTGAAACCGCCGGTCTGAAAATGACCTGCAGCATCCACGATTATTTCCCGGAGACACGCAATCACGACGCCTGTCTGGACAGGGTTCTGGAAGCGGCCCGGAAAAACAAAATACCCGCCATCTCCATGGGGGAACTCTGGCGGGCTTCGGAAGATTTCGGACATTACCTGAAGATCTGTCCCGGTGCAATGATTTACATCGGGAACGGGGAAGACTATCCGCCCCTGCACACATCCGAATATGATTTCAATGACCGGATCATTGAGCCTGCGGTGAATCTGTTTACGGGCATTGCGCTGAGCGGTATTGCGTCCGTTTAATTTCGACGCAAAAAGATGCAGTAATTATCGTATTTTTAAAAATTCATTATCTCTCTCAACCATAATAATTGTATAATAGTGACAGTTATTCATTGACAGTCCCTGGGAAAAGACCGGTTCAGCGCCGGCCGGAGAACAATAATCATCGAGGATTGCAGCATGTTTTTATTGCAAAAAAAGCTTCCAAAATCTCTCACGATCCGAACCACTTTTAATGCAGTCTTCAGCTGTGTTCTCCTGGGAACCATCTCTCTGTTGATCGGTCTTAGTTTATACTCCACTTCACTCCTGTCGCAGCATATCCATCATGCCTTCGAGACAGCTATAAACGCATCTATTCCTGCAGCACGCGTTGAAGATTCCGAGCTGTTCGCAAAAGAGATCATGCGCAGATACAGAGAGCTGACGCCGGAACAGCGTGCCAGGATGGGAACAGAGGAATACCGGGACTACTTTTCAAGCATAACTGCCACACCAAAAGGTTTTAATACCTGGGATGTGCAGGTGAGTCTGCTGAGTAACTTCATCATTGATGTCGATGACGTTTATCTGGCCATGTATGACGAAGAGACCAGCGCTATGGTCTACATTGTGGACCCGGGAGAAGAAGGCCGCCTCTATCCCGGTGAATGGGAGCCCGCAGCCAAACGCAGCGTAAAGAAATTTCTCAACTGGGACGGCAGCGGAATGCTCTACGATTTTGACAATACGGAAAAGTATGGATGGATGTGTACAGCCGGCTTCCCGATCAGGGATGATAACGGGGAGATATTCGAGTTTCTGCTGGTGGATGTGACCGTCCAAAACATCTTTCCTGCCATGGCGGACTATACCCTGAAGGTCACTGCAGGTATATTGATCGTGACTCTGGTCACTGCATGGTTCTCCGGCAGATATATTAAAAAATCTGTTGCAGGACCGATCGACCGCATTGCAGACGCAACTGAGACTTATGTAAAAGCCAAAGAGGCCGGGACCGAAAGCCTCTGCTTTTCTGATCTGCACATCCAGACCGGTGACGAACTGGAGAATCTGAGTCATGTCATGGCAGACATGGAAAAGGGTCTTGCGGATCACGAAAAGAGGATCCGGGCAATCTCGGCTGAACAGGAACGGATCAATACAGAACTCGAAATGGCCAGCAGGATCCAGTTAAGCATGCTGCCGCACGAGTTTCCGCCCTTCCCCCAGATCAGGGAACTGGACCTCTATGCAACCATGACTCCTGCCAGGGAAGTCGGCGGAGACTTCTACGACTTCTTCCTCATCGATGAAGACCATCTGGCAGTCCTGATCGCCGATGTCAGCGGAAAAGGAATTCCGGCCGCCCTCTTTATGATGGCTTCCAAGATACTCGTCCAGAGTTATGCCATGCTTTGCAGCGGAGCAGGAGAGATTCTCACCAAAATCAATGAGGCAGTGTGCAGCAACAATCAGACGGAGATGTTCGTCACGGTATGGCTGGGAATCCTGGAGATCAGCTCCGGCCGGATCACTGCCTCAAATGCAGGGCACGAGTATCCCGTTCTGGAGAGTAAGGGGCGGTTCAGCCTTCTCAAAAAGCGGCACGGATTGGTCATAGGAGGTATGGAAGGCGTCGAGTATGAGGAGTATACGATCGATCTGGCCCCCGGGGACAAACTCTTCATTTACACAGACGGCGTGCCGGAAGCAACGGATGCAGACAATAATATGTTCGGGCTTAACCGCATGATGGAAGCCTTGAATCAGGATCCGTATACGACTCCCGAGGACACTCTCAGAAATGTCCACCGGGCCGTAAACGAATTTGCAGCAGGCGCCGAACAGTTTGATGACATGACCATGCTCTGCCTGGAATACAAAGGTGCAGGCAATCCCCTTCAGACAGAAAAAGACATCTGACTTTTTACAGGGCTTATCCCCGGACAGGGACTTTGACTGAAAGAAACTCTGACTGGAAAAAAATCTGACTGGAAAAAAATCTGACTGGAAAAGCTATACAAAAAACCCGCATAAATGCTGCTCTTATCAATTCACAGCATTTATGCGGGTCTTTCATTCGCGGAGACGGTGGGATTCGAACCCACGTGCCGGGACTAACCGACAACTCGATTTCGAGTCGAGCTCGTTATGACCGCTTCGATACGTCTCCATAAATTGTAAATGCGCCTGATCCGGATTCGGCAAAGCCAGAAATCAAGACTGCCCGATCAATCTCAGAAGCACGTTCCCTATTATATGATATTTTGATCGGTAAATGCAAGCCCAATTTGTACCATCGGACAACGGCATTGTACTATGGACAATGGCGCCGGATAATGGCATCGGACAGCGGGGTTAGGTCTGGGGACTGGTCTGTGCCGTGATCTGTGCGTCACCAGGCACCTTTTCTTTCAAGGGTATTTGCGATACACTACGAAGAAGATTGATTTTTCATCGCGCAAGACCCGCGAGCCAGTCCTGCCTTACAGCCATACGCGGCTCCCTCAGGAAGACATTTGGACGGCACGTCTGCGGACAGGAGGTTATTACTGCTGATATGAATTTCCAACCCCTTCTCGAAAAAGAAATGCACTGCAGCTGCGGCCGCGTGCACAGTACAGACTTAAAAGCGATCGACATCGGACGCGGGGCACTGCAGAGACTCCCGGGCATGCTTCGAGAGCTTGGCTTTCATAAGGCCTATCTGGCGGCGGATGTCAACACCTGGGAGGCGGCAGGCAAAAAGGCCGCTGCCATCCTCTCTTCCGAAGATTTTAACTTTGAATCCTTTGTCCTGCCGGATTCGGAGCTCGTTCCAGACGAAGCCGCTGTCGGCGCCCTCCTGCTGCATATGCCGCAGGATGCGGATATGGTCCTCGCTGTTGGCTCAGGGACGATGAATGATCTGTGCAAATATGTCAGCCGGCTGAAGGGCCTGCCCTATGCCATCCTGGCAACGGCGCCCTCTATGGACGGTTTTGTCTCCGCAGGGGCAGCGCTGATCGTCGACCATGTCAAGGTTACTTACGACACACAGGGACCGGCCGCCGTCATTGCGGACACAGAGATCCTGGCGCAGGCGCCGATGGAGATGATCACTGCCGGTCTGGGGGATATGCTGGGCAAGTACACCTGCCTGCTGGACTGGAAACTGGCACATCTCATCACCGGAGAATATTACTGCGAACATGTTGAAGGAATGGTGCGGACTGCCCTGCGGACAATGCTGGCGCAGAGCAGCAGAATCCGGGAGCGTGATCCCGAGGTGATCGGAGCCATCACCGAAGCCCTGGTCCTGACGGGGATTGCCATGCAATTTGTCGGAAACTCCCGGCCCGCCTCCGGCTGTGAACATCACATGTCCCACTTCTGGGAAATGCAGTTTCTCATGCACGGAAAAAAGGCGGTCCTCCACGGGACCAAGGTCGGAGTCGCGGCGATCGCCTGCCTCCAAATGTACGGCATGCTGGCAGAGGTCCTGGAGGCCGCGGATTCGGATTCCGACAAAGATTTTGGCAATTATTCCTGCGGGGGTTCTGATACTCTTCCGGATCTTTTTGCCGAGGCTGCCGCAAGGCCCTTTGACAGGGCTGCATGGGAAGAAGAGATCCGGGCTGTTTTCGGCGAGGCCGCGGACGGGATTATCTCCCTGGAGGAAAAAGCCGGTAAAAATGATCCTGCCGCGCGAAATATACGTCTGGACGCAATCCGGAATCGTCGGAAGGAAATCCTCCGGGCTATCCGCCATGATCTTCCTGCCGTCTCCGAAGTCGAAGAACTCCTGCTCTCGCTGGATGCTCCGGTCCACCCGGAGCAGATCGGCGCCTCCCTGCAGGAGGTGCGCGGGGCAGTCCTCTGCGCGAAAGAGGTCCGGGACCGCTATACCCTGCTCCGGCTGCTGTGGGATCTGGGATTGTCTGAGGAATTTGCAGACCGGCTGACGGCCTACTATTCGCCGCAGGGGCTGCCCATGGAAGCCACTTTCTCCGGTTCTGCATCCATGGACTATACCACCGGACAATCCGGTCCGGAAAATACGTCAGAGGGCTCTGCTCCTCAAAATGCACGGGAAGACTCCGGTGCGGAAGGACTGCAAAATTCAGAGCTCCGCATTCAGAAGACCTATTTCCGCTGGAAAAAAGCAGAGGATGTCCGGCGTCTGCAGAAGGTCCGCTGCTTTGTCCTGGACATGGACGGAACCATCTATCTGAGCAACCGCCTCTTCCCCTTTACCATACCCTTTTTGAAAAAACTGAAAGAGACCGGTCGCAGCTGCTGCTTCTTTACCAATAATTCCACAAAGCATCAGCAGGACTACCTGGACAAACTCTCCGGAATGGGGATTCCCGTCACGGAAAGTCAGGTCTTTTTGTCAACGCAGGTCATTCTCGAAGAGATGCAGCGCCTGCACCGGAAAGATTCCTTTTTCATCGTCGGAACCCCCAATCTTGTCGAGGCCTTCCGGCGGGCCGGCCTGCGCGTCTTCGATCCGGAGTCGGAGCCCCCCGCCGGTATGCCGGACGTGGTCATCCTGGGCTTTGACACGACCCTGACCTATGAGCGGATCTCCCGCGCCTGCAAATACCTGCGGCACGGGTCTGCCTATTACGGCGTCAATATGGACTACAACTGTCCTGTCGACGACAATGGCGTACTCGATTACATTCCGGACTGCGGCTCCATCGCGAAGCTGGTCGAGCGCTCCACCGGACGGTTTCCGGATTTCTACGGAAAACCTTCCCGGCACGCCCTGGATTACATCATCCGCCACACGGGTTTCAGAGAGGAGGAGATTGCGGTCGTCGGCGACCGCATCTACACGGACATTGCCATTGCCAACGGCACCAGGGCCCTTTCCATCATGGTTCTCACCGGAGAGACACAGCTGAAGGATCTTGACCAGTACGATTTCCGCCCCGACATCATCCTTCCCTCGCTTGCGGAGATCACGGAATTATTGTAAACGCTGCCGCCTTCACTTGCAGATATTTTTCAGCGTTTGTCTGATTCACACTTGTATTTTGATGAAGTAAAAAACACCTCTGTTTTTCGGACTGTTCGGCAATCCGGAAAAACAGAGGTATTTTCTTTCATCAGATCAAAAGATTTTCGGAAGCACTCGTCAGCTTCCTTCTGAAGCGGCAAAGTCCCTTATTCTTCGCTCTCTTCCTTCTTCAGGGAATTCATGCCGGCGGGTTTCCAGCTGCTCTTCTGCCAGCGTCCGCGGTATTTCAGAGAAGGGCCTGCTTCCGCATCCTCTGCGTCAGAAGCATCCGTGCGGGTAATGGCCGCTGCTCTTGCTGCTGCCGCTCTCTGCATGGCAGCCTTTACGGCAGCTGCCTTTTCTGCAGCAGCTTTCTCTGCTTCTGCCTGCCTTGCCGCAATTTTCTCCTCTCTGGCTTTTCTGGCCGCTTCTCTCTTTTCGGCAGCAATGCGCTCCGCTTCTGCCCTCTCCGCAGCTTTGCGCTCTGCTTC
>CAMKEX010000086.1 GCA_946411695.1 uncultured Lachnospiraceae bacterium
TGGGAGGCAGGATCAGGTTCTGTCCGACTGCCTGTTCAAAGGTCTGCTGTGTCATGCAGCCCGAACAGTCTGCCCCGACGGCTGCCAGCCTCGGGTCCTCGCCGCAGGGCTTGATGATCATATCGTGCTCTGCCGCAATCTCCACAAAGGTTTTCGTCAGCTCCATCTGAATATCAAAAGGCACGCTCCGCACTTCGGGAAAGTTGCGGAGTACTTTTTCGTACAGATCAATATAGCTGATCACACAGGTATGGGTAGAGCCTTCCAGTTTCCTGCACATGGCGGAAAAGGCTTCCACATGGCGCTGCACTGTCCAGCTGCTGTCAATGAAGACCGGATCATAGCGCCAGCACATGCAGTCCGGGCCGACGTGTCCGCAGAGCCGGCGGAAGCTCTCTATCACCAGATCTTTGTCCGGCACATGCGGCTCAATATCTTTGCCGTAGGGCGTGATCGTCACAAACCAGTACTGCCTGAAAGGCCTGAGCAGCTCCATATGTTCCAGCATGGGCGCCGGATTCTTTGTACAGAAAACGATCAGGTCCACGACGGACGGGTCGATCCGATACCTGGTCACAGAGACCGGATTAAAGGGATTGCGGACCATCACATACCCCTCCCGGATCCGGTTTGCCAGCCATGTGGAATAAAAAGCAGGGAGATCGGTTCGGTTTCCGGTCTGTAAAATCATCGGCCAACTCCTTTTCTGCAAACATGTCAATTACAAGGTTCCTTTGAATATTCTTTACAGCTGAATATTCTTTACAGCTGATCAAATCTTTACAACAGATCATTTCTTTGAAAAAGTCAGTCTCTTCAGGAATCGAGATTTCATTATACATCTAAATGCAGCTGCCTGCCATGGTCGAAAAAGCGAATGAACTCTTATCCATATATTGACAAATCATACGCGGGTCAATAAGATGTATCTGTTACTGATACAAGATTATCCGCGCAGGATACTTTTGCTGATACAAGATTGTCCGCACAGGATACTTTTTGCTGCGAGGCAGCTCAGACATCCTGTGATCTTTTTTCTCTGCCGCTCTCCGGAGCGCAGGGCACAAAAAATGATAAAGAAGCAGTACTGTGGAAAGGAGTATTACCATGACATTTTCCGCAAAAGAAATGATTCAGAAAAGAAAAAGCGTCAGAACCTATGCCGGCAGAGGACTTCGTCCAAAGGACAAGGCTGCCCTGGAAAAGTATATTCAGTCAGTATCGAACCCCTTTGACGTCCCGGTGGAGTTTCGCCTTCTCAGGGCGAAAGAGTACAAGCTCTCCAGTCCGGTCATTGTCGGAGAGAAATACTATATCGCGGCAAAACTCTCCAAATGCAAAAACTTCGAGATCGGCTATGGCTACAGTTTTGAATCCATGTGCCTGTATGCAGAGTCCCTGGGACTCGGAACCGTGATTATCGCCGGTACCCTGAACAGGTCTGCTTTTGAGCAGGCGATGAAGGTGAGCGGGGACGAAGTCATGCCCGCTGCTACTCCGGTCGGATACCCTGCCCCCAGGCGCAGTGTCCGTGAGACACTGATGCGAAAAGGCGTGAAGGCTGATGAAAGGATCCCCTTTGAGAAGCTTTTCTTCAAAGGCACCTTTGAAAGCGGGCTGACAAAAGAAGACGCTGGTATATTTGCAGATGCGCTGGAAATGACAAGATGGGCACCATCCGCTGCCAACAAGCAGCCCTGGCGCATAGTTGTTGCAGGGGATACCGTTCATTTTTACGAGTATAAGACCCTGAAGGACAGCCCGCTGGGAGATGTCCAGAAAGTGGATCTGGGGATCGCTCTGGCTCACTTTGATCTGACTATGCAGGAAGACGGATATGAAGGACACTTTGTCCAGGCAGATCCCGGCATCGAACTTCCTGAAAACATGCATTACATCATCTCCTACGAAAGGACGAAATAATGGACACGCGGTTTTCCTCTGCCATCCACACACTGATCCTGATCGCAGGGGCGGAAAAGCCACTGACCTCGGACCAGATCGCGAAAAGCGTCGGCACCAATGCAAGCTATATCCGCAGGATAACAGGACTTTTGAAAAAACAGGGGATCATCGGAAGCCGGCAGGGGGTCAGCGGCTTTACCATTCTGGTGAAGCCCCGGGACCTGACCCTGTACAGGATCTACCAGGCGATCGCCGAGACGGAGCAGGTTCATGTTTTCGACCTGCACCAGAATCCCAATGACGAGTGCATTGTGGGCAGACATATCCGCCCGGTGCTGACCGATACCTTCCGGGAGATTGAAGAGAAAGCCGAACAGGAACTGAAGAAGACAACCCTCCTGGACTGCATGCTAAAAATGAAGGCAGAGATAGACAGGGGATGATGAGTCAGACAGAACCGTCCCCGGAGACTCATCAAGTCAGAACCGTCCCCGGAGACTCACCCGGAGACTCATTAGAACCATTTCCGGACTGGAATAAGACTTGTAATAAGATAAGGATAAGCGAAATGAAAGATACTTTTGATATTCAGTCCTATATGACAAAAGGCGTTGAGCGGGTAGTCAGCGATGCGCTGAAAGCAACATTCAAAGACCCCAGGGAGAGCGCCTTTATGGTAAAGTTCGCTGCGGCGAGCAGAAAAGCCTCAAAAAAGCGGAGGGCAGCAGAGGATGCCGGAGAGCACATCCCTCCTTTTCTGATCGCCAGTATCACCAGCAAGTGCAATCTCCACTGCGCAGGCTGCTATTCCCGCTGCAACCATGCGACAGTGGACGCAGAACCTGTCAGCCAGCTCACCGGCCGTGAGTGGTTCAGGATCTTTGACGAGGCGGATGAACTCGGCATCAGCTTTATTCTGCTTGCGGGCGGAGAACCCATGCTGCGCCGGGACATCATCGAAGCTGCCGGAAAGAAACCGGGGATCCTGTTTCCCATCTTCACAAACGGCACCTTTATGGACCAGAGATATTTTGAGCTCTTTGATCGGTGCCGCAATCTCATACCCATCATGAGCATTGAGGGAGAAAAAGAGATCACCGATGCCCGCCGAGGAGCCGGGATCTATGACGGGCTTATTGCAAACATGGACGAGCTGCACAGGCGCAGTCTGATCTTCGGAGCTTCCGTCACTGTCACCACACAGAATATCAGGGAGGTCTCTTCGGATGATTTCCTGAAGAAGCTTTCGGACCGGGGCTGCAAGGCAGTGATCTTCGTTGAATTTGTGCCTGTGACAGAGGACAGCAAAGAACTGGCGCCCGGCGACAATGAGCGCGAGTACCTGCGGGGAGAAATCGCAAGGCTCCGCCAAGAGCACCCGGAAATGGTCTACATCTCCTTCCCGGGAGATGAGAAGAGCTCCGGCGGCTGTGTGGCTGCGGGAAGAGGATTCTTCCACATCAATTCACACGGCGGCGCAGAGCCCTGTCCGTTTTCACCCTATTCGGATGTCAATGTGCGCAATACCTCCCTGCGGGATGCCATGCATTCTCCCCTCTTCACAGCTCTCAGGGACGGCAGCATCCTGATCGACGACCATGACGGAGGATGTGTTCTGTATGAAAAACGCGAGCTGGTAGAAAAACTGCTTGCTCAGAAATGACTTCCCGCCTTTGGGCTGCCGGGGACGGTTCCGTGATGAGTCACAAGGGACGGTTCTGTCTGACTCATTTTCCCCGGAAAATGAGTCAGACAGAACCGTCCCCGGAGACTCATCAAGACAGAACCGTCCCTTTTTTATGCCCTATTAATGATCATTGCCTCATTTTTTGTCTTTTATGTCCCTGCCTGCCAGACGGGTAAAGAAGCGCTCAGGAATCTGCTGGACACTGGAGATGGCAAGAGCTATTGCGAAAGCTGATATAAAGCAGCCGCGCATACTGATCAGGGCATTGGGCGTAGAACCTGTCATCAATAAATAAATACTCCAGAAAAGGCTCAGTCCCGGAAGCAGGGGAAAGATACTGATGGAGAGGAAAACGGTCCTGGGACATTTGCGCCTGACAGCCAGGAAGCGGGAGAGAATAGAGGCAGTAAAGGCGGCTATGAAAATTGACAGAACCGACTTGTGAAATAACATGTCCATGATTATACACAGCAGCCAGGAGACTGCTCCCATCATTCCCTGGTCAGGATAATATCGTCTCGGGGAGTGGTAGAGAAATGCAAAAGCTGTCGTTCCGATCCCTGCCGCCGCAGCCCGGACCAGTATGTAGGTCGGGGATGAGGTGATGGCGGGAATATATTCAGTCATCTGATCCGCGAAAGGAAGCAGCTCTGTTCCCAGGAGGGCGCCGACGGCCATGGAAAAACAGATCACAACGGATGTCAGAAGGAGACTCATTCCTGTGGAATAGTTGTTTTCGCTGAATTCTCTGATTGCATTTGTATAGAGTGCGCCGGGCACAAGCAGAATAAACGCGCCCAGGATAATAATCCCTCTGTTACTGCCGATTCCCAACTGATACATGATGTTGGCTGATATTGTTATGGCTATGCACTTGATGATTGTCAGCAGGACTGATGAGCGGATGTGCTTTTCAATCAGATTCACCACCAGACCCATGACCAGGACAGAAAGCGCGGATGCAAGTGCGTTTTGCCATGCGCTTCCTATTGCAATGGACAGAAAAAATATCGATATAAAATATACCAGGAGTGTTTTCCACAGAGGAGCAGCGGTCTCTTTTCGTATTTCCTGCAGACGGGAAGAGAGTTCTTCTACAGACATACTGCCCTTATTTGCATCAAGCTCCCGGGAAAGAGCATTGACAGCTTCGATTCTGCCTAAATGTACTTTATAATCCGGTGTACTGATAATCTTCGATTCCTGTATGCCCTTATGATTGATTCCGGAGGCAAAGATACCGCGGTTGATCACGTAGGCGCTAAAGCGTTCTATCTGCAGCGCACCTGCCATATGCGTCATTGTTTCTTCGATCCTGTATATTTCCGCGCCGCTCTCCATCAGGATTCTTCCTGCTTCAACAACAGTTTCCAATTCATCGATTCTGTGAGTGCGGTCTTTTTTTTCAGTCGTCATTTTGATATCCTTCCTGGTCCGATCATGCAGGTATTGAGCCATCTGTTATTTTCCTTAAACAAGAATCTTCCTTAAACAAGAATCTTCCTTAAACAAGAATCTTCCTTAAACAAGAAACCGACAGCCTCTACAAAGAAAATGTCTGATTGCCTATTTGCCAAGCTGCATCGGGATTGCAATAGAAATCTGATTCAGTATTTCAGTCAGAACAGCCACTGCCTTGTCCTCAGCCAGGTCCCCATCCAGAACCCATTTAATGATGAAAGCAGCCATACCGGCAGAGAAAAACTCATAAAAGAGCTTGAGGTCTTTTGTTTCACCAATGCCAAAAAATGAAAAAGAATTGGACAGCACCTGATCGTAAATCAGATCGGTCAGCTGCCTTAAAAAGATTCCATCATCGCTTTTTAACATTACATAAATGAGTTCTCTGACTTCGCAAACACCGTCAATGATATGTCTTGCATAGGATGCAACAGTATCCTCTTTGACTTGAGTTACATCAGAGATCAAAGGGGTCAGCGAATCCCGGATCCTTTCTGTAGCCCGGGTTACCATCTGATCATAGAGATCTTCTTTATAGCCGTAATGCTGATAAAAAGCATTGCGGCTTATTCCGGCTTTATCACAGATTTCTTTTACAGTAATGGCCTTTAATTCCTTTGTCCCAAGCAATCCAAGCAGCGCGTTTTGAAGTCTTTCCTGTGTTTTTAGAATTCGAAGGTCGGTAAAATTCATTTTTGCTCCTTAAATAAATTACAGATGTAATATATCTAAACACTACCATATCCTCTGTCAATTGAAAAGCTAAAATGACAAGTGTAATATAAATAGCAGAAGAGTGCTGCTCTGACGAGCAGTACGTATGTAAAGACATGGAATTGTCAATCAGTCTGTTACAGAAAAGGAGTGGGATGGGTAATGATCATAAAAGCAGTAAAATTTGTTGAGAAAGGTTTTTACGCACAGGGATTTGCTTTCGGCGGAGAGGAAGGACCTCAGAACTATGATGACAAGATCAGATATCGCGGGTCTCTTCAGAATTATGTGATCGATACAGGCGAGGATGTCATTCTGGTTGACACAGGACTGCCCAAGGAGACACCTGATGCAGCATGGGACGGGAAGGCATCCACGTATCTGGGCAGAAAGATCGAAGATTATGTATCTGCGCTGAAGACAGCAGGATACGAGCCCTCTCAGGTGACAAAAATCGTTCTGACCCATAAGCACGCCGATCATTCCGGTGAAGTCAGAAGCTTTCCGAACGCGAAGTTCTATGTGAACAGAGTGGAACTTGAGACTGACGAGATCAGGGCACTGAAAGATCACCCCGGCCTCACACCGGTAGACTTCACAGACGGCCCCTACTACAACTTCACCCGCAGCCAGATCATCGCACCCGGAGTGCGCATGCTTCCGGCTCCCGGTCACACCTATGGAAACAGCATCGTGATCGCAGAGGACGGCGGACTGTTCTATATGTTCCACGGAGATATCTCTTACACGGATGAGGCGATTTATCAGGACAAACTGTCGATCGTGTACGATGATATCCATCTTGCCAGAAGCACACAGAACACCATCCGGGAATTCATCCGCAATCACCCGACTGTATACTGCGGAACACACACCCCTCTGGGCTATGAAAACCTCGAGGCGAAGAAGGTCATGGACCTCGACAATCCGCCTGAGACAATCTGGCCTTCCGAAGACTATTTCGTAGTGGATGAGGGAACAGGAAAATATATCTGCTCAATCTGCGGATATGTCTATGACCCCGCGGAGCACGACGGCGTGGCTTTCGAGGACCTGCCGGACGACTGGAAATGTCCCCGCTGCAAACAATCCAAGGACAAGTTCACCATGGCATAAGTTGTCAGGGGGACGGTTCCTTGAGTGTCAGGGGTGAGTGTCAGGGGGACGGTTCCTTTGACACTTTTATGTGACAGGAGAACGATGTCAGGGGGGCGGTTCCTTTGTTGCCAAAGGAACCGTCCCTTTGACACCTTTGACACTTCCGGAAATAACGGTATAATTGAATAAACGAAATATTGTTAGGACAACTAACGAAAACGTCGATATAGAAACGGGAGGAATAATCATGATCTACGATTACACCATCACTACCGGCAAAGGCGAAGCCCTGAATCTTGCAGATTATAAGGGGAAGGTCATCATGGTCGTCAACACTGCGACCGGCTGTGGCTTCACCCCGCAGTATGCACCCATAGAGCAGATGTATAAAGATTACCATGACCAGGGGCTGGAAATTCTGGATATTCCCTGCAACCAGTTCGGCGGCCAGGCTCCCGGCTCGGATGATGAAATCCACGAATTCTGTACGATCCACTTCAATACAACATTTCCTCAGATGAAGAAATCAGACGTAAACGGCGCAAACGAGCTGCCTCTGTACACCTACCTGAAATCCCAGAAGGGATTCGAGGGATTTGGAGAACACCAGTTTAAGGCGCTTCTGGAGAAGATGTTCGCCGAGGCAGACCCGGATTGGGACAAAAAGCCGGATATCAAATGGAACTTCACCAAATTCATCATCGACCGGGAAGGCAATGTTGTTGCCCGTTTTGAGCCGACCGCGGATATGGCAGAGGTGGAAGCCTGCGTGAAAGCATTGCTGTAAGTTGTCAGTTGTCAGGGGGGGCGGTTCCTTCAGTTGTCAGGGGGACGGTTCCTTTGACAGTTTTGAGTGACAGGAGAACGCTGTCAGGGGGGCGGTTCCTATGTTGTCAAAGGAACCGTCCCCCTGACATTTCTTGTCAAAGGAACCGTCCCCTTGACATTCTTGACATTCTAATGCCCCTGCGCTGAACTCTACTTTCCATAGGTGGCGCATGCATAAGCCCTGGTCTACAATCTGTACATGGAGGTAAAATAATATGAACCAATATGTAACAGGTGCAGTGATCAGAGAACTGCGGGAAAAAAATAAGATGACACAGCTTCAGCTGGCGGAAAGGCTTGGGGTAAGTGACAAGACCGTTTCCAAATGGGAGACGGCAAAAGGATATCCGGATATCACGCTCCTGGAACCGATCGCGAAGGTGTTTAAGATTTCAGTTACGGAACTGATTTCCGGCAATACCGTTCACAATGCAAACGTATCTGCCAATATGCTGCGGTCAAAATTTTATGTCTGTCCGGTGTGCGGCAATGTCATACACAGTATGGGTGAGGCGGCAATTCATTGCCACGGGATTCTGCTCACACCATTGGAAGCAGAACCCGCAGATGAGCGGCACATGCTTTCCATCGAGCGTGTAGAAGATGAGTATTATGTACGGATCGATCACAGCATGACAAAGGAACACTATATTTCCTTCGTGGCGGCAGCTTCTTCTGACCAAATGCAGATGGTGAAACTCTACCCGGAAGGAAATGCGGAAGCGCGGTTCAAGATCAGGGGAGTCAGAAGGATCTTTTATTACTGTAACCGCGACGGACTTTTTTCAAGATCATTGGGCAAGGATTCCCGGTGATTCAATCTCCTGGAAGCTGACTTGAAAAAAGCAGGCTTGTCACGCCTGTGACTGTTCGTATGAATCATGCCATTGCGGACGGGTTTCTGATTGTAAATGTATTCCACCTTCTGGAGCAGGAAATCACAGCTTTTGTCAGGCTGTGATCAACAGAGGCATAAAAATGCGATGACACGATTCGTGTCATCGATGTGACGGAGCGATTCTTTCATTTTTCATCATCATCCATTAAATTCTATCTGACAATTCTATCTGACAAGAGGGTCAGAGAAAGGATGGAAGGATGATGAAGGATAGAAGAATGAAAGAGAAGGGAAAAAGAGAACTGATGCGGGGACTTGTGCTTCTGGCAGGCTTCCTCGTGTGGACTGTATTGATCCGGCATATCGACTTGCAGAGAGCCGGACCCGGGGGAACAGAGATCGGATTTGCTTCCTTCAATGTGTGGTTCCATCGCATGACGGGTGTACACATGTTGATCTATACAATTACGGATTGGCTTGGTCTTGTCCCGGTCTTCATATGTATGGGCTTTGGGCTTCTGGGCCTTATCCAGTGGATAAAACGGAGAAGCCTGCTGAGGGTCGATCCCGATATCCTGCTCTTAGGCGTCTATTATGTGGTTGTCATCTTAGGCTACCTGCTGTTCGAGATGGTACCGATCAATTACAGACCGATCCTGATAGAAGGAAACCTGGAAGCGTCTTATCCGTCTTCGACCACGCTGCTGGTTCTGAGCGTGATGCCGACCTTGAAATTTCAGGCTGTTCGAAGAGTCATGAGCGCAGTTCTCCGTAAGGCAATAACCATTTTTGTAATAGTGTTTTCTGCATTTATGGTGATCGGAAGGCTGATTTCGGGCGTCCACTGGGCAACAGATATCATAGGCTCTGTTTTGCTAAGCTTCGGTCTGTTTATGATCTATCGCTTTATAGCAGAATATTTTGACTCTGAGAAACCGAACCTGAAGCCGGAGGGGACAGATGGAGTTCAATGAAAAGTTACAGGAATTGCGAAAGAGCAGGTCACTGACGCAGGAGGAACTTGCCGAAGCCCTCTTTGTTTCAAGAACGGCGATTTCAAGGTGGGAGTCCGGCAGAGGGTATCCGAGCATTGACTCATTAAAAGAAATCTCCCGTTACTTTTCCGTAACGATCGACGATCTGATCTGTTCGGATGAAATGATTTCTGTGGCAGAAAACGAAAAAAGAGAGTTGGCTGATCACTACGTCTCGCTCATATGCAATGCGCTGGATATTCTTCTGGCTATACTGCTGTTTATTCCTGCGTTTGGAAACGGAAGAGATTCCCCCGAAACAGTATCTCTGTTTGGCCTGAGCGGGATCAATCCTTGGGTAAAGATCGTTTTTGCTGTGATCATAGGCGTTACGATTCTGAATGGAATCTGCGGAGTGATCATTGCCAATTTCAACAGACCCCTATGGAACAGACACAGGCTTGTCACAGGAATCATCCTGTCTATACTCGCAGTCACAGTTTTTATTGTGGCCAGGCAGCCCTATGCCGGTATTATCTGTTTCTCATTCCTGGTCATAAAAGGCTTCCTGGCAGCCAAAGTAAAACTAAAGTAAAACAACAATAGTAAACAAAAAATTCATCATCAAAATCTTTTAAAACACGAATAAGGAGAGTGCTGTTTGAGAAAGTACAATACACCGGAGATTGCAGGCTGACCGGGAGGTTTGCTGACAATCAAAAAAACCTTCCGCTGAAAGACAACTGCCATCAACAATTGAGTGAGCAAGATAAGCGAGCAATATGATGAGTGTGCTATATGAGCGGACTGCAAATGTTCGCAAGTAAGCGAGGGGAAAAACAATGAATACGAAGAACTATACTATACGTTTGGAAAAAAACGAAGATCAAAGAGAGGTGGAAAACCTGGTCCGGGAGTCATTCTGGAATGTGTACCGTCCGGGATGCAGTGAACATTACGTGATCCACGTGCTCAGGGATGATCCGGCTTTCATCAAGGAACTGGATTTCGTCATGGAGCAGGACGGAAGACTGATCGGCCAGAATATGTTTATGAAAACGATCATCGAAGCAGATGACGGCAGGGTGATTCCTGTCCTGACCATGGGGCCGATCGGCATCATACCGGAGCTCAAGCGCAAGGGCTATGGGAAGGCCCTGCTCGACTACTCCCTGGAGAAGGCTGCGGGGCTTGGCTATGGGGCTGTCCTGTTTGAGGGCAATATCGGCTTTTACGGCAAATGCGGCTTCACCTATGCCCGCGAGTTCGGCATTCGCTACCACGACTTACCGGAAGGCGCGGACGACTCTTTCTTTCTCTGCAGGGAACTGATTCCGGGATACCTTGAGGGCATCACAGGAATCTATCAGACACCGCAGGGCTACTATGTAGATGATTCAGATGTGGAAGAATTTGACAAAGACTTTCCGCCCAGGCAGAAACTGAAGCTTCCGGGGCAGATTTTCTAAACAACAAGGGCTCCCCGCCGCTGACAGATTTGTCAGCGGCAGGGAGCTTTTTTTGTGCAAGGATTTTTATCCTGTATTGTTCCCTTGCATCGGGAGGATATTGCGTGTGGTATAATATATTGGAATTGGTTTTAACGAAGTGTTTTTGCACACTCTCATTAAAATGTGAAAGGAGTTTTCGGAATGGCAAAAAACGAAAGATTCGAAAAGATATATTCACAGGGAACGCTTACTGTTACCCAGATCTGGGTTGATAAGGAAACCGGTGTCAATTATCTCTACCACATGGATGGTTATTCGGGCGGTTTAACTCCCTTATTGGACAGGGAAGGGAAGCCGGTCATATCCCCTGTTTACAATGGCGGATTAGGAAGAGACTGATTTTTTGACATCTGGCAACATGCAGGGGAGAATGGAAGCATCAGAACTTTATAAAATAAGTGTCAAGGGAGACAGGGGACGGTTCTTTGTCTCCTTTTCACGAAAAGGAGACAAAGAACCGTCCCCTTCCTGTCTTTTTATCAGAGATAGTAAACGTAGTCAGCCTTTCTGGGGGCAGCTGCGGCGGCGGTTTTTTCCGCATAGCCGAGGATCAGGTTGCCGATGCCTTCATAGTTGCCCTCGATGCCGAGCTTTTTGAGGATGGCCTTGCCTTCTTCGCTCTCGAACTCTTCCTTGGCGCGGTGGATCCAGCAGCTCGCAACGCCCAGGTCGGCAGCTGCGTTCATCAGATTGCCCATCACCAGACTTCCGTCATAGATATAGGTCGGGATGTCCTTGTTTGCCAGAACGACCAGAAGGTCCGGTGCACCGTAGAAGGGATCGATGTCCATACCCATCGCGGCGGCGTTGAGTTTTTTCAAAGTATTGTAGACTTCCTGATCCTTGATCACAAGGATAATGGGGGACTGCTTGCCCATTCCGGTCGCAGCATAGGTTCCGGCTTCAACGATCGCTTTCAGCTTCTCATCCTCAATGTGTTCAGGTTTGTAAGCGCGGCAGCTGCGGCGCGTCTTCAGGATGGTCAATGTGTCTGCCATGATAGTTTCCTCCTCGTTGCTTAATATTCCTCGGAATCTTATCGATTCTGAATAGTTTCCTTCCCGCCGCGCACCGGTTTTTTCATCCGGATCCGGACGGAGCGGTTCATGCATTTTCTGAACTCCCTCTATCATATCCTTTATTCCTGAAAATCTCGAGAAAAATTCTCGGAAAAATCTCTCTTTTTTGATCTCTGTTGTTGGATATTAAGCTGTGACTTATAATGGGATAGGTGAACATACTGTACAAAGCAATTATTATTCATTCCGGAGGCAGCTCAGTATGACAAGCTGTTTCCTGACCGGCATGCTGCAGCACAGGAAAGGCAGCCGTAAATAATGGAAAATAAAAAGATATTACGATGGATCACGGCGGCCATAATTGCCCTGCTGGTCGCCTACCTGCGTATGACAGGCTATCTGCCTGAGAGCGCGCAGGAAACTGTTCATGAGGATCAAACTGTATCGGAAAGTGAATATGAGACAGCCTCTGAGATTCATTCTGCCGAGGAAAATGAACCGCTGCAGAGCAGCCTGCTTACCAGGGACGGGTTCTGCCGAACGACCTACGAGGTCTTCGTCTACTCCTTCTGTGACAGTGACGGAGACGGGATCGGCGATCTGCCGGGACTTCTCTCAAGGCTGGATTATATCAATGACGGCGACCCTGCAGGGGGTCAGGATCTCGGGATGACGGGACTTTGGCTCATGCCTGTCTTTCCTTCGAATACTTATCACAAATATGATGTGACGGATTTTGCCGGGATCGATCCGGCCTACGGAACGCTGGAAGACATGGATGCGCTTCTGGCTGCATGCCACGAAAGGGGAATGACTGTAATTCTGGATCTTCCGGTGAACCATACTTCGACTGCCCACCCCTGGTTCCAGGAGGCGGCCGCGTATCTGAGGTCGCTCCCGCCCGGGCAGGAAGCGGTCAAGGAGGAGTGCCCCTATGTGTGGTACTATCAGTTCGCCAGAGAGCAGTACGACGGCTACGTCCCTCTGCCGGATTCCGAGTGGTATTACGAGGCGAGATTTTGGTCGGAGATGCCGGATCTGAACCTGACTACCGGGGAGGTGCGGCAGGAACTGGAGAACGTGATCGATTTCTGGCTTGACCGGGGAGTCGACGGGTTTAGGCTGGACGCGGTGACGTCCTACTATACGGACAACCCTGAAGCCGGGATTGATTTTACGCGGTGGATCACAGAAACTGCAAAAAAGAAAAATCCGTCGGCATACATTGTCGGAGAAGCATGGGCAGACCAGAACACATACGCACAGTATTACAGGAGCGGAATCGACTCCCTGTTTGATTTTGCCTTTGCAGGCCGCGACGGGATTATCTCGCGCACAGCCAACAGAAAGGGAGACCTGCGCTATTTTGCCGAGGCTATGGTCCAGGAAGAGGAATTATACGCTTCCTTAAATCCGTCTTTTGTCAATGCGCCGTTTTATACAAATCACGATATGGACAGGGGCGCCGAGTACTATATGGAGGGTGAGGCGGCCAAAGTAAAGATTGCAGAGGCTCTGAACCTCCTGATGGCGGGAAATGCCTTTGTATACTACGGGGAAGAGCTTGGGATGAAAGGCGCCGGCAGGGATGAGAACCGGCGGGCCCCAATGTACTGGAACGATGATCCGCATGCGGCAGGGATGTGCTCCGGCCCGGCCGGCATGGAGGAGATCCGAATGGAATACGGATCATTGGAGAAACAGGCAGACGATCCGAACTCAATTTTTAACTATATTAGAGAAGCCGTGAGGATCCGGGAGAGCCTGCCCGCCATCGCCAGGGGCAGGACGGTGCGGATTCCGGAACTGGAAGAAGATAGTTTTATCGGCTTTTTGAGGACTTCTTCGGCAAAGCAGGGGGCAGACGATGTCCTGGTCCTGATCAATACCGGCGATACTGCAGTGACACGCCGGCTGCCGGATTCTGTGGCGGAATACAGGAACCTGCGCGCAACCCTCTACACCGGTGACCGGAATTCGATGATTGAAGACAGGGAAATCACGGTTCCCGCGGGCGGGATTCTTTTCCTTCAGAAACCGTAAAGTTGAGGACAGCCTGCTAGGTGGAGAAGGGGACGGTTCTTTGTCTCCTCCCCGGAGGAGACAAAGAACCGTCCCCTTTTATGGGGGGATTAACCTAAGATTGTTTTCAGGTCTTCTTCCGGGGTGCTGATCGGAGCAATGTTGTAGTTCTCAACCAGATAATTCAGCACATTCGGGGAAATGAATGCCGGAAGGGAAGGGCCGAGGCGGATGTTCTTAATGCCAAGATACAGGAGTGTCAGAAGGATACATACGGCTTTCTGCTCATACCAGGATAGAATCATGGAAAGCGGGAGATCGTTGACACCGCATCCGAAGGCTTCTGCAAGAGCGACCGCGACACGGATCGCGCTGTATGCGTCGTTGCACTGGCCCATATCCATGATGCGGGGCAGTCC
>CAMKEX010000087.1 GCA_946411695.1 uncultured Lachnospiraceae bacterium
AAGGCTTTGAACTTGCCGAAAAACTCGGAAAAGAGGTCGGCGCGGAGGTCCTGATTGCGACGGATCCCGACAGCGACCGAATGGCGATAGAGATTCCGGACGGAAAGGGCGGTTATGTGCCCCTCAACGGCAACCAGACCGGCGCTCTGCTCATTGCCTACATGGCGCAGAGCCAGAAGGAGGCGGGAAGCCTTCCCAAAAAGGCCGGTATGATCAAGTCGATCGTCACAGGAGACCTGGGAAAGGCAATCTGCAAGGCCAACGGGATCCGTGTCTACGAGGCTCTGACAGGCTTTAAAAATATCTGCGGTGTGATTCCCCGTCTGGAAGAAGAGGGATACAGCTATTTCTTCGGTTACGAGGAGAGCATCGGCTGTGCCCCGGGCGAGGCGGTCCGCGACAAGGACGGCGTCTGCGCCGCCATGCTGGTGATGGAACTTGCCGCCTGGTGCAAAAAGCGGGGAGAGACCATCGGCGATGCCCTGGAGGCCCTCTATCAGAAATACGGCTACTATGCGGAGGACCAGGTATCGGTTGTCCTGAAGGGCCAGGAGGGCGCCGCCAGGATCGGACGCATCATGGATGCTTTCCGCGGCAATCCCCCCAGGGAATACGGTTCCCTGCAGGCAGTGGAAATCATCGACTATATCAAAGGCTATGAGGACATCCCTGCATCCAACGTCCTGAAGTTCATGATGAATGACGGCAGCTGGTTTGCCATGCGCCCTTCGGGGACAGAGCCCAAGATCAAATTCTACTATTACGCCGTCGCAAAAAAACGTGAGGATTCCGAAGCCCGCGTCGAAGAAATGAAAAATGCAGTAAACAAGATCATTGATACCATCGAGTGACACTTCAGCGGTCAGAGAAGCGTTAGTCAGAGAAGCGCTGGTTAGAGAAGCGTCAGATGAAAAAAACCGGCAGCAGCTGTTTTGCATAGGCAGCTGCTGCCGGTTTTTGGCCTGCAGATTTGCTTTTCGATTTTTCGTGCAGAGGCAGCCGGAGGAACCTGTCCATTACTGTAAGCCCGATACCTGCGGCCCTTCGTCGGCCTTTCGTCAAAACTCAGTAAGTCGTAGAAACATCGACATCGGGAGCGATCACGATCCTGTAATCGGGATAGGCTTCCCGAACCTCCCTGTAGAGAATCTCCAGGGCTTCTTTGGGGCTGATCTCAAAGCTCATGACGACATCAAAGGTCATCTCTTTTTTCTCAATATCCACATAAAAGCCGTGGAACTGGACGGCCCAGTCGTGGGACATGACGATCTTCCGGACCTTATTCTGTATCCCGGCTGCTTCATCATTTCCCGTGTTGAAGGAATAGACGCCTACACCGGTCAGAATGACGCCGGTCTCCCGGAAAACCTTTGCCTCTGCCTTTCTGGTCAGCCGGTCAACTTCCCTGACGGTCATGGTATCAGGAAGTTCCAGATGTACGGAAGCCAGATTTTTATCCGGTCCGTAATTGTGCAGGATGAGGTCGAAGGCACCCCTGACTTCCGGCTCTTCAACGAGAAGTTTTTTGATCTGCTGTGTCGTCTCCTGATCTGCCCTCTGACCCAGGATCTCATCCAGGGTTTCCATCATCATTTCGATACCGGACTTGATGATGATGACAGAGATGACGGCGCCCACGTAGGCCTCCAGCGAGATTCCGCTGAGCGTGAAAATGATTGCGGAGGCAAGTACGGACAGAGAGAGGACCGCGTCGAAAGCCGCGTCGGAACCGGAGGCGATCAGGGAGCCGGAATTCACCTTTTTGCCCTGTGCTTTCACATACCGTCCCAGTACAAGCTTTACGACCACCGCGACGGCGATGATGAAAAGAGAGATCATGCTGTAGTCCGCTTTTTCGGGATGGATGATCTTCTTGACGGATTCAACGGCGGAAGTGATGCCCGCATAGAGGACGATGGCGGAGACGATCATGGCGCTCAGATACTCGATCCTGCCGTATCCCAGGGGATGCTTTTTGTCCGGCAGCCTTCCCGCCAGCTTTGTTCCCACAATCGTGATGATGGAGGACAGGGCGTCGGAGAGATTGTTGACGGCATCCAGCGTGACGGCAATCGAATTGGAGAGAATGCCGACTGCGGCTTTAAAGGCTGCGAGAAAGACGTTGGTGATGATACCGATAATACTGGTCCTGATGATGACAGAGTCACGGCTGACTTCTGCCTGATTTGATTTTGTACTGTTTGTTCCCATAATTCTTTTTTCCTGTCGTGTAAAGATATCTTCGTTTCATACAATAAGGAGTGCCGGAGATTCAGATCTCTTTGTCCTGCATTCGTTAATAATAACAATCCGGGCCAAAGTGCGCAAGTGAGGCATAAAAAAACGCAGGGCAGACCTGTGTCCCTGTTTGAGAGTGACATGGAAGGACCGCAGATTCTGCCGCTTTCATGAAGGGAAAAAGGCCGTTTTGATGACAATGAAAAGCGGGCGGAGAACGTCTTAAAATATAGGGCAAAAATAGAACATTTTCCGGCAAGTATGTGTATTCACACAGGTCCTTTTATTTTATATTATCTTATTGTAAACAAAAACAAACAAACCACCGCAGGCGCGGGACAGCAGTTCAGGAGCCGCGGAGGAAAGAAAAGAAGCGGAAGACAAAGCGCACAGCAAAAAGAGGAAAGACAAAAAGAGAAAACCGACAAGACAAAAAGCAGGAGAGACAGGATGGATCACGATACCAGAGAACGGATCAAAATCTTAAATGAGAAAGGTATCCTGGACATCAGCGGAGCGGGATTTCACACGCCGACGGAGTTCGCGGCGGAACATCTCTTCTACGTAGCCTGGAGCAGCTGCTACGAATGCAGCAGGCTCTACTCGGTAAAGAGAGAATTCCTGGATTTCTACTCAGTGATCTGCGTGCTGGACGGCCAGATGGAAGTCTGCTACGAAGGCAAAAAGATTCCGGTAAAGAAAGATGAACTCATCCTTCTGGACTTCAGGAAACCGCATTCCTACAGATGCGTTTCCGACCGCCTCACAAAATGGGAGATGGTCTTCAAGGGAAACGAGTCGGAAGCCTACTACAATCTGATCACAGAAAAATGGGGACACAAATTCGTGTTGACCGGTAAGCTGAAGGAGACGATCAAAAAGCTCCGCCAGGAACTGGATTCCTCCTTCCCGCAGGACCACAACATCTCCATGAGAATCCACGCCATGTTCTGCAGCATGATCAGTCAGAACGAAGTATCCGTCTCACCTCCGGTCAGAGAGGCCATGAACTACATCTACAACCACTACGGAGAACAGGTGCAGATCAGTGAGATCGCGGAACACGTTTCCCTGAGCCGCTACTACTTCACAAGGCTCTTCCGCAAGGAGACGGGACGGACGCCCAATGAATATCTGGCTGAAGTCCGGATCAACTTCGCAAGAGAGATGCTGATCGAGAAAATTCTTCCGGTAGCGGAAATCGCAGAACGCTGCGGATTCGCCAACACCTCACACTTCACAAGGTTTTTCAGAGAGAAAACAGGACAGACCCCTGCAGCTTTCCGCAAATCCTTCAACCTGATGGAATAAGGAGCCTGAAGGAAGAAACACCAAGTTAACAGAAAGACCTGCTCCTTAGGCAGAGAAAAGCCCGGGAGACAGACCTTTCTAAAATAAATCAAAAACCAACCAACAAAAAATACAAAACAAAGACTAAAAAAACAAAAAAACAAGGAGGAAAAAGCAATGATTAACGGTTCCAAGGTTCTCGATCACAGTATTCGCTGGGCAATGGTAGGCGGCGGCAAGGGCAGCCAGATCGGCTACATTCACCGCTCTTCCGCACAGCGCGACAACAACTTCAAGCTTGTCGCAGGCGCATTTGACATCAATCCCGAGCGCGGCATCGCTTTCGGCCAGGAACTGGGCGTCGATCCCGACCGCTGCTATCCCGATTATCAGACCATGTTCGCAGAGGAAGCCAAGCGCGAAGACGGCATCGAGGCAGTCTCCATTGCTACTCCCAACGGTACACACTACGCCATCACAAAGGCTGCTCTGGAAGCAGGCCTCCACGTAGTCTGCGAGAAGCCCGTCTGCTTCACCTATGCAGAGGCTGAAGAGCTGGTTGCTCTTGCAAAGGCAAAGAACCGCGTTGTCGGTGTCACATACGGCTACTCCGGACATCAGATGATCCAGCAGGCCCGCCAGATGATCAAGAACGGCGACCTGGGCCAGATCCGCGTCATCAACATGAGCTTCGCCTTCGGCGCATACAACGTCAAGCTTGAAGAGACCAATCCCGCTGCAAAATGGCGCTTTGATCCCGCCAAGGCAGGCATCTCCTTCGCAATGGCAGATGTCGGAACACATCCCCTCTACCTGATCGAGGCAATGATCCCGGATATGAAGATCCGCAAGGTCCTCTGCACCAAGCAGGCCTTCATCGAGGGACGTCAGCTCGAGGACAACGCTTTCACGATCATGGATCTGGAAGGCACCGAGTGTGTCCAGGACGGCGCCCAGGTCTACTGCTGGTCCAGCTCCATCAACTGCGGCGCACGCCACGGCCACAAGGTCCGCATCGTCGGCTCCAAGGCTTCCATCGAGTGGGATGATGAGAGACCCAACCAGATGAGCTATGAGATCGAAGGCGAGCCCGTCCGCACCCTGGAGCGCGGCGCAGGCTACCTCTATCCCGAAGCACGCGTGGAAGACCGCATCGGCGGCGGCCATGCAGAGGGACTGTTCGAAGCATGGAGCAACCTTTACAGAAGATTCGCAGTCGCAATGAGCGGCGCTGACACCAGCGAGTACGGCGACTTCTGGTATCCCAGTGTTGAGGCAGGCGCACAGGGCGTCAAGTGGCTTGAGAAGTGCGTCGAGTCCGCAAACAACAACAGCGTCTGGGTAGACTTCAACTAAAAAACAGTTGATAATATTCCCTGTCCGCTATCTGCCCCGGGAAACCGGAATACCGGAAGACCAGACAACAAGATCTGGTCCCGATATAAGGCATCGAATCGACAGAGAACCGATCCGGCCAGAGCGGGCCACCGCCTGACCGGACCGGGGGAATAAACAAGAGAATGCAAGGATATACAAGAGAGTTCAAAAGAATTCAAAGATTGTTTTCGTAGAAAATCATTACAGAATTGAGATGTAAAACGCAGCGAATGCGAAGGAGGTAATACAAATGCCTATGCAGATTTGCGGTGCTCCGGCCAGCTGGGGCGTAGACAATCCCGAGAATCCCTATCTTCCTCACTGGACCAAGGTCCTTTCCGAAGCTCATCAGGCCGGCTATACCGCCATCGAGCTCGGACCTTACGGCTACATGCCCATCGATGCTGAAGTTGTTGCTGCCGAGCTGGAGAAAAATGACCTGGCGATCGTCGCAGGCACCATTTTCCACGATCTGGTAGATCCCGCAAATCAGCCCGCTGTCCTCGAGGCAGTGGACAACATCTGCAAGCTGATCACCGATCCCAGGCTCCCCAAGCTTCCCGTTATGGAAGGCCAGAAGTTCCCCACCCCTTACATGACCGTTATGGACTGGGGCCACGACGAGCGTGACTTCAACGCCGGCCATGTGGACCGCGCACCCCGCATGAACGATGAGGAGTGGAAGCAGTTCATGAGCCACGTCCGCGCAGTGTGCGAGCGCGCCAACAGCTGGGGCGTCCGTCCCGTGATCCACCCTCACTCCGGCACCTACATCGAGTTCTCCGATGAGATCGCCCGCTATGTGCAGGATATGCCCTATGAGATCGCAGGCCTCTGCCTCGACACCGGCCACCTCTACTACTGCGACATGGATCCCGTGGAGTATCTCAAGAAATACGCTGACGTTCTGGACTATGTCCACTTCAAGGATGTCGACCAGAAGGTTTACGAGCAGGTCATGAGCGAGCACATCCGTTTCTTCGACGGCTGCGGCAAAGGAACCATGTGCCCCGTCGGTACAGGCGCCCTTGACTATCCCGCCATCAAGACCGCCCTCGAGGAGATCGGCTACAGCGGCTACATCACCATCGAGCAGGAGCGCGATCCCAGGAACCAGGAGACCTCCCTGCGCGACATCAAGGCCAGCGTAGACTATCTCAAGAGCGTCGGCTATCAGATCTGATCAGACTGTATCAAAAAACATTCGGATAAAATGAAATTCAGAGCGGATTCCCTGCTTGCAAGGGAGTCCGCTCTTTGCCATAATAGATAGGCTTTTTATTCTTCATCACGCAATATCCGTGATTTGGGCCGCAGGATAAAAAAGAAAAAGAATCTCGTGTAATCACGGGAACAATCCTGCGATCTCAGCCATGGGATAGGCACACAAACTGTTACAGCAGGGCTGTTAAGGATACTGCCCTAAAGGAGAAAAAGACTATGTGGAAAAAAACAGCAGCAGCCCTGTGTCTGGTACTTGTATTTGCTGCAGGATGCGGAAACTCAGCAGGGCAGAGCACACAGACACAGAGTGCTTCGCAAGAAAAAACTGAGACCGCCATGACACAGCAGGCGCCTGCACAGGCAGGCAGTACAGAACAGAAGGCGGCAGTAAAGCCTGCTGAAACCGGGAGTACACAGGCGGCCGCGGCAGCAGAGACAGCAAATACAGGCATGACCTCAGCGGCGGCAGAGACTGCCTCCGCAGGGCAGACTGCCGCGGCAGGCAGCACCGGCAACCGGGCGGCGGAATATGCAGAGGAATCCAGAGGCCTGATCGTCATTGATCCCGGCCACCAGCAGTATGCCAATACCGAACAGGAGCCCGTGGGCCCCGGCGCATCGGAGACCAAGATCAAGGTCAGCGGAGGAACCAGCGGCATAGCGTCGGGCATTCCGGAATATCAGCTTACTCTGGACATAGGCCTGCAGCTGCGCGATGAACTGGAAAAACGCGGCTATACAGTCATCCTGGTGCGGGAGACCAATGAAGTGAATATCAGCAATTCGGAGAGGGCGGCCGTTGCAAATGAGGCGGACGCGGATGCCTTTATCCGCATCCACGCCAACGGATCCGACAATCACGGGGCAACCGGCGCCATGACCATCTGCCAGACACCGGGCAATATCTACAACGGAGATCTCTATGCGGATTCCCGCGCGCTTTCGGACTGCATCCTCAACGCCTATACGGCAGCGACCGGGATCGATTACGAATACGTGTGGGAGACAGACACCATGAGCGGCATCAACTGGTGCGATGTTCCCGTGACCATCGTGGAGATGGGATATATGACAAACAGCGAGGAAGACATGCAGATGCAGGATCCTCAGTTCCAGAAAAAAATGACAGACGGAATCGCGGACGGCATCGACGCGTTTATGGCGGACAGAACACCCAAGGAGCATTGACATACAAATGAGCACAGAAAATAAGACAGAAGAAAATAAGACAGAAGAAAATGAAAAACAGACGTCGGAGTTCCCTGAAAAGAATCTTTCCGGACAGAATCCTCAGGGCAGCAGCGACGGACAAAACAAACAGGGGAACTTAATACAGCAGAACAGGCAGGGAAGCCTGGATCCGGGTGCGGCCTGGGCGGCTGAAAACGCCGTACATTCCGGTGAGGACAATGCCGAAAATATGAAGAGCGCGGGTGTTCCCGGGCATGTTATCATGCTGCTGGCAGCAGGCCTGGTCATTCTGCTCTGCCTGCTGGTCCTGGTAAAGAGCAGACAGAAAGAGCAGAATCTGCCGGAAGAGGCGCAGACCGGCGTCTCACTGACACAGGAAGCCGCCACCGCCGCCACTGCCGGGACAGCAGAGCCTGCCGGCAGCGGAAAGACAGAGGAAAAGCCGGGGAGCCAGTCGCAGACCTCCGGAACAGGACGGACGTCGGCTAAAGAGAAGGCAACGCCCCTCAGTCCCGAAATGGAAGCCCTCAGCAAAAGCCTGCGCAGCCAGCTTGCAGAGAAAAACGGCGACTGGTCCCTGTACCTGTATCGCCTGGACACAGGGGAGGAGATCGGAATCAATGACCAGGAGCCCATGATCTCCGCCAGCCTCATCAAGCTCTACATAGCCGGATGCTATCTGGAGCAGGTGGAAAAGGGGAATGTTCCGGATGATTATCAGCAGCAGCTTTTTGCCATGCTCTCCGCAAGTGACAACGGGGCAACCAACCGGCTGATCGACCTGCTGGGCATGGATCAGATCAATGCCTTTATGCAGGAACACCATTACGGGGCAGGCAGACTGAACCGGAAAATGCTGGAAAATAACGGGACAGAGAACTATACATCCGCAAGAGACTGCGGCAATGTCCTGAGGAATGTCTACGACAGAACCTATATCAATAAGGTCGCTTCCGGGAGGGTCGAGGAGGCCATGCGCGCACAGATTGCCCGCAACCTCTACAAGATTCCCGCGGGTGTGCCCGAGGGTGTCGAGACAGCCAACAAGACGGGCGAACTCTTTACCCAAAATGCAGAGGGCGTCAACGTGGACGTACAGAACGACGCGGCGATCATTTTCGCAGGGGAACATCCCTATGTACTCGTTGTGATGACTGCAGTCCCGGGTGCGGGAGAAGCACAGATGCACGAGGAGATCTCCGCGATCTCCGCCGAGGTCTACAAAGCAATCTGCGGAGAGCAGAAATAGACGGGGCATACAGAAAAGACGGCCGTTCCCGTATTTGTGCCGCGGGGCGGCCCGGATTGCATGACCCTTCACCGTTTCCCCTGCGCGGAAATGCCTCAGGGCGCTGCGCCGGCGGGCGGCAGGACCGGAAAGGATGAAGATATGAGCGTTTCAGAAAAAAGAAAGAAGCTGTCTTTTGCCAGCGACTATATGAAGGGAGCCCATCCTGCGATCATGGAGCGTCTCGTTGAGACAAACATGATGGAGACCGGCGGTTATGGTCTTGACCCTTTCTCGGAAGCTGCAAGGGACAAGATCCGGATGGCCTGTGAGGCTCCGCGGGCACGGGTGGAATTTTTGATCGGCGGAACGCAGACAAATGCCACAGTGATCGATGCGCTTCTGCGCCGGCACCAGGGGGTAGTCGCGGCCCAGACCGGTCATATCGCCAACCACGAGGCGGGGGCGATCGAGGCCGGCGGCCACAAGGTGATGACAGTCCCGCACAAAAACGGCAAGATCGATCCCGAAACCGTCCGTACTTTTCTTGAGGACTATTACAGCGACGACAACCGTGACCACATGGTCATGCCCGGCATGGTCTACATCTCCCAGCCGACCGAATACGGTACACTGTACAGAAAAGAAGAACTGCAGCAGCTCCACGAAATCTGCGCAGAATATCGCATTCCCCTCTATCTGGACGGTGCAAGGCTTGCCTACGCGCTGGCATGCCCGGCAAATGATGTCACACTTCCCGACCTGGCTGCCTGCTGTGATGCTTTTTATATCGGCGGTACCAAGTGCGGCGCCCTCTTCGGGGAGGCGGTTGTCATCCCTGACCCCGAACTGATCCCGGGCTTTTTTTCCATCATTAAACAGCACGGGGCTCTTCTGGCCAAGGGCCGCATCCTGGGTATCCAGTTCGATACACTCTTTACAGACGGCCTCTATGAGAAAATCGGAGAGCCCGCAATCAAAGCAGCGGACATAATCCGCACCAACCTGGAGAAGAAAGATTACCGTCTCTGTTTTGACTCTCCGACCAACCAGATTTTCTGTATCATTGAGAACGAAAAGCTCCAGGAGCTGGGGGAGAAGGTTGAATACAGCTTCTGGGAAAAATACGATGAAGCCAATACAGTGATCCGTCTTGCCACCGACTGGGCAACAAGCCCGGAACAGACCGATGCGCTGATTGATATATTTTGAGGATAGAAATCCGGCGAAGAAGCTCTCTTCGCCGGATTTTTTAAAAAGAATTAAATCAGGGAAATCCCTCATTTAATCGGACGGTTTTCTGTGGTATGATGATACAGAAACCGTTTGGTTTTTTAAAACAGAACGAAGGGGACAGGACATATACCACTGCGGAGGACCTTTCTGCACAATGAGAGAAGAGAAAAGACAGGAGACAAATGTAACCAGGGAGTCGACGCCGGGCGTGTCCGTACAGGTCCGCCTTGCCAGGGAAGGCATCTTCTTCGGACCGGGAAAAGCCAGGCTGATGGAGTATATAGAAAAAACCGGGTCCATGCAGGAAGCCTGCCTGGAGATGGGGCTGTCCTATTCCAAAGGAGCCCGGATGATCAAGGCGGCCGAAAAGCAGCTGGGATTCAAGCTTCTGGAGCGCAGGATCGGCGGCAGCGGAGGCGGGGGATCCAGACTGACGGACGAGGGACGGGATCTTCTGAAAAAATACAGGCAGCTGACCCTGCGCGTGCAGGAGGATGCTGACAGGGCTTTTGAAGAAATTTTCGGAAATACCTTTGTAAATACAGCTGAGCAGAAAAACAGGGGGCAGCGGGAAAACGACTGCCCGGCTTAAGAAAGCGCGGACCGGCAGAAAAGCGGGAACAATCAGATCTGACTGCAGACCTGCATGGCCAACGAAAAGAGGCGAAGATGAAACTGATCAAAACCGTTGACGCAGAGGGCGCTGTCCTCTGCCACGACATTACACAGATTATCCGCGGCGTCACCAAAGACGCCGTTTTCCGCAAGGGACATATTGTGACAAAGGAGGACATACCGGTCCTTCTCTCGGTCGGCAAGGACCAGCTCTATGTCTGGGAAAAGCAGGAGGGAATGCTGCACGAAGACGAGGCGGCGGAATACCTCTGCCGCATGTGCCTGGGCAAAAATATGAACCGCTCGCAGGCCAAGGAGGGCAAGATCGAGATCACTGCCGCCTGCAGCGGTCTTCTCAAAGTCAACAGCGCCGGTCTCAAGGCCGTCAACAGCTTCGGCCAGATGATGATTGCCACCCGCCACGGCGGTTTCGGTGTGAAAAAGGGCGACAAGCTGGCCGGCACCCGCATTATTCCTCTCGTGATCGAGGAAGAAAAAATGACCGCCGCAGAGAGAGCCTGCCTGGAAGCCGCGGAGGGGAGACCCATTCTGGAACTTCTGCCTTTTACCCGTAAAAAAGTCGGCATTGTCACAACCGGCAACGAGGTTTTTTACGGAAGGATCGAGGACACCTTTACCCCTGTGATCGAGTCCAAATTCGCGGAGTATGATGCGGAGATCATCGACCACGAGATTTGGAATGACGATGACGCCAAAGTGACGGCTTCCATCCTGAAGATGATCGACGAGGGCGCGGACATCGTCTGCTGTACCGGCGGCATGAGCGTGGACCCCGATGACAAGACCCCCCTCGCCATCAAAAACACCGGTGCGCGCATTGTCTCCTACGGCGCGCCCGTTCTTCCCGGCGCCATGTTTCTCCTGGCCTATTACGAAGTAAAAGAGGGACCCAATCCCCGCACCGTCACGATCATGGGTCTGCCCGGCTGTGTCATGTATGCAAAGCGCACGATTTTTGACCTGATCCTGCCCCATGTCATGGCGGATGACCAAGTCACGGCACAGGACCTTGCGGCCCTTGGAGAAGGCGGACTCTGTCTCAACTGCCCGGTCTGCACCTTCCCCAACTGCGGCTTCGGCAAAGGACACTGAGAGGCGCTCTGATTACACCGGGTGATACTGAAGAGATTGATTGCACCGGGCGATACGCAAAAGATTCTGACAGCTGCAGACGGCTCTTTTGACAAGAATAATCCAGATAGTGGAGAATCGAATGTTAGATCACAGTGGAAGAGAAATAGATTATCTGCGGATCTCTGTCACGGACAGATGCAATCTGCGGTGCAGATATTGTATGCCGGAGGGGATCAAATGCCTGCCCATGCCGGAAATCCTGACTTATGAAGAGATATGCACCATTGCTGAGACCGCGGCAGAACTGGGCATCCGTCATATCAAACTGACCGGCGGAGAGCCCCTGGTCAGACGCGGAGTCATCTCTTTGGTCGAAAGGCTCAAGGCAGTTCTGGGCATCGAGGCGGTGACCATGACCACCAACGGAATCCTTCTGGAAAAAGAACTCCCCTCCCTCATCGATGCAGGGCTGGATGCCGTCAACATCAGTCTCGATACCATGGACCGCGGAAAATACAGGGAGATCACCGGAACAGATGGACTGGATACGGTTCTGAGTGCCGTCAGTGCCGCCTGCGCGGCAGGCCGGACAGGCCTCCCCGGTCCGGCTGATCCTGCGGGCTGTCCTGCTGACAGTCCTGAAGGCTCTGCAGAAGCTGCGCCCGGCCGCCGCCTGCGCGTCAAGATCAATGCGGTTTCTCTGGACCTGGGAGAGGACAATCTTCACGCCCTCATAAACATTGCCAAGGACATGCCCGTAGATGTCAGGTTTATCGAAATGATGCCCATCGGCTTTGGCAGGGATTTTCCGTCCCTCAGTCACACAGTGCTTTTGGAAAAGCTGAAGGCTATGCATCCGGGCATACAGAAAGACGACCGGCACCACGGTTACGGCCCGGCGGTCTACTACACCATCCCCGGCTATCAGGGAAGCGTGGGACTGATCAGCGCCATCCACGGAAAATTCTGCGGCACATGCAACCGCGTACGGCTCACCTCACAGGGCTACCTCAAGACATGCCTCTGCTACAACGACGGAGCTGACCTTCGCGCCGTTCTCCGCGCCGGACTGCCGGAGACGGAAATGCGCGCGGCGCTTTTCGAGTCCATGCGGGAAGCCATATTGAGTAAACCCGACGCGCACTGCTTCGACAAACCCGCGCAGATAACCGAAAATGCCGGCATGAATGCCATCGGCGGCTGAAATGATGAGTCACTGGGGACGGTTCTCTCTGACTCATTTGAGTGTCCGGCGACACATCCGGACTCTTTGCGTCAATATAAATGAGTCAGGAAGAACCGTCCCCGATGACTCATTTCACCGGGCGGCAGGAACCGCCTCCCGGTGTCCCACGACAGGAGGAAACAACATGGCACAGGAAATCATCATGAAAGGCATTGTCCGCGCGGTCTGCACCAGCCCTGCAAAGGGAACGGAAAAGAGACCGGTCAGCCAAGGCCTTTTTATCAAAAATTTCGGAATCAAAGATGACGCCCATGCAGGCAAATGGCACCGGCAGGTCAGCCTCCTGTCCTACGACAAGGTGGAGGAATTCAATGCCCGCGGCGCCCAGGTCGTGGACGGAGACTTCGGCGAAAACCTTCTTGTAGAGGGCATTGATTTCAAAAAACTTCCCGTCGGTACGATCATCCGCAGCGGTTCCGTCGTGCTGAGGATGACGCAGATCGGCAAGGAATGCCACCAGGGCTGCGCCATCCGCAGCCGCGTGGGCGACTGCATCATGCCCAGAGAGGGCGTTTTCGCGGAAGTCCTGGAAGAGGGAATCATCCGCCCCGGCGATGCAATCAGCGCAGAGCTGCCCGATCCCGAACGGCCTTTTACCGCAGCTGTCATCACCCTCAGCGACAAGGGGTCGAAGGGGGAGCGGGAGGACAAGAGCGGCCCCACGGCAGTAAAGATGCTGGAAGAAGCAGGTTACGAGGTCGTCGAGACCATGATCATTCCCGACGAGCCTGCCCTGCTCAAGGTCCAGCTGATGCGCCTTGCCGACCAGCGCCAGGTGGACCTCATCCTGACCAGCGGCGGCACCGGATTCTCCCTGCGAGACCAGACACCTGAAGCCACCATGGCTGTCGCCGACCGCAATGCTCCCGGAATCGCCGAATATATCCGCATGCGCTCGGCTCAGATCACTGACCGCGCCATGCTCAGCCGCGGAGTCTCCGTCATCCGCAAGGGCTCTCTGATCATCAACCTTCCCGGCAGCCCCAAGGCCGTCCGCGAAAGCCTGGAATTCATCCTCCATGCCCTCGACCACGGCCTCCGCATTCTCCGCGGCAGTGCAAGTGAGTGTGCGCGTTAGCAATGAGCCATGCACAGACAGGTCGTCGAATGCTCGTCGGGAGCTTGCTCACGAAAGAGCATTTGACTGACTGGCTGTATACGGCGAATGCCGCGACAGCAACATCTCCTTCGGAGTTGAGCAAACGCCTTGCGTTTGCGAACCTGTCGGCATGGATCATTGCGTCCCGACCGAATCCACAGCAGTTCGAAAAACTGTAAATTTAGCTGTATTTACGGAACACCTGAAACCTATACAGCAGCAGGTGTTCCCGTTTTTACAAAATCGTTCGTTTTTAAAAAACCGAACGATATAGAGATACGATGCCCTGTTTTTACTGAAAAGGAGGAAAACATGAAAAAGAAAGTTCTTGCAGCGTTGTTTGCAGCCGTAATGGCCTGTTCGCTCATGGCAGGCTGCGGAGGCGTTTCTTCAGCTCCTGCTGCCACGGAAGAGAAATCAGAGGAAGTGACCGAGGAGGCGCAGACAAAGGAAGAAGAAACCGGTACAGAAACAGTACAGAGCGATGCGGCAGCAACGGAGACTGCAGCAGAAGAAACAGCTCCGGCAGCAGAGGCAGAGGAAGTGGAACTGCAGGTTTTCATCGCAGCCTCTCTGAACACCTGCATGCAGGAAGTTGCGGCCAAATATAATGAAGAGCACCCCAATG
>CAMKEX010000088.1 GCA_946411695.1 uncultured Lachnospiraceae bacterium
ATATGGTGGGACTTGATGTCACCCGCAGGATCGTTCTGACACCGGATCTTCTGGAATATATGAAACGCCTGGATCCGCGTACGGGCGATTTCACAGAGAAGATTACTAAGTATTATTTTGACTTCCATTGGGAATGGGAGCATCTGATCGGATGTGTCATCAATGACCCGCTGGCAGTCGCCTATTTTGCAAGAAGGGATCTCTGCCGCGGATTTGAATCCTATGTGCAGGTCGAGACGCAGGGAATCAGCATGGGGCAGACAGTAGTGGACTCCATGCATTTTTACAGGCATACACCCAATGCGGTCGTCCTCACAGAGGTTGACACCCTGCGCTTTTTCAGGATCTTCTTCACCTTCCTTCTGCAGCTGGAAGAGGAACCGGACCTTCTGGCGGACCTGTGCCGATGAAGGTAACTCTGGTTTTGGCAGACAGGAAGATGCTGAAAGCAGGTCAGCTTGATTTCGCAGTGATCAATAAGGGAAGTCTTTGTTGGAAAACCAATCTGTTTCGTTCAAAATAAGGAGAAAGAAAATGAGCAATACCAATTTAAAAGCTGTTGGAAGAGAAGAGGGCAGTATCATTTCCGTCAGGAAAATGTGTGTGATCGCACTGGCGATCGTCCTCAATGTGATCGGCGGACAGATCGCGCTGCTGTTCCACCTGCCGATCTACCTGGACAGCATGGGAACGATCATGATCGCCATGCTCTACGGACCCGTCTACGGCATGCTTCCGCCCCTGCTTTACGGCCTTGTCATGGGATTTACCCTTGATATTTATTCCCTGTATTTCATGCCTGTCGGCCTCATGCTCGGCCTCATGACAGGTCTTGTCTCCAAATATTTTTCCCTGAAAAAATGGAGAATGATCCCGGGCGCGATGCTGATCACCATCCCCGGTACCATCGTGAGCTCCATCATCACAGCAGTGCTTTTCGGCGGCATCACTTCCTCGGGATCCACAGTGATCGTGCAGGTGCTCAACAAGGCCGGCCTGGGCCTTACTGCCAGTGTCTTCATCGTGCAGGTCCTCACAGATTATCTGGACAGACTGCTCTCCCTGGTCATTGTCACCTACCTGCTTCACGTGATCCCTTCCGATTTGTACCGGAGAGAGAACTGATGGATAAGAGAACCGGCTGGATGACGTAAAAGAGCATAGACCTGCAGATATAGTATAGATTTACAGATCTGGAATAGATTTACGGATGTAAAGTGGTTCGGTTTAAAGAAAAAAATGGATTGGTTCCGTAAAGGAATACTGATCACAGGAGAAAAAAGATTCTATGAAAGTTCTGATCACCGGGACAGCCCGCGGCATCGGCCGGGCATGTGCTCTGCGGTATCTGGAAGCGGGGCATGAGGTCATTGGTCTTGATATCAGAGAGAGTTCGATCTCTTCGGACATGTATAGGCATTATATTGCTGACATCACCGGGGAACTTCCGGAAATCGAAGGCGTGGAGGTTTTAGTCAATAACGCGGGAGTACAGGAAGGCGGAAATGAGATCGATGTGAACCTGAAGGGGACTATCGCCGTGACCGAGAAATATGCCATTACACCGGCTGTTCACTCTGTTGTCTTCATGGCATCTTCCAGCGCCTCCAACGGGGCGGAGTTCCCCCTCTATGCCGCCAGCAAGGGCGGCATCCTGGCCTACATGAAAAATGTCGCCCTGCGCATAGCGCAGTACGGAGCTACCTGCAACAGCATCTCCGCGGGCGGAGTACTGACAGAGCTGAACCGGCATATCATAGAGAATCCCCATCTCATGCAGCAGTGCCTGGACGAGACACTTCTGCACAAATGGGCCCGGCCCGAGGAGATCGCGGACTACTGCTATTTTCTGACCAATATCAACAGCAGTATGACCGGACAGGATCTGCTGGTCGACAACGGCGAACAGCTCAAATCCAATTTCATATGGTAGACGGCATCACTGCCGTTCAGAGTACCGCACAGAAATGATCCGCCGGATTATCTGTGCGGTTTTTTATGCTATAATTGGTAGGTGGGTATGGAAGAACCTGCTGAGCAGGGCACCCTGTCCCGGAAAAATACGAAAAGAGGTAATGCACAGATGAAAAAGAATTTCAGGACCGGAAAATCAATCTGCAGCAAGGTTGGAGTGCTTCTTGTCTGTACTTTATTGATCGGAGCCCTGTCAGCCTGCAATGCAGGAGGAAAGGGAGAAAACGGCCCAGACACGACAGGCAAAGACGAAAGCACTGTCAGTGCGAGTGACAGCGCAGCTGAAGCTGCAGAGGAGACGGAAAAAGATTCCGACTCCGGACAGGCAGAAGCAGCATCTGCTGCGGCGTCAGAAACAGCGGCGTCAGAAACTGCAGCGGCGGAGCAGGCTCAGGCTGCTGAAACGACGGCAGAGCAGGCTCAGGCTGAGAAAACCGGGGCGGCAGAAACAGCAGCGGCAGAAGAGACCTCCCGGCCTGCAGATCCTGCACTGGAGGCCTCGATTGAAAAACTTCTGTCTGAGATGACTCTGGAAGAGAAGATCGGCCAGATGTTCATGCCCGCTTTCCGGGTCTGGCAGGAAGAGACGGATACAGAGGGAAAGAATCTGACAGTTCAAAACTCGGAAGATGCGGGGCAGGAAGTCAATGTAACGGAACTCAATGACCGGATCCGCGAATGCATGGCAAAATATCATTTCGGAGGTGTTCTGCTCTTTGCAGAGAACTTCAGGGATGCGGAGCAGACCCTGCGCCTTACTTCGGATCTGCAGCAGACCAACCTGGAGGCGGGAGGTCTTCCGCTTCTTGTGGCCGCCGATCAGGAGGGCGGCTACATCACCAGGCTGACTTACGGCACCAGGGGACCCGGCAATATGGCCCTGGCAGCGACCGGCAATCCGGAAAATGCCAGGACAATGGCGTCCATCTACGGAAAAGAGCTGAGCCTTGTAGGTGTCAACACAGATTATGCACCGGTGATGGATATCAATAATAACCCCAACAACCCGGTGATCGGCGTGCGCTCTTTCGGTGATTCTCCCGACAAGGTTGTCGAGTACGGTCTTCCTTTTATAGAGGGACTTCATGACCAGGGAACGATCGTCACTCTCAAACACTTCCCCGGACACGGGAATACTGATACAGACAGCCACACGGGTTTCCCCTGCATTCAGAGCACCTATGAGGAACTGAAAAACTTTGAACTGGTCCCCTTCCAGGGCGCAATTGATGCGGGCGCGGATATGATCATGACTGCGCATATCCAGTATCCGCAGATAGAGACAGATACCTGCACGTCAATCTCGACGGGAGAGCAGATCTACCTTCCCGCCACCATGAGCGATGCAATTCTGACCGACATACTGCGGGGCGAAATGGGATTTGAGGGAGTCGTGGTGACCGATGCACTGGATATGGCGGCCATTGCGGACAATTTCTCTTTGGAAGATACAATCTGCATGACGATTAACGCAGGTGCCGACCTGCTGATCCCTCCGACGGTTCTGGACGCGGAAAAGTTCCATAAGCTGGAGGAGATGCTGAATCTGGCTGTTAAGCTGGCAAAAGACGGAAAAATCGATGCCGGGCGTATTGACGAATCCGTGCGCCGCATTCTCACACTGAAAGGAAAATACGGCCTTCTGGACCGGACAGATTTCGCAGTGACGGATGAACAGGTGAGCGCCGCAGTGAAGGGAATCGGAAGCGACGAAAACAGACAGACTGCCTGGGATATCACAGAGCAGGCTCTTACTCTGGTGAAAAACGAGAATGAGGCATTCCCCGTAAAAGCAGAGGCCGGCCAGAAAGTACTGGTCCTCTTTGCAGGGAGCTGCGCAAGCCGTGCCGGTACAGGAGATTTTGCCAAACAGATCCTGACAGAAAAAGGCCTGCTTCCGGAGGGGACAGATTATTCTGTCATGGTCAATACTGCAGAGAACAACGAAGAGTGTATAAAGGCTGCGGTGGAAGCGGATCATGTGATCATGGTACACAGTATGTATGATGCATCCAATCTGGACCCCAATACGGAAGACGGCTTATCCTCTGCGGTATTCAGCCGGATCATCGAAGAAAGGCATGCGGCAGGGAAAAAGGCTGTCCTGATCTCCGCCCAGCTCCCCTACGATGCTAACCGCTTCCCTGAGGCGGATGCGGTCCTTCTGACCTACGGCTCTTACATTATGAGAGAAGTGCCCCCTGCATCCGGAGAGGGCAGTGCCTATATGCCCAACCTGCCTGCGGGAATCTGTGCCTGTTTCGGAATGGGCGAGCCGGGAGGAACTGTTCCGGTCACGCTTCCTAAGATCGATGAAAACTACAGGCTGACCGCAAATCCCTGAATGGCTGCAAGGAGCGGCGGAAAGTGGGCCGATGGGACTGGAACAATAGTCCGGTTTCAGCTATTATAGAACGGTATTATTTCACAGGCTGACGCCTTGAACAGATGCAAAATGATCCCTGCAGTTATCATCCATGCAGGAAATAATGCTCTGAGACAGCATTCATTTTTTAAAAAGTACAGGAGGCGGTTATGGAAGCGAAGGTCAGCAGGGGACATCTCGAAGTACATGACGAAAAGGGATCCTATAGAATCCCGATCGGCCGGCGAAGCAGAAAATGCCTGATGATCCTCGACCAGAAAGAGGGTGAGTACATCCGGAGTCTGGAACTGGATCTTTTCACAGGTTTTGTATATTACTGCGTGGACAATGCCACGAGCGGCGGATTGTCCTATTATTACGATATGTCCAGCAAAAAAGTGAGCCGCTTCTTTGTCCACAGGTACCTGCGGCTGGCAAGGAACCACGGCTTTGTCGCCACACCGGAGGAGTACGAAGTATTCGAAAAGCTGCCCTGCGACGACTGGGTGAAAGAAGTGGAGAAGCTTCCCGGCTGGAAGGAAGCGATTGACAACCGCATGCAGAGACTTCTGCTGCCGGAGGCGGAGGTTGTCAGGATTCCGGTTTCCGGGCACCTGTGTACAGCGGGCAGCGGCAGCAAAAATGATACACAGCCGGGGACGGCTGACTGCGGTATTTCCGGGATCGCTTCTGTATCTTTTTTCCGCGCTCCGTCCGCATACCCCGCCAGGGAGAAGGAGTACACCTATATCTTCAGACGATCACAGGGGGAAAATCTTCTGCTCTACAGGGATGATGTGGTCGGCAACGCTTTCTTCGGAGAGGATGTGGAATTTGAGGGGATTCTTTCCGGCACAGAGTGTGCCTGGCTGAAGAGCCTGATCCTGTCTGCCGCCTCTTCCGAACAGGGGGATCCGGCGGCTGCGGCAGCTGTTTCCGCAACGGAACAGGTCCTCACTGAGGAAGTTCAGGGCACACTTTTCCCGCTCCGGCAAGAACTTGTCCTCAACAGGGCAGTGATCAGCTATGATGACGGGACCTCGAAAGAGATTACCGCGGACATGGCAGAACAGATCCGGCACGCCGACCTGCTGCACACAGGTCTTCGGGGACTGCTCCGGCGGGAGATCGAACTGACATGAACCTGTTGCAGGAAAAGGAAAAAAGTGTAATATTTATCACTGAGAGGACGGAAAGTAACAAGTCGAAAACAGTAAGGAAGGATTCGGGTAGACCAAGATGAGAAGCAGAGCAAGATTTTGTGCTATGGGAAGAAGGATCACGGCGCTTTTCCTGGCAGCTGTCTGCATGGCGGCACTTGTGACAACACCGGTGCTGGCAGATACGCACAGAGAATTCGAATATGACATCGATACTCCGTGGACAAACGACGATGTGCAGGAGATGCTGGATTATGCCACTTACTGGGTGGGCAAGATCGACTATGCATCTTCACAGAACAACACAGACCCGCACGGCGAGAGCCATGAGGAACTCCATGACGGCGGCAGGACCGACTGCAGCTGGTTTGTCTACCACGTGCTTTTCCGCTATGGTCTTCTCAATCATTTCGTTCACTCCTATGAGTGGGGAAACAGCCCCGGCGAGTATCCCGGCGGACACAATATCGGCAGAGATCTCAGCAATGCGGTGCCCGGAGACATTCTGTGCACCGGTGAGGGCACCAAGTCTCAGAACAGCCACGTTCTGATCTACCTCGGAGGAGACAAGGTTGTACATTGCGCGGCAGGTCATGGCGTGATCATTTCCGATGCGCCCAACCATCCCCGCCAGATCGTACATTTTTCATGTGTTCCCAGCCATCAGACCGACAAGGGGGTAGACACGGAATAATACCTGCGGTGGTATAGAAGGGTAAAGGGCACTTAAATGAGCGGAATGGAAACAGAAAAAGAATATCGGAATAACGAAGAAGTGCAGGAGGAAAAGCCTGCCGGGCAAGCGGAGGACAAGGCAGCTGATCCGGTTCAGGACCATGCATCCGCAGTGAAAAATAAAAAGCGCAGGATCCTGATCGCCGCGGGCGCAGCGGCTGTCATTGTGATCGCATATTTCTGCTACTCGGGCTGGATGCAGCTTCCCTGGATGCAGAACAAATACTTCCTGGTGCACGGAATTCCGGCAAAACAGCAATGGGTACAGGACGGCGACTCCTATTATTATATGGATGAGAACGGCCGTATGTCCGAAGGCCTGCAGACTGTCGACGGCAATCATTATTATTTTGATGAGGAGACCGGAGTCATGCAGACCGGCTGGATCGAAGCCGGAGACAAAAAGCAGAAGATGTATTTTCAGCCCGGGTCCGGCAAGGCGGCCACCGGGTGGACGGACCTTGACGGAAATACCTATTATTTTTCTGACCAGGGTGAGATGCAGACAGGCTGGATCACCGTCGATGATCAGAAATATTATATGGACGAGAAGGGCTGCAAGTGCACCGGCTGGCAGACTGTCGGCGAGGAGGAATACTACCTCGGAGAAGACGGAAGCATGCAGACCGGCTGGGTCACTGTGGACGACGACACCTATCTGCTGGATGAGGAAGGCCACAAGTGCACCGGCAATCAGACTGTGGACGGAAAAGACTACTTTTTTGACAATGAGGGCGTCATGCGGACCGGATGGAGCATGTCGGGAGGAAAGCGCTATTATTACGCGGAAGACGGAAGCATGAAGACCGGCCTGATCACTGTGGGCGGAGAAAAATTCTACCTCGGTGAGGACGGAGCAGTGAAACCCGGATGGCATGAAGGGGACGACGGATCCTTCTATGTCTGTTCGGACGGCTATGTGGCGGACCCCCAGGACGGGACAGGAAACTACGGCCGTCTGATCGTGCGCAGTGTGGGCATTGATGTCTGGCTCAACACCGGGAGGTCCCGCGACGATTATCAGTCGATCGTGGATGAAGAGAACAGCGCCCTTGTCGTAGAGGAACGCAGGGATCTGCAGCCCGTCATTGCCGACCGCAGAAGCCAGGGATTCAACCTCTCCGGAATCACAGAAGGGAGTTCTGCCTGCGTCATCTATGCGGACGGCACCGTACAGGAGTACGTCTGCACGCGCGCGACTACCGGGCGGAATCTCGGCAATGATGTTGTCGACGGCCTGAATATGTCTGTCTGGAGACAGAATGCGGGCGGACTCTGCGCATACGCCAGTGCCGGGACCAAGGACCCCACACAGGTCATCACTGTTTTCTGGGAGCCGGTAAAGGATGAGACCGAAGACGGTCAGACCACTTCACAGGAAGAGACGGAAACGGGAGAGGACGGAGAGACATCCTCAGAAGAGGATTCTGAGGAAGATTCAGAAGATTAAGAAGAAAAAGAACAATAATAAAAATCCCGCTGCAGCAGATTGGATCTGCCGCAGCGGGATTTTATCATTTGTTATGCAGAAACTATTGAACCGATCAGATTCCGAGCTCTTTCTGCAGAGCAGCGATCATCTCCTGATACTCCTCGTCTTTCAGGAATACGGGATCGGGATTGGTGATTGCGAAGCTGCCGCCGAATTCGAAACCGCCCTCATACTTGGGAACGATATGGAAATGAAGATGAGGGTTCGAATCGCCGAAAGAACCGAGATTGATCTTGGTGCAGCCCCAGAGTTTCTTGACAGCGCCGGAAGCGGCTGCCAGATCTGCACAGTAATCATTTCTCTCCTGCTCTGTGCACTCGCAGAGCTCTTTCTTGTGAGCCTTCAGAGCAAGAGCGCAGCGGCCCTTGTGTGCCTGATCCTTGAAAAGATACAGAACGCCTGCTTTCATCTCGCCGACTTTGAACATAATAGCCTCACGGCCTTCGTGGTGCTCATCACAGTAGAAACAACCCATAGTAACATCCTCCTGTCTTCGTCTTACGCGGGCGGCTTTTGGGCCGGCCCAGGTATTGGTTTCATTAACTAACATTATATAGCAGACGCCAATTAATTGCTATCTGAAATATCTACATACCTACAGAAAAAACGATGAAAAACTTGTGCAGAATGCGTGCGAACACGTCATATGCGTGCGATACCAAAGTGCACGCCGAGGCCCGGAAAGCGCCGGGAAAGCAGGGGAGAAGATATTCTTGACAGTAATTCGGAAAGGTGTATAATTCATGTAAATGAATGCGTTTATTTATTGCAAACTATATAAGTTATTCCTGTTCATAATAATTTGCAGAAGCTGTTTTCTGATGGAGGGACTCTAATGACAATCAGTGAAAGAATATTCGAAAAACTGGCACAGATGCATATGACGCAGAAACAGTTTTCTGAGGAGACAGGTATTCTCCAGAGCACGATCAGTGAATGGAAGAAGAAAAAGACGAATCCGACATCCGAGAAAATCATGGTCATCTGTAAAGTTCTGGATGTAACTCCTGAATGGCTTCTGTCCGGGATAGAAAAAAACGGATCCCGCAAGAGCCGCGCGGACTGGTATGTGGTCGGAAAGAAGACCGAACTGGGCCATCTGATCAATGCCTACAATAATATGGGCAAAGACCGCAGGAACAGACTCATGGGTTATGTCGAAGCGATTGAGTCCATGGAGGAATGATGCAGTTTTTTTCATTTAAACGATATAATCATAAATATGATGTTAAATGATGTATTCATAATAGCGCTGTTAGCGTTGACTAAGACCGCTGAATGACTGCATAATAATTGTGGAACAATCGTTTACACAACAGTGAGAGTGTGTGGTTTTATTGGAAAGGAGTTACAGAATGAAATTCAAATGTTCTATCTGCGGTCACATCTATGACGAGGAGAAGGAAGGCGTAAAATTTGCGGATCTCCCGGACGATTGGAAGTGCCCTATCTGCAAGCAGCCCAAATCCAAATTCGAGCCCCTCGATGAAACAGCAGAGCTGACATGGGCTTCCGAGCACAAGATCGGCATCGCATCTGATCTGGATGCCGAAATGAAGGAATTCCTTCGTGCAGAGTTCGCAGGAGAGTGCTCTGAAGTAGGTATGTATCTTGCTATGTCCAGAGCAGCGATCCGTGAAGGCTATCCTGAAGTCGGCGCTTTCTATCGCCAGGCTGCTTTCGAAGAAGCTGATCATGCTGCCCGTTATGCAGAGATGCTCGGTGAAGTCGTTTCCGCTTCCACCAAGGCAAACCTCGAGGCACGCGTAGCTGCTGAGAACGGCGCCTGCGCAGGCAAGACCAAATTTGCCAAGAAGTGCAAAGAGATGGGTCTCGATGCTCTTCATGACAGCATCCACGAGATGGCACGCGACGAGGCTCGCCATGGCCAGGGCTTCAAAGGCCTTCTTGACAGATATTTCAAATAATTGATGAGAAATCGTCAGGCAGATATCTGAATAATGCAGTATTTCTACAGGGAGTGAGGGAAACCTCGCTCCCTTTTTTGCCGGCCGTTTTTTCACAGTTATGCGGGCTGTGCTTTTTCGCAGCTGTGCAGGCTGTATCCTTTTGTATTCTCCGGCGGCTGTTCCGTTTCAGTTTTTGCGGCTGTCATCCTGCGGCGGTCCTGTGTTGGCCCTGTTTCGGCACTGCATTGGCCCTGTTTCGGTCCTGCGTTGGCTCTGTTTCGGTCCTGCGAAGGCCTTGGTGTGCTGCATTGAAGAAGCGGGTTCGGTAATGTATAATCTGACAGGACAGCATTTTTATCCTGCAATTTATATCCTGCGGTGATTTTTCGCCTTTCCGGGGAGCGGCGGCAAAACAAAAAGTGTGCGCTCATGCGATTAGGAAAGGACAGGAGATTCCGGCATTTAGCAGAAGGGAAATACAATATGGCAAATATGTTGGATTATCTGGACTGGCGTGGGGACATCCCCTTTTCGGCAGACCCTTTTAATGAAGTGGACAGTCTCGTGCTCTCGGAAGCGGCCTATGTGGATTTTGAAGGAATCGTTCCGGGACTGGAGGAAGGCGCACCGACGGATTCGCCGCACCGGGGCGGAATCCCTGTGGTCCGGATTGCGGATGTGGTCAGGCGGTTCTGGGAGCTTCACAACGAAGCGGAAATACAGAACAGCGGAACCCTGTACAAACTGGCTCCCTATGTTCTGGATAAATTGTGCACCGGCGCCCGCTTCGGCGATATGATGGTCGGAGGATATGTCAATACGGTCTCTCAGGAAAAAAATGAGCAGATGTCCGCGATCACTTTCTTTCTGTCTGACGGATCTGCTTTTACCGCTTTCAGAGGCACAGACGATACCCTGATCGGCTGGAAAGAGGACTTTACTTTCAGCTTTATGAAAGAGACAGAGGGTCAGAAAAGCGCTGTGAACTATCTCAACAGATTGTATGGCGGGCGCAATTGCGGCGGCGGCCGGGAGGCTCTGGAGGGGAAGGCTGCCGGGCACGGGACGGAACAGGAGGAAGCGGACTTCCCTGTTCGCGTAGGCGGACATTCCAAAGGAGGAAATTTCGCGGTGTTTGCGGCGTCCTTCTGCGACAAGGCTGTCCGGGACAGGATTGTCCGTGTCTATACAAACGACGGCCCGGGGTTTCTGGAAGAAGTTACGGAAACAGAGGGATACCTGGAAATCCTGCCCAGGATCAACAGCGTGATCCCGGAGGAATCCCTGTTCGGTGTTCTGCTCACCAGCAGATATTACCACAAAATGGTCAGGAGCAGCGAAAAGGGGATCTGGCAGCATGATGCCCTGAGCTGGCAGATCATGCGCAACCATTTCGAGGAAGCGGACGAGCTGTCCGAGGGAAGTACCCTGATGAAACGCGCCATCGAGGCGTGGGTCTACGGAATGACGCCGGAGGAGCGCAGAGATGCTGTGGACAGTATCTTTACTCTTCTGGAGGATACCGGAATGGAAAATGTATCGGAAATCGCAGCGGAGCAGTTCCGCAGCATACCGGATCTGCTGCGCGCCTACAAAAATCTTGATACCTCGGAAAAGCATAAACTGCACGAGACACTCGGAAGCCTGTTTAAGAGCGGGGCCAGTTTCATTTCCGGAGAGATCCAGGAGCGGATCGGGATCCGGTAGGAAAGACCAGAAAGAATTCAAGACCCGCTCACGGGTCTTGCGCGATGAAGAATAAAATGACGGGAGACAGAGCATGATACTGGAAACCAATATGATTCAGCAGCATCTCAGTGCTGTGTGGAAAGACTGGAAAATAGCAGGCAAACTGGGAAACGGAACCTACGGTGCGGTATACGAAATCTTCCGGAATGATCTGGAGACCGGCAATACAGGGAATATACTGACCAGTGCCCTGAAAGTCCTCTATCTGGAATCATTCGAAGAGGGCAGTACGCAGGCAGAGAATCTGTCCCTGCATACTTTTTCGGATACCTTGATTGAAGAATTCGTCAGAAGCGTCAGTACCGAGATCAGAGCGATGATCCGCCTCAAAGGGCACCCGAATGTTGTCTCCATTGAGGACTACCATGTCAGCAGGGGTGACCATTCCTGTCTGATCATGATCCGTATGGAAAAACTGAACTGCCTGGCAAAATCGATCCGTGAGGGGACGCAGGTGATGAGCCGCGAGGGCGTGATCGGTCTGGGGATTGATATCTGCAAAGCTCTGGAATCCTGTGAAAGCATGAACATCATCCACAGAGACATAAAGCCCAGCAATATTTTCTACGGCGACAAGACCGGTTTCAAGCTGGGAGATTTCGGCATTTCCAGAACTATGGAACATGTCTATATGAGCGCGTCTATGAGCGGCGCCGGGACACCTCCCTATATGGCGCCGGAAGTCTATACCGGGAGAGCCTACAACAATAAGGCGGACATCTATTCCCTCGGAATCGTACTGTATCAGCTCATGAACGATTCTTTTCTGCCATTTCTCAGAGTGAACCAGCAGATGCTCGACTCCGAATCGCGCAGGCATGCCTGGATGCGGCGCATGAGGGGGGAAAGGCTTCCGCTGCCTGCAAGAGCAGACCCGCAGCTTGCCTCCGTCATACTCAAAGCCTGTTCCTATGATCCGGAAAACCGTTTTGCAACTGCCGGAGAATTCCGACAGGCGCTGGAGAGATGTCTTTTTGAAAACTCAGCCGCGCCCGGCCCTGCAGAGTCGGCGTCTTCTTATCCTCAGCCGGGGAAAGTTCCCCAAAAAGGCAGGTCAGCTTTTGCGGTCAAAACTGCAATCGGTATCCTGGTACTCGCCCTGTTTTTCGTAACAGGTCTGTCCATAGGCGGCAGATTTCTGAATAAAGGGAAATCCCCTTCAGCAACCTCCCCTTCAGCATCTTCGGAAAAACCTCTGTCCGCCAGCGGAACTGAGGGAACGGGAAGTACGACCCTGTACCAAGCGGATGGGGAGGCAGGAGAGACTCCCTCAACTGCAGTGACAGCCGGACAGGGAAAGCCGGCTTCTGCTGAAGCGGAAACAGGAAAGACAGAATCTCCTGCTTCGGCAGAGATAAGTTCGGATGCCGGGACAGAAAAGCCTTCTGATCCTAATGAAGAACTGACATTTGCCGACCCCGCTCTTGAGAAAGCGATCAGGACCAGCCTGGGACTGGAGGACGATCAGCCGATCACGAGGAGGATCGCCCTCGGAACTGAAAAGCTGAAGCTGGGAGGAGGCGGAAAAGAGGACAGTGATAAAATTTCCGATCTGTCCGGCCTGTCGGAATTTTTGAATCTCAAAGTTCTGGAAGCGCCGACCAACAATATTACCAGTCTGGAAGAACTTGCCGGTCTGACAAAACTGGAAAAACTCCTGCTTGAGAGTAACCAGATCAGTGATCTGGCCCCTCTTGCGGGACTGTTCAGGCTTCGCACATTGGAAATAGCAAAAAACAAAATAGAGGATCTATCTCCGATCTATGTGCTGGACAATGTGGAATTACTGGATGTAAACGAAAACCAGATCACCAGTATCAAGGGAATCGGCGGTATGAGAAAAATCAATACTCTTCGGGTGAGCAAAAACCAGATTCAGGATATCAGCCCGGTCGGAGAGCTGAATGACCTGGTACATCTGAGCTTTGGTTACAACCAGGTGGAAGATATCAGCGTCCTGTATGATCTGCCCATGATGAAGGTCCTGACCATGAACGGAAACAAGATCAGAGATATCGGCCCTGTTTTACAGATGGAAGAACTCTTCTGGCTGGAGGCTGCAGGAAATCCGATCGACGACAAAACGGTTTTTGACCGTCTGCCGGAGAGTGTGAAACATCTGGAAAAATAATAAATGAGTGGACTCGTAAAAGGAAGACCACGTGAGGCCGTGAGGCTGCAGATTCAGATCTGCCAAAAAGTCAGACAAATCGTTTGTTATGTACATAAATATTGAAAATAAAAAAAGCGAAAAAAGTGCTTGCAAACCGATTTTTCCTGTGATAAGATACATCTCGCCGCTGAAAAAGAGCGGCACAACAACAAAACAATTCTTCTGATCCAATCTGAAGATCAGAAAAAAAGAATAAAAAGTTGTTGACAAGCTCCTGAAGCTGTGATATATTAGATGAGTTCTCGCTCAAAAAAACAGCTGAGAGCAAAATCGAAGACCTGCCCTGCAGGCTTCGAAAAACATTTCCAATCTTATATGAGAACAAGACAGAAATGCAACCCTGAATATATTCCTTTATATTTGAGGTCGTTAACGACCAGCGGTCTTATATCTTAAGAGACCGTGCCCGAGAGGCAAAAACATGATCCTCGCGGATCATGATGAGGAAATTCAGAGGACATTGAATTGTTGAGAATCATTTGAGCAATCAAGTAAT
>CAMKEX010000089.1 GCA_946411695.1 uncultured Lachnospiraceae bacterium
CCGCATTTCCTTCCCCTTTGGTGTTCGCCATCAGAGTCGTGACCAGCTTCAGGATGTCTTTTTCGCTGTGAATATAGGCAAACGGGTTATACCGCATGCTCTTCCGGAAATTCTGAGTATTGAATATTTTTACGGAATAGCCCTGCTTCCTCAAAAAGTGACCGCAGGAGACTACGATATCCCCTTTTGGATCTGTGACGACGAAGGATACCGGATAGGTTTTCGAGGTACATTGAAGTAAGTTCGGCTTCAAAACGAAGCGAGTCTTACCTGAGCCGCTGCCGCCAACGATCAGAACGTTCTTGTTCCGGGCGTTGGCCGGATTTTTTGGGCGGCTGCTCATGGTCAGTCCCTCCGTCTTTGTCAGAATGATGTTGTTTTCCGGATTCTCGTCCATAAACGGCTCGATGTCCTTGTGTGTTCCCCAGCGGGCAGACCCGTATTCCGTGTTATGGCGGTACTTTTTTGCATTTTTACCCTTCAGGTACACCGCCAGTCTGAGCGCCGCCCCGCACCCAAGGCCGATCAGAAGATCCAGGGGATGAAAGCTGGGGAGCGGATTCTGCAGTGCAATCGGCAGCGTCGTCATAAAGGAAAGCAGCTTCTCCGATGAATTCGCTCCTTCCGCCAGCCGCCAGCCTTCCCCCAGGTTCGTAGCAATCAGCCCGACAAAGATATAGGGGAAATTCAAAAGGAGCAGCCGTTTCAGTTTCTTTGTATCGATCCTCATAACGTGTGCTCCTTATCTTTGTTTCTCACCTTGTCCGGGATGGATGCCACAAGCTCCTTCATCTTCTTCAGGGCTTTCAGGACGCTGGGCCGGTCTTTCTTTTTCATGACTGCGGCAGAATATTCCTTAAAGGCCGCCGTCAGTGCATCCGCATCTCTCGCTTTGAAAAACACGATATACCTTGGAGGCTGCTGGGACGCATCCTTCCGGATGGCGTAATCCACGCCGTATTTCTGGGCGACCTTCTCAAATCCTCGAAGATCTGTCTTGGCGATATCCATGTTGGAAACGCCCTGGTTTTGCCCGATCAGTTCCTTTACCGTCTGCTTGCCGTGAGGGATCGCGTTTTCCTTGGCCTTTGCCGCTTTCTCTGCCGCCTTCTTCTCCTTGACCAGTCCCCGGTGCCGGAGATATTTCATGCAGGCAGCCAGTACACTCCGGGCAGTCAGCTTTGTTGTCGTGACCGCAAGATTTACAGTCCTGTTTTCCACTTCTTCCTGCAAAGCCTATCCCTCCTTTCACATCTCGCGGCCGGCCGGAAACCGGATCACTTTATGGTCTCCCTTCGGGGATTCCTCCCTTCCAGGGCCTTCCCGGCTCATCCGTTTCGCCATGGTCCGCTTCACCTGATCCTCCGGAATGGGAAGAACCATAATGCTTTTCCCCATCTTCACGAAAGTCTCCGGCTGATGAAACTTCGCTTCAAACCGTTTCATCTGCTCATCGGTCAGAGATCCGAAGCTTTCCTCCGTCAGACCGACCACAAGGAAGTCCCCTGCGATGATGTCCTGCAAGCCTCCATCCTCTCCGTAAAGAGCACGGTTCAGAACAGCACCATTCAGCTTTCCTTCCTCGTTGCAGATGATACCGACCGGTTCCTCATACGGGTACACGCACTGGATATATCCGCCGACTGCTTCCTGCAGGTCTTCCAGTTCCGTCCCGATCTGAACGGGTTTCGGATACTCTCCCGGTTTAACCAGCAGCACGTCCATCAGCTCCGGCGGGCTGATATCCCTTTCTTCACCGGCCTGGAAAGAGACATCCGCATAGTCCTCGGCAGAATCCATGTCATACATGGAGTTGCTCCAGTTTTCGGAAGCGATTGCCTCCGCTTCCTCCCTGGATTCTGCCTGCACCTGCACGGTCTTCTCCAGAACCTCGGTGATTTTGATGTCATACTCCTTCATAGGCACCTCCGTCAGTTCAGGGACAGCACCGGCATCTTCTCGTCTTCCTCTTCCACATACATGGTTCGGTTCTCGATCATCTGCTGTGTGAGATAGATGTCAGATGCGGTTAAGGAGATGATGTCTCCTTCCTCATCAACCGCATAGATTAACGCCGGTCCATCCAGATATTTTTGCTCTCCGATCTTAAACAGGAGCTGCCTGTCATAACTGATGACAAGATCCAGATCCGGAGCAATCTCGATGACTTCATCGTCTCCAAAGCAGGGAAGGAACTCCTCCGCCTGATCCTCAGTGATGACCTTCATTGGCTCTCCGGGAGTGATGGCGATCATGAAAGGCATCTGCCCCCAGTCATCGTATCTGACTGCCGAAATCATTTCGTTCCAGATTTTCAGGAACTCCATTACCGCCTGCGCCTGTGCCATTTCTCTCTGACTCATCTTTCTGGGTTCTTCGTTTTTTCCACAGCAGTCACAGGTATGTCCATAGCCGTTTCTGTAACACATATCAAATGTCCTCCTTATCGTGCCTGTTCTCTGTTTCTCTTTTTCTGCCACTGATCCAGCAGCTTCACGATCACATCCTGCATCTGCTGCGGTGTATAGGACTTTGGGAAATACTTCCGCAGCACATCGTGGGGAATCGTGATCGTGGTCATATCATCTTTTTTGACTTCGTTCATTACTTCGCACATGGCATCCAGCTTACATTCCCCCTCCTGGCTCAGCTTTTTCAGCCGCTGTGCCTGGGAAAGAGACGGCGCTGCCTGTGCATAATCCATCGCATCAAGAAACTCTCTCTGCTCCTCCGGTTTGAGGTAGGAAAGCTCCACCGCCGGGTTGAAGGCGATCTTCTTCTCATCCACCATGTCGCGGATTTCGGGGATGAGCTCTGTGAGGCGTACATATCGCTGTACTGTTCTGGCACTATCTCCAGTTTGCTCTGCAATGATTTCTCTGGATTTCCTTCCATCCAACTTGTGGCCAAGTTGGCCACAAGTTAAATCTGCCCGCTGTCCCTGATGTTTGATGGCATCCATCTTCATCTTGTAAGCAAACGCCCGCTCACTCGGCAGGATATGCTCTCTCTGCAAGTTGCTGTCCACCATAAAAATGATCGCGGTATCATCATCCATCTCACGCACAATGACCGGCAGCTTATCCAGTCCCGCCAGTTCAGATGCCCGGAGCCTGCGGTGACCGGAAATAATCTCATAACCGCCGTCTGGATCCGGTCTTGCAATCGCGGGTGTCAGGACGCCGTACTGCTTCACGCTCTCGACAGTTTTCTGCATTTCATCGTCATCGACAACCCGGAAGGGATGTCCTTCAAAGGGATGCAGCTCTGAGAGCGGAATCATCTGTACGTGTTCCTGCTGACTCTCTGTCCTGCCTTCTTCGGTGGTAAAGATCTCATCGTAGCTGCTCAAGGTTACGTTTGCGCCTTTTCTCGGCATTCTTCACCACCTCCCTCGTCAGCTCCCGGTAGGCATCCGCTACTTTCCCTCCGGGATCGTGCTTAAAAATACTGGTTCCTTCCTTGCTGATCTCCGAAGCCCGGACAGAACGGGGGATCTCTGTATCGTAGACCTTGATCTTTCCGCCATAGGCATTCCGGATCAGCTCGCTGATCTCTTTTGCATCGTTTGTCCTGGCGTCCACCATGGTCAAAAGGATTCCCTCAATCTTCAGCCTCGGATTTATCTGCCGCCGGACCTTATTCACGGTCTGTAACAGCTGCTCCAATCCCTTTGCCGGAAGATAAGAAGCCTGGACCGGAATCAGCAGGGTGTCCGCCGCAGCCATGGCATTGATGGTCAGCATTCCCAGACTGGGAGAACAATCCAGCAAAACAAAGTCATAGTCCCGCTTTACGCTCTCCAGGTATTCCTTTAGCACCGTCTCCCGGCTGATCGTATTGACCAGAGCGACCTCCATTCCGGAGAGTTCAATGCTTGAAGGCATCAGATCCATCCCTTCTTCGTGATGAAGAATCCCCTCTCCGGGCCGGATTTCTTTTTCATCCACCACCTTTTTCATCATGTCCGCGATCGTCACAGGCAGCTCCTCCGGCTTTGGATACCCGAGGCTGATGCTGAGAGAGGCCTGCGGGTCAAAATCCACCAGCAGCACCTTCTTCCCATTCATCACAAGCCCTGCGCCAAGATTCTCACAGGTGGTGGTCTTGCCCGTGCCGCCTTTCTGATTGACGCAGGCGATCACGGTTGCTTTTGTGCTCATTAAACGGTTTCACCTCCCTTCCCGGAGAACAGGACATCCTTCACCATTTCCTGCTTGTCCCTGCTGACAGCCCGTCTGCGGTCGCTGCCGCCGACCTGCACCGGCGTACACATTTCCAGTACCCGGCTGTAGATTCGGGCATCTGCCACATTGTCCGGATTGCGGATCTCGCTGATCGTCAGGTTGGTTGTGATGATCAGGGGGAGATTGGCTTTGTAACGCTCGTCGATCACGGCATAGACCTGTTCCTTCGCATATTCCGTACTCCGCTCAATCCCCAGGTCATCAATGATCAGCAGGGAATAGTGATTGAAGGAAGCGATGTACTGATAGCGTTCCTCGGAATACATGGCTCCCATCTGATTCAGGATTTTGGAGAAGTTGGTCATCAGCACTGGTATGGCCTGCTCCAGCAATGCATTGGCGATGCAGGCAGCCGCAAAGGACTTACCGGTTCCTACATCTCCCCAAAGCAAAAGGCCAAGGTTTTCGGCCCTGACCTTTCTCCAGTTCTCCACATAGTTTTTTGCCCAACGGATCGTATCGGTCTCCTCTGCCACATCGAACCGCCAGTCCAGAAGATGGCGTTCCTGAATGCCGGTGGATTTCAGACGCCGGATGGTATTCATCCGTTCTCTGGCTTCATCCTCTTCCTTCTGCCGACGCATCTCCTCCTGCCTGCATTTGCAGGTGCAGGGAAGTGTCCGCATCTTCCCAAGGAATTCCTTCCGACACTGCACTGGTGTATGACAGTTTCCGCAGTAAAGCAGACCATCCTCCCCCAGGTACTCGCCTTCCTTCGGCATGGATTCTGTTTCCAGCTTACTTAAAAACCCTTCCAACAGCTCTTTCATAAGCTCTCTCCGGCAGAAAACTGGTAGTTTCCGTGGTCATAGGTTTTCTTTTCCTGCGACTTCTGGCCGTCGCGCCTTGCCCAGCTGCGGATCGTAGCCAGATGGTTCTTGTAGATCTTGCCGGTCGAAGCCATATACTCCGACAGACGCTCAATACGGCTCTGATAATCATTCGGGAATTCGCTCTTCATTTTTTCCATCTCCTCATCCGAGAGAAGCACATTTTGGTACTGGCCATAGCGATGGCGGACCGGTCTCTTACTCTCTCTTTTATTGATTATTTCAGTACTTGATCTTTCTTTACTTGTTCTATCTTTATTTATTTCTCTTGGGTTTTCCGTACACGATTCTGCCGTATCCGGATTTTCCGTATACGGTGATCCTGTACCCGGAAAGTCTGCATCCGGCACAGCCCCATCCGGCATTTCGTAGATCACATATTCGATCTCACCCATGCGGCCGTTTTCCAGCCGCTTCTGGCTGCGGGTCAGGTATCCGTATTCCTCCAGTTCCCGGAGCGTGGAATTCACACTGTCCACGCCTTCCTTACAGATGGCGGCAACACCCCGGGTGCTGTAATGCCATTCATCCGGCAGGCTCAGAAACAGGGATAAGAGTCCTTTTGCTTTCAGGCTCAGGCTCCGGTCCCGCAGATGGTAATTGCACATGGTCGTGTAGTTGGCATTCTTCTCAACGCGGAATACAGCCACGGCCACCACCGCCTTTCCTCCCGTCGGAAGATGCTGTCGGAACCAGGTATGGGCACTCATCAAACACACAGTCGCCGCGAAGGGAATATGGCGTGTGATATCGGCAGTTCCTGCATTCCGGATACCGGCCGTCACAGCCGTCATCATAGTGGTTGTGTCCCGGCGTCTCCCGCATCAGTGCTTCTATGGCACACATACTTCCATCAGTAAAACTCATGCCGATCCCTCCGTTTCTTGTCTCCGGAAGGTTGTTTCTCCATTCTTCATGTGATCCGTCCTCTCCGGTGCATAAGAAAAGGGAGCGATATCCGCTTTTTGTAATAAGCTTCTAACGCTCCCTTGTTCCGGTATGCTCCTGTGAAATTATAAGGCTGCTTCCGGTGCAGTCCTTCCCGATGCTTTTGCTTTCGGTGCATGATCCATCGCCTCTTTCTTTTTTTCTCCGAGCTGCTCAAGGACAGAAGGTTTCTTTTCTGCTCCGCCTCTTGCAGCTGCCTTCTTTTCCATTTCCTGTGCCAGCTTCCTCGATGCTGTCTTATCGGCCAGCTCGAATACCCTGTCAGCTTTGTCGTAATGATAGACATTATCCGAAAGCCGTTCTGCCGGTGCTACCTGTGTCTCATTGATGGTCTGTACCATCTCCGCCAGGTCGTGATAATCCTGAGTTCCGTCATCCGGAATCAGGAGTACCTCATGAATGGATGAAGGAAGGACGAAGAAATCACCGCCGATCATCTCAGCCGCCTGATCCATGAAACCCGGATACTGAATAACAGACGCTCCCATGAAGGAGCCTTCCACTGTAGCCACCAGCATCATAGGTTCCCCGGTTGCAATCTCTTCCGGCTCCATTCCCATCATCTCTGCCATCACTTCCTGCATGGAGCGAAGGGAGGCCGGATGGGTGAGCGGTGCATTCTCAAGGGCGTCCTGATGAAGCTGCTCTGCTGTGATACCGAAGGCTTTCAGCTGCTGATTAGTAATCACGGAAGTCATCTTACCGCCGGAGCTGTCACCCATATCAACTCGATAGATCAGAGCCATATCCTCAACCTTCTGATGGGGGATATTCTCCAGCCTGTCCTCATTTCCCTTCTGAGGAATGACCTCCATCATCAGCTTCGGTTTCATGGCTTCATAGTCTGTCAGCTCCCCAATATTAAACTGGGGTGTATGATCCACTACCTTCATAAGCTGTGCTTCCACCTCCTCCAAAATGTCCTCATAGGGACGGCCCGCTTCATAGGCCTGAAAGGCACCGGTCATGTTGAGATTGGCCTCGACCGGGGAGTCCCCGCTGCGGAAAGAAAGCCCGCGGTAGGATTCTCCCTGGAGCTTCTCCACATCCCGGATCCCGATCCTCACATCGGCAAGCTCCGGCGGGAGATCTTCGGCAAACCGGGCCTGCAGATCCTCTTTCATCTGTTCCAGAAACTGCTCATAATTCATCTGACGTCCTCCTTTGCGTGATTTGGAAATAAAAAAGACCGGAGGAGATAGCTGCCCCGAAAGGGGATAGCTGTCTGATCCGACCTATGTAATGAATATTAAACACCTTCGAGCATCCTTGTAGTTTCCGCAAGATTCAAGTGCAGTTTTGTCACTTTTTATAATTTTTGACAAAACTGCACAGCAAGGGAGGGACGCCTGATGCACGGGGTCTGTTTTAAAGCAAAAAAGGCGCTTACCTCTCATTCGCACTGAATTCATCGGTAAGCGCCTGCCTTCACTAAGATATATTCTGTTGTTTGTCGCATCGAAAAGCTCTTTTCCTAATGTTGATAAAACGTTGATAAAAGTCCTCCCCCGGTGGCCTGAACCCCGCATAAATACTGGGTTTTTGACCATTTAGTCAGATGCTGCCGTGGCAGACAAACAGTATTTTTATCACCTTTTTATAACCTCTTGTATCTTCTCAAAACTTCTCAAATCCAGTGTTTATGCGGTTCTCAGCGATTCGGCCTCTCCGGCTGTCTTCGCGTATCTTCTCATAAGTTCTTATATTTTTTCAGTGAAGTGTCCCAAAATCTGTCCCAATTTTAAAAAGTTGGGACACCGTGATATCTTCCTCTTCTCCATGGCAGAGTTTAGCTTCCTGCAGCGCGCTTTCTGCGGTTGAGCCATGCTTCATTTCTCTCGTCCGCAGTCTCTCTTGCGATTTTCTCCATTTCCTCCCTGGCATCAGCAAGTCCCAGATGGGTGTAGGTGTTGTATGTAACACAGATATCAGAATGACCCATGATATACTGCAGGGTCTTGGGGTTCATCCCCTGTCTGGCTTTCCTGGAGCAGTATGTGTGGCGGCAGACATGCGGGGTTACCTTGGGCATCTGCAGACGATAGATTTTGTTGTACTTGTCACAGATATGCTTGAAATAGTGTTCCCAATGGAGCGCGATCCTCGGCATTTCATTTTTGTCCAGAAACAGAAAGCCTGTATAGCCGTCGATCATCGGTTCTGCTTTAGGCTGTTTCCGTTCCTCAAGGACTCTTCTGAATGCATCTGCCACCCCGACATCCATCGGAATCACCCTCGTCCCGGCTGTCGTCTTGGTCTCTTCCACAACATAGGTTCCGTCCCTCATTCGCTGCAGCTGATGGTTAATATTGATTTCTTCCTTTTCCAGGTCAATATCCGAAAGAGTCAGGCCGCAGAACTCTGAAATGCGAAGGCCTGTATTAAGCAGAATATAGATGCCGTCATAGTACTGGCTGAAATGCTTATCACTCTGTACAAAGTCCAGAAAACGCCTCTCCTGATCAGGAGTAAGGGCTTCCCGCCTGACAGAATCGTTGATGATCACTCCCGCCAGAGGAAACTCAAACGGATTCTTGAGGAGCATATCGTCATTCACTGCCATCTGAAAAGCCGGACGCAGCACACCTCTGATCGTATGGACCGAACTGTAGCTCTTTCCGTCCTCTTTCTGGAGCTTGATCAGGAACAACCTGGCATCCGTTGTCTTCACGCGTTTGATCTTATAATATCCAAACGCTTCTTTCGCCAGGAGATTTCGAACCGTTTTATGATTTGCCGCTGTATTATGTCTGACCCCCTGCATGGTAGCAAGGTATCTGTCGACCAGGTCCAGTACAGTGATATTATTGTTTCCTACGCCCTTCGAAAGCTCTGCCTGAATATCATTCTCCATCTCCCGAAGAGACAGAGTCGGATGCTTTCCGGGCGGTGTCATATCCGTTTTGACCAGCCTCCAGCTCCTGACGGTTTTCCGTTCTCCAAATGCATCTGTATATTTGTAAGTGTATTTCCCGTCTTTTTCCTGGCTCTCGCCGTTTCTCAGTACCCTCCCTTTAGTATCTCGTCTCTTATCATCACGTTTCTTACCATCACGTCTTTTTTCACTCATTTTTATCTCCTGAATATAGAAAAGAAGCCGTGATATAGCTCATATACAACTATATCACGACTTCACAATCGCGGACAATCAATCTATAGGCAATCGGTATTCACTCACCATTTCTCTGCCTCACCTGTATGGCAGAAAATGGGAGCCTGTCCCCTTTTAACGTTTCATTCATTATTAGGCAAAAACACCATCAGATTGCTCCGCAGCAATCGATGTATTTCTCAAAGAGACGGCGCTTGATCTGGGGCCTGTTTCCATTCCACAGGATATAATCCGCATCTGCATTCTCGCTGATCAGCCTGCGGAGCTTGGCCTCTCCGATCCGGAAATAGACTGCCGCCTCCTCAACAGAAAGAGTATATTTCTCCCAGATGGGAATTCTGTCTTCTCTCATAAGCATGTCCTCCCTCCTGTTATTTCTATGCAAGAGCCTGTAAAAGGCATTCGAAAGGCACATTACAGGCATATACAATCCCCGTTTTTCATAATATCTACAAGGTTTCAGGCACGTAGGCACTAATTTATCAAAAACTATTCTCACACATTAATGCCAGCAGATTCTTCTCTTTTCCGCGCGCATATATTATTGCCTGATAAGTGCCTATGTGCCTAAATATCATCTACTGAACACTCAGAGTCACATAAATCCGGGGTTTATCATGACACAGATTCCGTGGTAGCCACGTGCCTTTTTGCCGCCTGGTATGGTAAGGTTCTTGTCGTAATTGAGCCTCAGGCTCTCCGCACTCTGTTTCAGCTGCCTCGAGAATGTGGTCATGGAATAGGGCTTCTCAAGATTATCTTCACACCACTTCTGATAAGCTGTGTAAAGATCCCTCGACAGAGCAAAGGTATTCTTTTCAAAACGAATGTAACCGGTGGAGTCAAAAAAGCTGAGAATATTATTGTCCTCCTGTCTCAGCTCCTCCGCGATCTTTTTCATCCGGTCACTGATCGTGAAGTGGAAGTTATTGTCATAAATTCGCTCCAGCCCATCAATGCACCAACGTGTAATCCCGTTAATCTCCTTTTTCAACCTGTCCAGAATATTCTTGTCGTCTTGACGACACTTTTCTTTCGGCTTCACCTGAATGATCAGCTGTCTGCGGTAAAATCCTTCCGATTTGTCATAAAGAGAGGACAGCGGAACATTGCTGAAGGCAAGGATCCTGCAATACATCACCTCCTGAAAACTGGACGCATGCTTCTTCTCCATATCGGACTTTCCTTCCATGGTCACGATACTTTTGATGATTCCTGTATCCGGAAGGGCGTCACTTGTCATGTCGTCGTCCACCATCAGCAACTTTCCCTGGAGATCTCCCGGGCCGAACTTATTTACTGCCAGTTTCTTGATCCCGTATTTGCTCATATTATTCCCCAAAATCAGTTCAAGAACATCACCGATCAGGCTCTTTCCTTCCCCACCCTTGCCAAGCAGGATCATCATGCACTGTCCCCTGTTTGTGGGAAGCATGGAATAGCCCATGAATTCCTTCACAGCAGGTATATCTTCAGGATAAAAGAGGGCATCCAGAAACCTGTACCACTCTTCTGCAATCGGCGGATCAGGTACATAATCTACCGGCAGCCGGTTCCTGCAAAAAACCTTTTCTTCTGTAAAAGAGCCGCCGGCAATGTTATAGGTGCCGTTCCGGAAATGAATGTTCTCAGTATCTACCGGAAGATCTTCTGCGTATGCAGCGATTTTGATTGAATCCATCAGCCTGGTGCAGAGCTTAGCGACGTCTTTAGACACGTAATTTGCGATTTTCTTGTATATCTCATGTTCCATGCAGGCTTCATCCACACTTCCGTTTATGTCATAAAGCCTCTTTTTAATACATTTCATAGGGTGTCTCCGGAGGTAGTCCTCTGAAAACAGGATCTCATTAATCGCCCCGTTCACAAACCAGATCGGTTCCATCGGATCAGGCATATCCGGCGGCGGCGTGAAAAGATCCATTGTCTTATCCAGGGCTTCCAGCTTCTCCGGAGCGATACTGCTCAATTCTTCTCTCATATTCTTTCACCTTTTCCCCATATCCATTGATAATATCTATCCTCTCTTCCAGCGTTCCCTGCAGATAGCAGTCCAACACATGCTCCACTAAATCTATGTTCCGGAGCGCTTCACAAAAATATTCGTCCGGTTCATCCTCTGGGGAAGCCGGAGCGTGCTTTTCCTTCCACTCCCTCAGCAAATGGTAATAGTCCGTGAGAATGAGATAAAACCGCTTCTGCGTCTCTTCAAAACGATACCTCCTCTGCCTTTCCACCTGCCTCGCCTGATCCGGCTGTCTTTTTTTCCCTTCCCTCCCGGATCTGTGCGCTGCTCTCTTTCGCGTCTCATAGGAAATACCAAAATCCGCAGCGATCTTCTCCGCCGCTTCCTTGTTGCCGATGCCGAAGATCCCGGCGACCAGGTTGATCACATCCCCGTCGGCCTGACATGCAAAACAGTGGTATCTTCTGTCCAGCTTCATGCTCGGGTTGCGGTCGTTGTGAAAGATGCAGCGGGCCATTCCATTACTTTTAACTTCTATTCCGTAAAACTCTGCCGCCCTTCTGGCGGACACCTCTTCCTTCACTGCTTCAAACAGTTCCATCCACCCTCCTTTACTTTCTGATTTCGAAAAAATCCTGTATGCCAAACAGATTGTCAATTTGAACCCTTTTTACAGTTCAACTCCTTGTTTAAAATCGTTCCGGCACCTTTTTTAAAGGCGTAGCATTTTTGTACGCCTTTCGATATTGGGAAAATTCGTAATCCAGTTCTTCTCCCTGACATAGAAAAAGCGTCCGTCTCCATCCTTCCCGGGGATAAAGAGCAGACGCTCATTCTATGCCGATATCATAGTGTTTCTTTTTCGGGTGCTGCACCTTCCCTGCACGTTGTTCTTCCCTTTCCTGAACAAAGGCTTTCTTCTCCTGCAGCCGTCCCATGACACTCTCCCGCTTTTCATCCTTTCCGGGTGTCAGCGACTGTCGCTTTTCCTCCTTTTTCTCCGGCGAAAGTTCCGTTTTCTCCGGTTCGAGCTCCGGCAACAGGTCTTTGACCAGCCACTGAATATCGCGCAGCATGTCAAGTTCCTCCAGAATCGGTTGCAGTTGCTCATTCTTCAATTCAATTTCGGCAGACAACCTGCTGTGCTCGTCGGAGAGGGTCCGCAGGTCACATTTACCGTCCGGGAACCTTGCCCGTATAAATCGGTTGCACCGGTTCCATTCCTCAAGTTCTGCCTTATGCCTCTTCTGGTACAGGCTTTTGCCGATGTAAATCTTCCTGTACTTATCATGGATCGGATCCAGCTCGGCCCGGCGCCGGGCAGTCGCCTGAATCTTTTCAATTTCAGCCATACGTTTTGTGTCTTTCCTGATTCCATCACGAAGAGTATGCTGCCGGTCGCATATACTCGTGAGGCGGCCATCAAGATCCTCAATTGTTAAAACCCTATTCTGCTGCATGTAATTGACGATCACTGCAAAACGCTTTAAATCTGCCAACCCTGCTCTGCCTGCAGCATGACGGTTTCGCCATGTAAGGAACCTCTCGTTTGCTCTCTGGTCAAATTTCTGCCCCAGCAGATCGACGAGATAAACTTCCTCCGGTTCCATTTCAATCTCCCTGATTGCCTGCCTGATGTCGACCAGCCAGGACGTAAGTTTCCGGATCGTATCCCTAAGAGACCGGATAAGTCTGTTCGTCACCTTTATCTCGCGATTCAGGTCGCCCACATCTGTCCGGATTCCCTTTTTCTCAAGCGCTGCTGCGGCAGGACCCATATGAACAGTCGGGATCTTGTCGATTCCCTGTCGTTCGTAGGATTTCATGCTGACGCGTTCCTGACGGCCTGCACGCTCCAGATATTCGTTTTGCAGGATCTCCCAGTCATGCCTCCAGATCTCTGCCTTCCTGCGGTCATTCCAGTCGACTTCTGTCACTTTGCGGGTTTTAAACTTTCCGTCCGATCCGCGGATCCTGTTTCCGTCCTGATCAAGCAAGTATTCCTTGTGTGCTTTGGGAGCCCACTTCCCATTTTCATCCAGAGGCCGCATGGTCAGCAGGACATGGAAGTGCGGGTTGTGGTTTGGCGGATCCGGATCATGGATGGCGAGGTCTGCAATCATCCCTTTCGATACAAACTCTTTCTGGCAGTATTCCTTCGCGAGCGCGATGTTGTCTTCCATGGAAAGCTCCTTCGGCAGTGTGATCTTCATCCGCCGGGCAAGCTGCGAGTTCCAGTTTTTCTCCGCGGCCTCCACGGAATTCCAGAGAGTTTTCCGGTCAGCGAATTCCGGCGGAGCATGCGGCGGGAGCAGGATCTCTTTCATGATGAGTTCTTCTTTCGTGCCGTTGTACATGTACTTCCTATCCCGTTCGCTGTAAAGTTTCTCCCCGGTCTGGTAGGCGGCTGCGTTCACTGCGGACTGTCCTTCAGCCCTCTTGACGATATTAATCTCCATGTGTGGACAAGGCATAACTCATCACTCCTTTCTGATCGGATTAAAAAAAGACCGCCTGCTTACGCAAAACGGTCATAGTAAACAAAAGATATATTCGCGCAATGTCGGCAAGCATGCGCTTTTAAAAATATCCGCAAAGCGGAATAGAAGAGGGGTAGCTGTCGGAGACAGCGCAGGGGACGCGAGTTCCTCTGTTGACGGAAGTCTGGCTTCATCACCAATGCAAGACAGACTGGAGTCCGCCTCCCCGGCCAGGGGCTCTCAGCAAGCGCAGTGCACCCGAAGGGTGTATAATTGCGCCCTCACATTCGTGAGGGATTTGAATGTTCTCCGCCCTTAACAAGAAATGCAGGTTTACTGTATTCTCAATAAAAAATAGACTTCATATATGACACATCGCAGTCGATCTCTTCAAATTCTTTCATCATCTCCTGGGTCTTTGAATCTTCGAACAATT
>CAMKEX010000090.1 GCA_946411695.1 uncultured Lachnospiraceae bacterium
ACAACCGAAGGTTTTCGTTGTATATAGTCTAACTGGTTGGGAAAGTACTAATTAAGATTATTTTGATTATTAAGATATAGTCGGGCAGATGTCGGGAGGAGACGGATCCCTTATGATAAATAAAAAGAAGAAAGTCGGTATTATTATACAGGTTGCAATTTTGTTTGCGATCAGTATCCTGGCGAGCGGTCTTTTTACATTCTATACACAACTTGTCATTTCCGATTCCTTTGTAAAAAGACGGACGGAAAGCCTTGCCGACCGGGTTGCTGACGAAGTAAATTTTGCTGTCATGGAAATTCCGGCGCATGACTGGCTTTTGAACTATTGGTATGAGCACTTTGATGAACTGGAAATAGAATACGATACCGATTATGAACAGAGTACACTGACCAGGGAAAAATGTGACCTTCTGAACAGCCATTGCCCCACTCTGCTTTTAAAATACGCATCGCCGGAACAGATTGAAGCCCTTTCGCCGGAGGACCAGAAGCTCTATGCTGAGATCACTTATTCCTGGCTGATCACGCGCGTAAATCAGATCAAAAGGTCTCATAATGTTGATTATCTGTTCTGCGTATCAACAGATAATACCTACAGGGAACAGTTTTTCCTCTTCAGCGCCGCAGAAGAAGGGGATGTACGCGGAACAAACTATGAGGAAGCATATACGCTCGGCACACAGGTTAAGGTATCAAAAAGTCAGCAGGATGCCATGCGCAGCGCAAAACAGCACTATGACTATCTGGCGGACGCCGGGAAATATGTCGATTATTATTCCTACCTGACAACCATTAACAACCGGCCACTGTTCATCGGTATGACCTATGACCTGACAGTTCTGAAACAGAATATCAGTTCCCAGACGATCAGCAGGACAGTCTCTGCAGTCTTCTATCAGTTCTTCCTGTCTGTCATCTGTCTGGCTTTGATCGCATATTTTATCATCCGGCCGCTCAAGGACGTGCAGGAGGACATCCGTTTTTACAAAGACACCAAGAGGAGCAAAGACGTTATCGAGAGCCTCTCGAAAATAAAGTCCCGCAATGAGATCGGCCAGCTGGCAGAGGACGTCATCGAACTGACCAGGGAAATTGACAATTATACGAGAAAGATCGCTATGATCTCTGCAGAGGAAGAAAGGATCGGCACGGAGCTTGCTCTGGCCGCGCGCATCCAGGAATCCATGCTTCCCATGAACTTCCCTCCCTTCCCGGATCGAAAGGAATTTGAAATCTATGCCAGCATGGATCCGGCCAAAGAGGTCGGTGGAGATTTCTACGACTTCTTCTTCATCGACGATGACCACCTGTGTCTGGTCATTGCGGATGTGTCCGGAAAAGGCATTCCTGCCGCCATGTTTATGACGATCTGCAAGATCATCCTGGCAAACACCGCAAAGCTGGGCAAATCCCCTGCGGAGACTCTGGAAAATGCCAATTCCGCCATCTGCCCCAACAACAGGGAAGAAATGTTTGTCACAGTATGGATGGGCATCCTTGAACTTTCTACGGGAATCCTGACTGCATCCAACGCAGGCCACGAGTATCCGATTCTGAAAGAGCCGGGCGGAAAGTTTAAACTGTTCAAAGACCGCCACAGCTTTGTCGTCGGCGGCATGGAAGGCCTCAAATACCGCAGCTACAAGATACAGATTGCTCCCGGTTCAACGCTCTTCCTCTATACAGACGGCCTGCCCGAGGCAACCGATGCCGAAAAAAACATGTTCGGCACCGACCGCATCCTGAAAGTACTGAACAAAACCTCCAGCCACAACCCGGAGCAGATCCTCCATTCCATGGCAGACGCTGTCAACAGTTTCGTCAAGGAAGCGGAGCAGTTCGACGATCTGACCATGCTCTGCCTGCACTACAGAGGCCCCGGCGTGGCTGATGAAGATCTGCAGGATGATGCATGATGCATGGAATGAATGTTTGGTGATGTTTGTTATGTTTGTGATGTACAAGGTATCCGCGGCACACCGCGCCGGCCTTGCGCCGGCGCGGTATGCATCCGCAATCTGCCGCTGTCCGGTGCACAACAAAAGACTTGCAAAACAACTTAAATCGTGTATAATATCTATGTTCTGAGATTTTCAGAGCTTTATTATACTATGTCTGCGTAGCTCAGTTGGATAGAGCGACCGCCTCCTAAGAAAAGGCGTGAGTAAAACCCGGGCTGCAGAATATCAATGACACAAACGTCCGAATCTCTTCCGGAACACCACCGGATTGGCAGGAATGTTGAAACCAAAAAAGTGGCAACACTCATGCCAAAGGCACAGATGTTCGGAGTCTCCAGCTAATAGAAGGCAGCCTCTGGCTAACGGAAATTGGCTGTGACCATATACCGGCCGCAAGGCCAAAAAGCCGAAAAACCCAGTATTTATGCGGGTTTCCGGTACTTGTCTGCGTAGCTCAGTTGGATAGAGCGACCGCCTCCTAAGCGGTAGGTCGGGTGTTCGAGTCACCTCGCGGACGGCCCATCAGAGAGTGGAATGCATTAGCTGGCTAATCATCCACTCTCTTTTTATCTCCTTCTGTCATCTCCAATATGGAAAAGCTCTCTGCTCACAGAATTAGCAGAAATCGCGGTTTTCAGCTAACGGAAATAACCCATTGCTAAAGCCCGAAAAATCGCCTTCTGCTAACGCCCGGTGTCAGCACGCCGGGGTACGTGAGTATCATATGAAATCCCTGCTTCTGCCCGGATCTGGAAGGCTTTTTCTGCAATTGAGATGAGCACAGATAATATGTCAATTCTTAGCACCAGCTAATGCAGGCGGCGCATAAAAAGTAGCCCGTTTGGATCAGATTTGAAATGAAAAATCTGGTCTGAACGGGCTTTTTTCATGCAGCCAGCGTCCGCAGTCGGCCAGGAAAAGTGCTCTGACGCCATGTCAGGAGAGGAGAAAAAATGCCAGCAAATTTCGATGAAAGGGATCCCGACGAGAGGGTCGTTGAGATCGAGGTGGAAAGGCTCCGGGACTTCCACTCCCATCCCTTCAAAGTTAAGGAGGACCAGCAGATGATCCAGCTCAAGGAAAGCATCAAACGATTCGGGATATTGAACCCCCTGATCGTCCGCCCGGTCCCGGAAGGAGTCTACGAGATCATCTCCGGCCATCGCCGGAAGTACGCCGCACAGCAGCTGGGATACAGAAAGCTCCCGGTGATCATCCGGTACATGAAAGAGGAGGAAGCCGTCATCGGTCTGGTCGATTCCAACCTCCATCGCGAATCGATTACCCCCAGCGAGAAGGCCGCCGCCTACAGAATGAAATACGACGCGCTCAAGCGCAGGGCAGGCCGCAGGAATAGTGGTCAAATCGACCACAATTCAATCGGGAAGCGCACTGTGCAGATCATCGGGGAGGATTCCGGAGACAGCCCCAAGCAGGTGCAGCGCTACCTGAAGCTCACAGAACTGATCCCGGAGCTGCAGGAAAAACTGGATGAGGGGACCATCTCCTTCAATCCGGCCTTTGAGATCGCCTTCTTGACTGAGGAAGAACAGCGCGCACTGCTCCTGGTGATGGAGTCTTCACAGACATCTCCCTCTATCTCGCAGGCACAGCGGCTGAAACAGCTCAGCCGGGAGGGAACCCTGACCAAAAAGCAGATGAAATCCATCCTGGGGGAAGTAAAAAAAGGGGAAATCAACCGTGTCATGTTCAAAAATGAACAGTTGCATTGTTTCTTTCCCCGGGAGTATTCCGCAGAACAGATGAAGGAAGAAATAATCCGCATCCTGACGCTCTGGAAAGAAACGCGAAAAGGAAAACCGGGCAAAAACGACTGACTCGGTCCTGAAACAGATCCAACCGTGTTAACGCGAAAAAGAAGAGGAGGTAAAAAATGGCTACTGTATACGCTGTCGCCAATCAGAAGGGGGGCTGCTCGAAAACCACTGTCTGCGCAAATCTCGGAATCGGCCTTGCCATGGCAGGCAAAAAGGTTCTGCTCATCGACGGAGATCCACAAGGAAGTCTGACCGTCAGCCTGGGATATCCCAATCAGGACGCCATCCCGAAGACCCTCGCAACCATCATGATGGACATCATCAATGAAGAGGAATTTGAACCTGACTGCGCCATGCTGCATCACGATGAAGGTGTGGATTTGATTCCGGCCAACATGGAGCTCTCCGGACTTGAAGTTTCCCTTTCCAATGTCATGAGCCGCGAGATGATCCTGAAAGAATATGTTGACAGCGTCCGTGACGCATATGATGTGATCCTGATCGACTGCATGCCGTCGCTTGGCGTCATGACCATCAACGCCCTGGTAGCCGCGGACAGAATAATCATTCCGGTGCCCGCCGCCTACCTGCCTGTCGTCGGCCTGCAGATGCTGATCAAAACCATTTCTGTTGTAAAAAAACGCCTGAACAAGAAGCTCACCATTGAGGGGATCCTGATCTCCATGGCAGATTACCGCACCAATTACGCAAAGGATATCACGGCCATGATCCGTGAAAGCTACGGCGGCAGCATCGGCGTCATGGAATCCTACATTCCCTTCTCCGTAAAGGTTGCAGAAGCCAGCGCGGAAGGAATCAGCATCTACCGGTACGCTCCCCGGTGCAAAGCCACAGAGAGCTTCAACAGACTCACGAAGGAGGTCCTCAGCCATGAAGTATAGAGCCGGCCAGAAAATCAAACTCACCAGCGTCGACGAACTGCTGGGCGTCAGTAACGAAGAGTCCGCGCTTGATCTCGAAATCGAGAAGATCCGCTCCTTCCGAAATCATCCCTTCAAGGTCCTGGATGATGAAAAGATGCAGGATCTGGTGGAGAGTATCCGAACGAACGGCATCCTCTCTCCTGTCCTCGTCCGTCCTATAGGAAATGACATCTACGAGATGGTCTCCGGGCACCGGAGAATGCACGCCGCCACTCTTCTTAAAATGGACCGGATCCCCGCAATCATCCGGGAAATGACGGACGATGAAGCGGTAGTAAAAATGGTTGACGCGAACATCCAGAGAGAGGAACTGCTGCCGAGCGAGAAAGCGTTTGCTTATAAGATGAAGATGGATGCGATGCGGCGTCAAGGCGTGCGCTCCTACTCGACTTCGGACCAAAATGGTCCGAAGTTATCATCCTGGACTATCGGCGAAGAAAACGGAATCTCAGGTACTCAGGTCAAGCGCTTTATCCGCCTCACCGAACTGATCCCTCCCCTTCTCGATTATGTCGACCAGAAGCGCCTTCAGTTCACGGTCGCAGTAGAGATCTCCTACATCGATCAGGAGATCCAGAAGTGGCTGTATGAGTACATCAAAGACAATGGCACGGTCAAATTAAACCAGATTACTCTTCTCCGGACAGAGCTCCAGTCCGGAGCCATGACGCAGGCAAAAATGATCTCGCTGCTGAATGACAGCCAGCCTGGAAAAGCACCTTCCTCCAAGGTGACCTTTTCAGAGAAAAAACTCAGGGAATACTTTCCGCCACATTACACGACTTCTCAGATGCGCAGCGTCATAGAGAGTCTTTTGACGGAGTGGAGGCAGAATCAGGAAGAGATCATTGAACAGCTGAACGAGGGGGTATGACAGTATGGAATTTGATTACTACTACGGCGCTCAGGCAGATCAGTTCAATTTCATCCGTATTCCGAAGGTCATACTCACAGAGAAGGCCTTTGCAGACCTCTCCCTGCAGGCAAAGGTGCTGTATGCGGTACTTCTGGACCGCATGACTCTCTCCCGGAAGAACAACTGGTTTGATCATAAAAACAGAGTGTTCATCATCTATCAGATCGGAGAGATCCAGGAAGATCTCGGCTTTACCAAGCGGAAAGCCATGGATCTGCTGGCGGAACTGGAAAAATTCGGGCTTCTGGAAAAGAAACGGCGGGGTCACGGACTTCCCAACATCCTGTATGTGAAGAGTTTCATGGCAGGAATCCTCGATGCGGACAGTACAGGATATACTTCCGAGATCTCCGGCACAGCTTCCAGAGATGCAAAAGCAGGCACTTTTGTTCCCGGTCAGATGTTCAGAGGTGCGGAAACCAGCACTTCTCCCCCCGTCTTGCCCCTTTCCAGAAGTACAGAAAACATCACCTCAAGAAGTGAGGATTTCAGCACCCTGGAGGTGCAAGAACAAGCACTTCTTAAGGTGTCGGATTCCGCACTTCTAGAGGTGCAGGAATCTGCACTCCTTAAGAATAAGACTGAAATAAACCAGAATGAGATGATCCATATCGAATCTAATCAAATCAGCGCAGGATCCGGAAATCCATTTCGGGCCTTGCAGGAAAAGAACTTCCAACAGGGGGAGACACGATGTGATGAGAAACGATCAGAAGATGATCCACTGGCGATTGCATTGGAGTATCGGGATTTGATCCGTGAGAATATCAACTACGATGACCTGCTGAGGGCACATCCGAAAGAACCGGAACTGGTGGAAGGCATCGCGGAACTGATCCTGGAAACGGTCCTTTGCAGAACGGAATATATCCTGATCGCAAGCAACAGCTTCCCGACGGAGATCGTCCGGAGCAAGTTCTTGAAACTTGACTACTGGCATGTCGAATACGTTATTCGCTGCCTCAAGGAAAATACAACCAAAATCCGGAACATCAAAAAATATCTCCTGGCTTCCCTGTTCAATGCCCCCTCCACGATTGAAGGGTTTTACAGAGCGGAAGTTAACCACGATTTTTCTGAGCTTGTGACCGCACATGCACAGTAAGCCGCTATGCCGAGGGCTTCCTGGCTCCACCATAGAATGAAAGAAATCATCAGAATGATAACACCTTATTTCAACAAACCAGAAAGGAAAGGCAAAAACCATGAGAACACTCTTCCAAATCGCATTATTTCCGATGAAGCTTGTTGTAAAGATCCTCCTGCTGCCTGTTGTAGCTGTACTGACGCTTGCACAGTGGATCAGCTTCGTGGCAATCTGTGTAACTTCCGGTGTTTTTCGCCTTCTTGGAAGCGTTTTCATCGGAACTGCAATTATGAGCTGTGCATTCGGGATAGATTCAATTTCCGAGATGTGGCGTATGCTTGCAATCGGCGCTGCCATCTTCCTTATACCGGAAGTTGGTGAATGGTTTATCCTGCGAATTGCCGCATTGAACCATATAGCAAGACACTGGCTGGTTTCATGATTGAGGGTTTTTTGAAGCTGTATCAAGAATGACACAGCAACGAGGAACAGCAGGCAGAAGATGCGATATGTCATCTTTTGTCTGCTGTTTTTATATGTGTATCATGCCGCTGAAAATCTATAGAATTTTATATTTTTTTGAATACTTGTTTTTTGCTGTCCGTATATAAGGACACCTTCTTTGCGATAATGAGAAAAATGAAATAGACGTGAGAAAAGAAAGGAAAATAGAGAAACGAGAACCGTCGAATCCGTATAATTGTATCTAAACTATTATGTTGCCTAAAAAGCCTGCAAGTGTGAACCATAATCAACTTCATCTTACAGTTCCCACCAAATTGGTGGGAACCACAAAATAACGTAGATGATACAATATATATATTTTGCATTTTCTTCTATTTTATTGTTGAATGGTGCATTTTCCACAAGTTTCAGCTTGAGGTTAAGCCTCAGACTGGTAAAAGAGCACAAGCTGTACTATACTGCTAATATTGGGCGGATTATATGCGCCCTATAGAGCTCAGAGTAAAGAAGAATAAGACTACACAAGGAAAAAGACAAATCGTATGCAGGTATACAAACAAGCAGAAACAACAATGACTCATCTCAGTCAAGGCTGATTCATTTCTGTGGACCACATGTATATGTTGGATTGTATATGAGGTCGGTAAAGGAACATGACGGACTTAACGGTAAAGGGGGCATAAGAATAATGACTCATAATGATTTGAAATTTTTTACAAATGAACCGGAGCGAGATCTGTATAGCAGATTTGCAACTATCCTGAAGAGTCATACGCAATTCTTTGATGTTTTGGTTGGATACTTCAGGACAAGTGGCTTTTTCAAGATGTACCCTTCCTTGGAGGGTGTGGAAAAAATCAGAATCCTAGTTGGTTTAAATGTGGATCGATTCACAATGAAGATAATCGATCGCTCAAGGGAAGAAATCAAGTACACCTCTTTTACCAGACAGGAAAGCAGAGAAATATTGGAGGAGACTGTCGAAACGGAATTTGAATCTTCAGATACAACATCAGAAGTTGAAAAAGGAGTTCGAGTATTTATTGATTGGCTGAAATCCGGAAAGATTGAAATGCGTATGTATACGGAAGCACCGATTCATGCCAAGGTCTATATTATGCGCAAGGACCCCCGGGAAGTGCCAGATATGTTTGGCAGTGTTATTACGGGATCCAGTAATTTTTCTGAGGCAGGTCTTTTAAATAATCTTGAGTTCAATGTTGAGTTAAAAGATGCACCAGATGTCCAGTTTGCCCTCAGCAAATTCGAGGAATTATGGAAGAAGTCTGATGATATACGAGATGTCTATATTGAAACGGTCCAGAACCGAACATGGATGAAGGATGACATTACGCCGTACGAGCTTTATTTAAAGACTTTATATGAATTCTTTAAAGAAGAGATTAATGCAGACAAGGAGAATTTCCAGACGCTTCTACCTGAAGGATACATGCGCCTTCAGTACCAGATTGATGCCGTAACTCAGGCAAGACAGAAATTAGAAGCATATGGCGGAGTATTTGTTTCGGATGTTGTTGGTTTGGGAAAAACATATATCTGCGCAATGCTGGCCAACACTTTTAATAGAAACACATACAAATTGTTTATTTGCCCGCCGGTTCTGGTTGATTATTGGCGTTCTGTTTTGCAGGAATTTGATGTCGCTCGGTTTGATGTGGAATCTCTCGGGAAGCTGGACAAAATAATACAGAAAGGGACAGACAAATACAGTTATATATTTATCGATGAGGCACATCGCTTCCGCAATAGCGATACAGAGAGCTTCACACTACTTCATCAGATTTGCCGTGGCAAAAAGGTTGTTTTGATCTCTGCAACACCCATTAACAATTATACAAGCGATATCGAGAATCAGCTGTATCTGTTTCAGTCCAAGCAGAGCGGTACAATCAATGGAATCCGAAATATTGAGGGATTCTTTCGCGGCTTAAATGGGAAGTTGAATAAGTTCCCCAAGGGTACACGCGCCTATATGGATCAGCTAAGGGAAAATTCTGAAGTTATACGTGATAAGCTTCTTAGGGAAGTAATGATCCGCAGAACGAGGAGTGAGATAGAGGAATACTACGCGGAGGACTTAAAGAATCAGGGATTAACATTTCCGAAAGCCGGAAGTCCGGAAAAAATCATTTATGAATTTGACGATGCGACAAATGAGGCGTTTAAAGAGACTATTGCGGCTATTAAAGATTTCAAATACGCAAGATATACCCCGTTGTTGTATCTGAAAGACAAGAAGAAATATGCCCAGATGCTCGTTGCGCAGCGTAATATGGGTGGATTCATGAAGGGAATTCTTGTAAAACGCCTGGAAAGCAGCTTCCACGCGTTCAGGATGACCCTTGCGCGGTTTATTGATTCCTACGATAAATTTATTCATATGGCTGAAAGAGGTACAGTCTATATCAGTAAGAAGGTGGATGTCTACGATCTACTGGACGATGGAAACATTGAAAAACTTATGTACCTGATTGAGCAGCAGGATGTCATGGAGTTTAAGACCAAAGAGTTTGAGGCTCGGTTCATGAAGGAATTACGCCAGGATCTGGCCCAACTCAAATATTTGGAAGATCTATGGAATATGGTCGAGAATGATCCTAAGCTCGATGAGTTTAAGAGAAATTTGACGCAGAACCGTATTATGCATGGCAAAAAAGTAATTGTTTTCACTGAATCCAGGGAAACCGCAGAATATCTGTGTGAGAACCTTAAGGATATTTACGGGGAGTCAGTTGTTTTCTTTTCTGGACAGAGTTCTCAGGCATTGAAGGTAGAAATAGAAGACAGCTTTAATCCCAAAAATGCGGATAAGAATAATGACAAATATAATCTTCTAATCACAACAGATGTTCTTGCAGAAGGAATTAACCTTCATAGAGCCAATGTTCTGGTAAACTATGATCTTCCCTGGAATCCGACCAGAATTATGCAGCGAGTTGGCCGAATCAATCGTGTTGGAACTGCATTTGACCGAATTTATGTTTTTAACTTCTTCCCTACTGCTCAGAGTGAAAAACAGCTTCCAATGGAAGAAAGGATTCTCGAAAAGTTACAGGCTTTCCACGATACATTAGGTGAAGATTTCAAGTATCTTTCAGATGAGGAGGATGTTTCTCCAAAGAAGCTGTTTTCGGATTTAAACAAAGACATGGATGACGATGAAGAAAGTACGAACCCGGAATTGGGTTATCTTGCTATTATCCGTCAGATCCGTGACAATGATCCAATACTGTTTTCAAAAGTTAAACGCCTGCCCAAAAAAGCAAAAGCCGGTAAAGAGAGCGAAAATGTTTCTGCTAATTCAACGATTGGCTTTATCCGTAAAGGAGCCCTGAAAACATTTTTTATGACAGATCAGGAAACAATACAACTTTCATTCATGGATGCAATCAGGTTAATCCAATCTGTCCCGGAAGAGCCCAATGTGAACATTGAAAGCGATTTTTACGTACAGTATGACAAAAATAGCAATGCCTTTGACGACATGCTCGTTCAGGAAGAGTCAATAAGTACAGAAAAGGTTATGGTGGCGGGAAACGACGCCAAAGTCATAAAGCTGTTAAAGGGGATGAAAAGTGTTCCGACATTCACTGATGATCAGGAAGAAAAGATAGATATTCTGATCAAGAGGTGGGAAGCAGGTGAGATACCGGCACGAATATCAAAAGATGTTATGAAGAAAAGTAAAACGGTACAAGATGTTCTAGAACTGTATTATGAGATTCTCAAGCTTGTTCCGGAGTCATATTTCGAAGAGAAGAAAACACAGCAGGGAAATGTGGACGGTGAGAAGCAGGTAATTTTGTCCTGTTATCTTAAGGCGCGGAGGTAATCCATGAATCAGACAATCAGAAGAATAGAGAATATACTAACAAACGAATTCAGAACTTCTGATTTTACGGATTTTGTTCGTGAAATCTTTCCTGGAGTAAAAATAATTGCTCCAGATAAATTCCGCAAAGAGTATACAAATTTTTCTTCACACATTGAGGGATCAGCACATGTCGGGAATTATAAAGATCCTGACGATAAGAGCCTGATTATTTTTTCTGTCCAGTTAAAGAAAGAGACATATGTTGAAAGTTCCAGAAGCACTCAGAGAAGCTATGCCAAAAAACTCATAGAAGCAGGAAATGCAGATGCAGCTATAATTGCATTCTATACGGATGGTGATCCAAAATGGAGGCTTTCTTTTGTTCGTCTGGATTACGAAATAAAATTTGAAAATGGAAAGCTGAACACAAAAGAAAGTCTGACACCAGCTAAACGATACTCATATCTTGTCGGAAAGGACGAGCCATGTCATACCGCAATCAGCCGCTTTCATCGCTTTATCGTGGATGATACAAACTCGGTCAGGCCAACTCTGGATGATCTGGAGGAAGCTTTTTCTGTAGAAAAAGTCACAGAGGAATTCTTCAGGCTATATTGTGAAAAGTTCCACCAGCTTCGAGAGGCTCTGGAAAACAATGAAGACTTTGTGATTGAAGCTTCACAGCACAACTTTACCTCAGCGCAGTTTGCAAAGAAGCTAATGGGACAGATTGTATTCCTTTATTTCCTCCAAAAGAAGGGTTGGCTGGGAGTATCTGCCTGGCCAAATGAGATGAATGAGAAAGAATACAAAAATGCATTCTTTGCAAAGGGAGCAAAGTCACGAGAGTTGATTCCGAGAGTTTATATCAAAGTTGGAGAAGATAAATATAAAGTTTCCGCAAAAGCCCTGGACGCCATGTCAGATGATGATGAACGGGTTTTGGCCTCCTGCGTCAGAGGAAAAGCATGGGGAACCGGATCAAAGACATTCATGAGAACGTTATTCGAGTTTTCAAAGAAAAAGAATGCTAACTTTTTCGATGATTATCTTGAACCGCTCTTTTATGATGCGCTCAATGTAAATCGTGGAGAGCAAGGGTATGATCCAGCACTACACTGTCGTATCCCGTTTCTCTCAGGAGGGCTTTTTGAGCCTATTGACGGATACAATTGGGAGCATAATGATTTTGCTATTCCCAACGAGATTTTTTCGAATAAAAAAGATGAAAATGACAGGGATGCTGACGGCATTCTGGATATCTTTGATCGCTACAATTTTACTATGAGTGAAGATGAACCGCTTGAGCGGGAAGTCGCAATAGATCCGGAAATGCTTGGCAAAGTGTTTGAAAATCTTCTTGAAGTAAATGACCGGAAATCCAAAGGTGCTTTCTATACTCCACGCGAGATAGTCCACTATATGTGTCAGGAAACGCTAATCTCGTATCTGATTAGAGAAACGGGACTTAAGGAACAAGACATTCGTGATTTTATACTTCTTGGCGATTTCATGAAAGATGCTGACACTACAAAAGATAAGCGTCAGGGAAATCATGATATGCTGATTTCCGAAGAAATATTCAAAATCGACAAAGATGGAAATGTTATAGTTGATCGTCTGAAAGATATTGATCGTGCGCTGGCAGATATTCGCGTGGCAGATCCAGCAGTTGGTTCTGGAGCCTTTCCTCTTGGAATGTTAAATGAGATTGTAAGAGCCCGACAGAATATATCTGCCTATATGGCTATAACTATGACCAGCTATCAGACAAGGATGATGTATAACAATGAGCGATCACCCTATATCCTTAAACGTGATACGATTAAGAATTGCATTTTTGCAGCAGATATCGAGCCATCAGCAGTAGATATTGCACAGCTTCGTCTTTGGCTTTCGCTTGTTATCGACGATGAGATCAATCCGGATGCACAGACGCCGCTTGATGGACACAGAAATCCTATTCCTTTGCCTAACCTGGAATGCAATATTATTTGCGGGAACAGTCTGATTGACCAATTTGAAGGCATTCCTCTTATCAATCATAGTGATTTTATTGGTACAAATGCAGGTGCCCAGCAAAATATGTTTCAGAGCACGTATGATGCAATCCTTCCGACGCTGCTAAAAGCACAGGATGATCTTTTTTACTGCGAAGATACAAACAAAAAGCAGGAACTCAAAGATACGATTGAGGTATTAAAAGATGAGCTTGTGAAAGTGCAGATGAGAATGTCTACAGCAGGTATCTGGGAAAGATATCTGGAAGCACGAAAGAAAGCTTCTCGTCCATTTATGCTGTGGCAGATTGATTTTGCAAGAGTTTTTCGTGAAAAAGGCGGTTTTGATGCAGTTATAGGAAATCCCCCCTATATCCAGCTCCAGAAATCTATAGATGATGAAAAAGGAACAAAGCTCGGTGATCTCTATCAGAATCTTGATTTTAAGACCTTCGCCAAGACAGGAGATATTTATTGCCTGTTTTATGAAAAAGGCTATCGATTGTTAAGAGACGGAGGAGTTTTATCGTATATTACAAGTAACAAATGGATGAGAGCTGGATACGGCGAGAAGCTTCGTGCGTTTTTAGCGGCAAAGACTAATCCAGTAAAACTAATAGATTTCGGAAGCCAAAAAATCTTTGAGTCCGCTACAGTTGATGTGAATATCCTCAGTTTTATAAAAGGGAAAAACGAAAAACGCACGGTTGCCTGTACTGTAAAGGAAGATTGCAAAAGTAATTTGAGCGTTTATGTTGAGCAGCATAGTTCCATAAGCAGCTTCATGACTTCTGAGAGCTGGGTTATTCTTTCACCTCTTGAGACTAGCATACGAACAAAAATGAGAACGCAAGGTATTCCTTTATCGCAGTGGAATCTTGCAATTAATTATGGTATTAAAACCGGTTTTAATGATGCTTTTATTATTTCTACAGAGAAGAAAGATGAGTTGATTGCTGCAGATCCAAAATCTGCTGAAATCATACGACCAATTCTTCG
>CAMKEX010000091.1 GCA_946411695.1 uncultured Lachnospiraceae bacterium
AAGAGATAGGAAGGAAGCGAGACAGGATGTACAAAAAGGTAAACCCGGACCTGAATTTTGTGGACCGCGAGCACGCGACCGTAAAGTTCTGGAAGGACAACAATATTTTCGAGAAGAGTATCGAGGAGCGCGAAGGCCGCCCCTTGTATATGTTCTATGACGGACCGCCGACTGCAAACGGCAAGCCCCATATCGGACACGTTCTGACCCGTGTCATCAAGGACATGGTTCCCCGTTACCGCACCATGAAGGGATACCAGGTTCCCCGTAAGGCAGGCTGGGATACCCACGGACTGCCCGTTGAGCTGGAAGTCGAGAAGGCCATCGGCATCGAAGGCAAGGACGAGATCGAAGCCTACGGTATCGAGCCCTTCATCAAGAAGTGCAAAGAGAGTGTCTGGCAGTACAAGGGCATGTGGGAGGATTTCTCCGGCATCGTCGGTTTCTGGGCGGACATGGACAACCCCTATGTCACTTATTATGACGACTATATCGAGTCCGAGTGGTGGGCTCTGCAGGAGATCTGGAATAAAGGCCTGCTCTACAAGGGCTTCAAGGTCGTTCCCTACTGCCCTCACTGCGGTACACCCCTTTCTTCCCACGAAGTAGCCCAGGGCTACAAGTCCCTGAAGGAGCGCTCCGCCATTGTCCGCTTCAAGGTCAAGGATGAGGACGCTTACTTCCTGGCATGGACGACAACCCCCTGGACCCTTGCTTCCAACATCGGTCTGTGCGTGAACCCCGACGAGACCTATGTAAAGGTCAAGGCCGCTGACGGCAACACCTATTACATGGCCAAGGCTCTTCTGGATGCCGTTTTTGCTCCCGCCGCTCCCGCCGAGGAAAAGGCCGAGGGCAAAAAGGGCAAGAAGAAAAAGAATAAAAAGCAGGACGCTGAGGCGGAGGCTGCAGCAGCTGCAGAAACAGAGAAGGCAGAAGAGGCAAAGAACGTCCCTCCCTACGAGATCCTCGAGGAGATGACCGGAAAGGACCTGGAGTACAGGGAATACGAGCCCCTCTACCAGTGCGCCGCGGATGCCGCTAAAAAGCAGCACAAGAAAGCCTTCTTCGTGTACTGCGACGACTATGTAACCATGACAGACGGTACAGGTATCGTCCACATCGCTCCTGCATTCGGTGAAGACGACGCCCGGATCGGACGCAGATATGATGCTCCCTTCGTGCAGATGGTCGATGACAAGGGCGTGATGAAGCCCGAGACTCCCTTCGCCGGCATGCGCTGCAAACCCACGCAGGCCGAGATGGATGAGGGTGCGGTCAGCGCTGACCCCGAGGTCCTCAAGGAACTCGAGGCCAGAGGCATGCTCTTTGCGGCACCTAAGTTCGAGCACGACTACCCGCACTGCTGGCGCTGCAACACACCCCTTCTGTACTATGCCCGCGAGTCCTGGTTCATCGAGATGACCAAGGTCCGCGACGATCTGGTGCGCAACAACAAAGAGATCAACTGGATCCCCGCCAACATCGGCGAGGGCCGTTTCGGCAACTGGCTGGAGAACATCCAGGACTGGGGTATCTCCAGAAACCGTTACTGGGGCACACCTCTCAACATCTGGGAGTGCCCGGACTGCGGCAAGCAGATCAGTGTCGGCAGCCGCAAAGAGCTGGCCGAACTGACCGGCGATCCTTCCGCCGAGCAGACCGAACTCCACAGACCTTACGTGGACAACTATTTCATCAAGTGCGCCGAGTGCGGCGGACAGATGAAGCGCGTTCCCGAGGTTATTGACTGCTGGTTTGACTCCGGTGCCATGCCGTTTGCCCAGTACCACTATCCTTTTGAGAATAAAGAACTCTTTGAAAAGAACTTCCCTGCCTCCTTCATCAGTGAGGCGGTGGACCAGACCCGCGGCTGGTTCTATTCCCTGCACGCGATCTCCACACTTCTTTTCAATAAGCCCGCCTATAAGAACGTCGTCGTTCTGGGTCTCGTCCTGGACAAGGACGGAGAGAAGATGTCCAAGTCCAAGGGCAACGCCGTCGATCCCTTCGATGCCCTGCAGAAGCACGGCGCCGACGCGATCCGCTGGTATTTCTACTCCAACAGCGCGCCCTGGCTGCCCAACAAGTTCCACGACAAGGCCGTGCAGGAAGGCCAGAGAAAGTTCCTCGGAACTCTCTGGAACACCTATGCCTTCTATACCCTGTACGCCGAGATCGACCAGTTCGATCCCACAAAGTACACTCTGGATTATGCAGGCCTTCCTGTCATGGACAAATGGCTCCTATCCAGAATGAATACCATGATCAGGAAGACGGACGACAGCCTGGACCGCTACAGGATCCCCGAGGCTGCCACAGCTCTGTCCGATTTCGTCGACGAGATGTCCAACTGGTATGTCCGCCGCTGCCGCGACCGCTTCTGGGCCAAGGGCATGGAGCAGGACAAAATCAATGCCTATATGACCCTGTACACCGCCCTTGTAGGCGTGTGCAAGGCAGCTGCTCCCATGATCCCCTTCATGACCGAGGAGATCTACCAGAATATCGTCCGCAGCGTCGACAAGACTGCGCCTGAGAGCATCCATCTCTGCGATTTCCCTGCAGTGGATGAGAGCATGATCGACCCCGCCCTCGAGAAATCCATGGCGGAAGTCCTCAAGGTCGTTGTCATGGGCCGCGCCTGCCGCAACCTTTCCGGCATCAAGAACCGCCAGCCCATCGCCAGGATGTTCGTCAAGGCTCCCGGTCAGGACGGCGGAAAGCTGGAGGACTACTTCGTTGAGATCATCGAGAATGAGCTCAATGTCAAGGATGTGGATTTCACGGACGATGTCCGCGAGTTTACCAGCTATACCTTCAAGCCCCAGCTCCGCACGGTCGGTCCCAAGTACGGCAAGCAGCTGGGCGGCATCCGCAAATATCTCGCGGAGCTGGACGGCAACGCTGCCATGGATGAGCTCAATGAGAAGGGAACCCTTTCCTTCGATGTGGGCGGCACCGCAGTCGAGCTGACCAAAGAAGATCTTCTGATCGAGATGAGCCAGAAGGAAGGCTATATTTCTCAGGAGGACGGTGGATACACGGTCGTTCTGGACACCAACCTGACGCCCGAACTGATCGAAGAGGGCTTTGTCTACGAGCTCATCAGCAAGATCCAGACCATGCGCAAGGATTCCGGATTTGAGGTCACAGACCGCATCCGCATCGCTCTTTCTGACAACGAGAAGCTGACAAAGGTCCTTCGTGCAAACGAGAAAGCCATTGCCGACAAGGTCCTGGCGGTCGAGGTTCTCGACAACCGGACCCTTGCCAACGCCAAGGAATGGGATATCAACGGCGAGAAGGCGGTGATCTCCGTTGAAAAGGCGTAAGTATTTAAAATCATTATATTCAGACATGTGACCATGGTCTCATGACCGCAAATATGTATGACAGCGGCTGCGGGCACAGGCCCGCGGCCCTGACAATAATGACAGCAGTTTCTGCTGTAGAGGGGGATGAAGCAAAAAACGGATATGTTTTTTTAGGGATCTGGTGAAAATCAGGACCGCATATAAAAAAACAGAGCCATGGTATCTGCGTCAGGAGCATCGCGGATGTCACGGAGACAGGAACTGACCGGTCCTGTCAGGATTAAATGCTCCGGAGTGAGGATATTTTATGTTAAAAAGACCTGCAATCGAATTTGACAAAGACCTTTTTAAGAGAAGCGTAGAGTACAATGTGCGTACAATGTACCGCCGCACCATGAAGGAAGCAACGGAGCAGCAGGTGTTCCAGGCCTCCGCACTGGCCCTCAAGGACCAGATCATCGACTGCTGGATGCGTACTCAGAAGGCCTTTGACGACCAGGATCCCAAGAGACTGGTCTATCTGTCCATGGAATTCCTTATGGGACGTGCTTTCGGCAACGACGCGATCAACCTGATGGCATATGCTCCCATTAAAGAGGCCCTCAAAGAGCTTGGCTTTAACCTGAATTCCATCGAGGACCAGGAGCCTGACGCGGCTCTGGGCAACGGCGGTCTGGGCCGTCTGGCGGCATGTTTCCTTGATTCCCTGGCCACCCTCAATTATGCGGCTTACGGCTGCGGCATCCGTTATCACTACGGCATGTTCAAGCAGAAGATCGAGAACGGCTACCAGAAGGAAGTCCCGGACAACTGGCTTGAGAACGGCAATCCGCTTGAGCTGCGCAGACCCGAGTACACCCAGGAAGTCCATTTCGGCGGTTATGTCAAGTCCTATTACAGCGAGAAGCTGGGCAGGACCATGTACAAACAGGAAGGCTACAGCGCAGTCAAGGCTGTTCCCTATGACCTTCCCGTCATCGGCTACGGCAACGGCTTTGTCGATACCCTGCGTATCTGGGACGCACAGCCCGTTGAGACCTTCAAGCTGGATTCCTTTGATAAGGGCGATTATCAGAAGGCCGTTGAGCAGGAATACCTGGCCAGGACCATCTGCGATGTCCTCTATCCCAATGATGAGAATTATCAGGGTAAGGAACTCCGTCTCAAACAGCAGTACTTCTTCGTCTCTGCTTCCCTGCAGTCCATGATCCAGAAGTATCTGCAGACTCATGACGATATCAAAAAGCTCCACGAGAAGATCGTCTTCCAGATGAACGACACGCATCCGACTCTGACTGTTCCGGAACTCATGCGTCTGCTCATGGACGAGTACGAACTGACCTGGGACGAGGCGTGGGAAGTGACCACCAAGTGCACAGCCTACACCAACCACACCATCATGGCGGAAGCACTCGAGAAATGGCCCATCGACCTCTTCTCCCAGCTCCTTCCCCGTATTTACAGCATCGTCGAGGAGATCAACCGCCGCTTTGAGGCCCAGATCCACCAGGCTTATGACCATACCGGTGTCAATGTCCACGACAAGATCCGCAGCATGGGCATCATCTATGACGGAAAAGTCCGCATGGCCAATATGGCGATCGTGGCCGGTTATTCTGTCAACGGCGTTGCGCGCCTGCACACCGAGATCCTCAAGAACCGCGAGCTGAAGGACTTCTACGAGATGTTCCCCGAGAAGTTCAACAACAAGACCAACGGTATCACCCAGCGCCGTTTCCTGCTGCACGGCAATCCCCTGCTGGCAGACTGGGTCACAGACCACATCGGCGACGAGTGGATCACCGACCTCTCCCGCATGAAAGAACTCAGAGTCTATGCGGATGACAAGAAGTCCAGGAAGGAATTCCTGAACATCAAGTACAAGAACAAGGTCCGTCTTGCGGATTATATCCTTGAGCACAACGGCATCGAAGTGGATCCCCGCTCCATCTTTGACGTACAGGTCAAGCGTCTGCACGAGTACAAGCGCCAGCTGCTGAATATCCTGCACGTCATGTATCTGTACAACCAGATCAAGAAGGATCCCACTCTGGATATCCCCAAGCACACCTTCATCTTCGGCGCCAAGGCAGCTGCAGGCTACAAGACCGCCAAGCTGACCATCAAGCTGATCAACTCCGTCGCGGACGTCATCAACAACGACGAGTCCATCGACGACAAGATCAAGGTTGTCTTCATCGAGGACTACAAGGTATCCAACGCCGAGATCATCATCGCCGCAGCAGATATCTCCGAGCAGATCTCCACTGCCAGTAAGGAAGCTTCCGGTACCGGCAACATGAAGTTCATGCTCAACGGTGCCATCACTCTGGGCACCATGGACGGCGCCAACGTCGAGATCGTCGAGGAAGTCGGCAAAGAGAATGCCTTCATCTTCGGTCTTTCCTCCGACGAAGTCATGAACTATGAGAAGAACGGCGGTTATGATCCCATGCAGATCTTCAATGAGGACGAAGAGATCCGCCAGGTACTGGTACAGCTTGTCAACGGAACCTATTCCCCCGACAACACGGAGCGCTTCCGCCCCCTGTACAACAGCCTTCTGCAGAGAAACGGCATGGATCCCGCAGACCGTTACTTCATCCTCAAGGACTTCCGTTCCTATATCCAGGCGCAGCATGATATCTGCGAGGCCTACAGGGATCAGAAGCGCTGGGCACAGATGGCCATCCGCAACGTCGCCCACGTCGGCAAGTTCTCATCTGACAGAACCATCCAGGAGTACGTCGATGACATCTGGCACCTGGACAAGGTCAAACTTCCCGCAAAGCGCCGCCGCAGAAAGACAACTGCAGCTGCAGCAGAGGAATAAGCCGAAATGTACAAGAGTAAGCTAGAGTAAAAGGGCCGCAGGTCCGGCTGGACACAGCCGGTCCCTGCGGCTTTTTGCGCGGACGCTGTAACATCAGAGCAGAAAGCAGAGCGAATGCCCCGATGCAGCACGGTTCATTGGAAATCTGCGCTTGCGTCCGCCTTGCACGCTGTTTTATCATAGACATTAACAGCCATATCAACAGTATTTTTCTCGGGAGTCCGGCGCTGCAGGCGCAGGCTCTCACCGGAGGAAATCTTTTGAAATACAATACATTGAAAGAGTTAAAAATCGTTGTTCTGTGCGGAGGACTCAGCACAGAGCGGAATATTTCATTCCTGACGGGATCCCGCGTCTGCGGCGCTCTCCGCGCCGGAGGACACAAGGCAGTCCTCGCGGACCTGTATATGGGCTTTGAAGATGAGGAAGACCAGGCCGAAGGCTTTGATCCGGAGGCTCTTTTTGAGAACCTTCCGGAGATTCCGCAGTATTCCTTTGACGGACAGGCACCGGACCTGAAAGCTGTGAAAAAGTCCAGAAAGTGGAAGAGCTCCTCGCTGTTCGGGAAACATGTCCTCGAGCTCTGCGCAGCAGCCGATATAGTCTTTATCGCCCTGCACGGCAAAAACGGTGAAGACGGCCGTGTCCAGGCAACCTTTGACATGCTCGGGATCCCCTATACCGGTTCCGGCCATCTGGGTGCCTCCATGGCCATGGACAAGATGATCACCAAGATGATCGTCGGTCCCCGCGGTGTGCGCACACCTGCCTTCCGCCGCTGGGATTTTGTCAGCAGCCAAGGAGGAACGGAAGAAAAAGAGCAGTTCATCTCATCTGTCTGCCACCAGACAGATGTGCCCTGCGTCGTAAAGACCCCGGACGGCGGCTCTTCCGTCGGCGTGTATATAGTCCGGCACAAGGAGGATCTGGAGGAAGCGGTCCGCAAATGTCTCTCTTTCGGGAATTCCTTCATGACGGAGCAGTTCATCGACGGACGGGAATTTACCTGCGGCGTTCTCTGCGGCCAGGCTCTTCCCTCTGTAGAGATCGTTCCCAGGATCAGTTTTTATAACTATTCCAACAAGTACAAAGCCGGTGCCACTGAGGAGATCTGTCCCGGACGCGTACAGCCCGAGATTGAAAAGGAAATGGGGCGGATGGCTCTCCAGGTACACAAGATCATGGGCCTCTCGACCTATTCGCGAAGTGATTTCATGATCGATAAGGAGGACAAGGTCTGGTTTATCGAGGTCAACACCCTGCCGGGCATGACACAGACCAGCCTGGTTCCCCAGGAAGCGGCTGCCGTGGGCATCAGCTACGAGAAGCTGTGCGAAAAAATCGTTGAGGACGGCCTCAGGCTCCGCGGCCGCAAGTGATTGCGGGCCAGAGCATGCCGCAGGACCCGCCGGAAAAAAGCGGGATGTCTGCAGGCAGGGCGGATTTCGCCCGGCCTCATATCACAGGAATTCGTAAAACACAGAGCTGCTTTTGCTCAGCCCTGTGCAAACAGACGGAGGATGGAAATGGAAAAAATATATCTCGAAGAGCTGCTGCAGGCGACCGGAGGAAAACTCCTCATGGCCCCGCAGGGGACAGAGGAAACAGTTTCTGTCCCCCATACGGAGATCCTGTCTGTCGTAACGGACAGCAGGAAGATCACAAGGGGCTGTGTTTTCTATGCCCTCAGCGGTGAGCGCTTTGACGGACATGCCTACGTGGACGCGTCCCTGAAGCAGGGCGCCGCCGGATGCGTGGTGAGCAGGGAGCCGGAGAGTCTGCTGCCCGGGAAATTCTATGTTCTCGTGAAGGATACCAGGCACGCTCTGGGAGACCTGGCCCACTATTACAGGATGAAATATGATGTCAAAGTGGTCGGGATCACGGGCAGTGTCGGCAAGACGACCTGCCGTGAGATGGTCGCCTCCGTTCTGTCCAGGCATTTCAAGGTCCACGCAACCTCCGGAAATTTCAACAATGATATCGGACTGCCTATGACGATCTTCGGGCTCTCGGCAGAGGACCAGGTCATGGTCCTCGAGATGGGCATGAACCACCTCGGGGAGATCCGGCGCCTCTCGCAGATCGCCGCGCCTGACATCGCTGTGATCACCAATATCGGGACAGCCCATATCGGGATCCTGGGAAGCCGCGAGAATATTTTCCGGGCCAAAAAGGAGATCTTCGAGGGAATGTCATCCGGGTCGCAGGCGATTCTGTGCGGCGACGACGATTATCTGCCGAAGATCGCTGTGGAGCCCTCGCTCCTGGCAAGGCACAGGATTTTCTACGCCGGAAAGGGAGACATCTGCAGCTATCGCGTCCTGGATGCCCGCGTTGAGATCGGCAGTGTGGACGCAAATGCCTTTGAAGCGGAAATGTCCACAGTCTGCACCATCAGAATGCCCGACGGACGGGATTCCCTGCAGGTCCGCATTCCGGCTGCCGGCATGCACCTGATCTATCCCGCCTCCATCGCGGCGGGCGTCGGCGACCTGCTGGGCATGACATCCGAAGAGATCCGTGCGGGAATCGAAGATTTTGCCGGCCAGCGCATGGCCTGTGAAAAATACGGCGATATTCTGCTCTTCGACGACACCTACAATGCCAGTCCCGATTCCATGAAATCCTCCCTGCAGGTACTGGCCTGCCTGCCCACCCCGAAAAAAGCCGCTGTTCTGGGCGATATGCTCGAGCAGGGAGACTTTGCCCAGCAGCTTCACCGCGAGGTCGGCGCCGCGGCTGCTCAGGCCGGGCTCGACACACTGATCACAGTGGGAGCGCTCTCGGAGGACATGGCGGATGAGGCAAAACTAAGAGGCCTTCTGGATGTCAGGTCTTTTCCCGACAGGGAATCGGCTGCAAAAGCGGTAGAAGAGATCACAGAGCCAGGAACTGCCCTCCTCTTCAAGGCGTCCCACAGCATGGCCCTCGATAAACTCGCTGCCGTCAGCCGCAAAAAAGCAGAATCGCTGATGTGACAATAAGAGGTCTTGGAGGATACTCCTGCCCGGGCGATAAGGATAAGCCCGCTTGGGCAATTGACGACGTTTGCGGGGCGTCCGGACATGAGCGTGAGCTCATGACGCCGGGCATGATGACTGCAGACAGGAATACAGGGAGGTATATGGTATGGAACATAAACTCCACAGGACAGACCGTCAGCTGGCCAGTGCCGGCGCGGTCCTGGAATTCTACAGAGATACCATGGTCCTGCCCGACGGGCAGGTACAGACCTGGGACTATGTCCATCATAAAAAAGGCGGCGGTGCCTGCACGGTGCCGGTGCTGCCTGACGGCCGCATTCTGCTGATCCGCCAGTTCCGTCCCGCGATCGATCGCGAGGCCCTGGAACTTCCCGCCGGAGCCCGCGATTCCTCCGGAGAGGACCCGGCTGTGACCGCGGCCCGCGAGCTGGAAGAGGAGACCGGGTACCGTCCCGGCAGGATGACCAAACTTGCCCATATCCTGACCGCCATCGCCTGGTGCAACGAGTCTACGGATATCTATCTGGCGAGAGACCTTGAGCCGGTCAGCTCCCAGCACCTGGACGAGGCAGAGGAGATCGAGCTCTGCATCATGTCTCTGGATGATCTTTGCAGCAGGATTTTTGCAGGAGAGATCCAGGATGCCAAGACGGTTGCCGGCATCATGGCCTACCGGAGTTTCCTTGCCATGGAAGAGCAGAAAAATGCTCCCGGATCGTCAGAGGCAGACGCCTTGAAGAATTCGGGTGATTCAGACCGATCCGCCGCTTCCGCAAACAGCGGTCAAAAGGGGCAGGGAGACGGCCCGGGAAAACCTTCCGGCGGAATTCAGCGGCCGGAGACCATGCTCGATAAGCTGCGGCGCATTGTAAAGCGCGCCCACACGGGCTGAGCCGCTCCGCGGGCTGATCGCCTGTGAGCGTGACAGCCGGTATTGTTTATTCATTTATGCTGATCCATTTATGTTTTGAGTGTGAAACAGCGTCCACACATACGTATGTCATTGACATAAGGAGATAGCAGCCATGCAGCAAAAAAGTGCGGCGGACCGCTTTGCGCCGCTTTTCATACTGACCGCCGGGGCCATGTGGGGAAGCATGGGCCTGTTCGTCCGCGTCCTGGGCAAGATCGGCTGTTCCTCTTTCGAGATCGTCTTTCTGAGGTCGATCGTGACCGCCGTCTGCCTCTTTCTGGTTCTGGCAGTCCGGGACAGGAGCCTCTTCCGCGTGCGCCTGCGTGACCTTTGGTGCTTTTTGGGAACGGGCCTTCTCAGCATTGTTTTCTTCAATCTCTGCTACTTCACAACCATCCGTCTGACTTCCCTGGCGGTGGCGGCGGTCCTGCTGTATACGGCACCTGCGATCGTCATTGTCCTCTCCGCCATCCTCTTTCGGGAGAAGATCACTTCCAGAAAGCTGTCGGCACTGGTTCTGACCCTGGTGGGCTGCATCTGCGTCAGCGGAATGCTGGCCGGAGACAGTGCCATGACCCTGCAGGGATTTATTGTCGGACTCGGTGCAGGCCTGGGCTATGCCCTCTACTCCATCTTCGGGCGCTTTGCCCTCGAGCGGGGCTACAGGAGCTTTACGATTTCTTTTTACACCTTTTTATTTGCTTCTGTCGGAACCATCCCCTTTATTTCCATGAGTAACATCCGGCGGGCGGTGAGTACATCTCCCTCCCAGACCGGACTGGTCGTCCTCTACGGCGTGTTTACAACAGTCCTTCCCTACATTCTGTATACACGGGGACTGCAGGGCGTCGAGAACGGACAGGCGGCGATCATCGCTTCGGTGGAACCCGTTGTAGCCACCATCCTGGGGACAGTGATCTATCACGAAATGCTGAGCCTGTATGAGGTGATCGGAATTGTCCTTGTCCTGGGCGCGATCGTGATCAGCAACGGCAAAAGCCCTGCAGAAGGAGCCGGACACGTCAGAAAAACAGTAAAAAAAACGGCGTAAAGGATCCTGAGTGATATTGAACAGGTCTCCGGGGAGCAGCAGCCGGGCTGAAAAATCTGCAAAAAACGTAAAAAACAAGCTTGACAAATCTCCCGCTGATTTTTTAAAATACCTTCACAACGTGTGGCGTAACTGCGTAAATCCAGTTGCCTGCCACACGTTTTTTTATTGCAGAAACAGTTCGGAGACGACCTGGAGAGAACAAAAGAGCGTGTGGCCCGCAGACCGGAGATGTCTGCGACCGTGCGCTCTTTTTTCTCATAGTTTTCAAAGAAATCGAAGCGACAGAGCAACTCCGGGAGTGAAAGATCACCACTGAGGTGAGGGAAGCGAAGCGACCGGAAGGCATGTAGAAAATGAATCAGAAAGGAAGGAAGAAAATGGAACAGGCATCAAATCAGTTTCTGGGGGAGGAGAAGATCAGCGTACTCATGCGCAAATACTCCATCCCCTGCATCATCTCCCTGCTCGTGGGAGCACTGTACAACATCGTAGACCAGATTTTTATCGCAAATGCGGCCTATCTTGGTTCCTACGGCAACGCCGCCAACACGGTCGTATTCCCGCTGACAGTCATCGCCCTGGCCATTGCGGTCATGATCGGTGACGGATGCTGCGCCTTTGTGAGCCTGAGCCTGGGCATGAAACGTGTCGGCAAGGCAAAGAAAAGCGTAGGGAATTCCGTGGTCATGGTCATTGCGGGGAGCCTTGTTCTCTGTGTGCTCTATCTGATCTTCAGCAGCCGGATCATCGCCATGTTCGGCGGTACGGTCAATGCAGAGACCTTCAGACATTCCAGGGAGTATTTTTTCTACATCACTCTGGGAATCCCCTTCTACATGTTCGGGCAGGCCATGAACCCCATTATCCGCGCGGACGGAAGTCCGAAGTTTGCCATGGCCTCTACATTGGCGGGGGCCTTGATCAATATCATCCTGGACCCCGTTTTCATCTTTGTCTTCAGATGGGGCATGATGGGCGCGGCAGTGGCCACCGTTATCGGACAGATCGCGACAGCAGTGCTGGCAGTCCGGTATATCGTGAATATGAAGATCGCAAAGCCCGAAAAGAGCGATTTTGTCCTGGAGACGGAGGTCTGTAAAAGGACACTGGTCCTCGGTGTCACCAGCTTCCTGTCCCAGATCTCCCTGGTGGCAGCCATGGCAGCCATCAACAACATGATCCGCAAGTACGGCGCCATGGACCCGGTCTTTATGCAGGAACAGTACGCCCAGATTCCCATGGCAGTCGTGGGCATCGTCATGAAGTTCTTCCAGATCGTGATCTCCATTGTCGTCGGCATGGCGGCGGGCTGCATCCCCATCGTCGGATTCAACATGGGTGCCGGCCTGAAGTCCAGAGTGCGTGAGCTGTTTAAAACCCTTCTCACGGCTGAGGCCATGGTCGGCGCCGTCGCCCTCATCATTGTTGAATTCTTCCCGGCACAGCTGATCAGCATTTTCGGTGCAGCTAACGAGAGCAGTTATTATACGGAATTCGCCCTCAGAGCTTTCCGGATCTATCTGTGCATGATGGTCTTTGCCTGTGTCAACAAGGCGTGCTTTATCTTCCTGCAGGCCATGGGCAAGGCCGTGGAATCCACCGTTCTCTCCATGGTGCGTGAGATCGTTTTCGGTGTAGGTTTTGCCCTCCTTCTTCCCAGTTTCTTCGGGTTGAACGGCGTCCTCTATTCCATGCCCCTGTCGGATATCCTGACCTTTGCCATTGCGCTGGTCCTGATCGTGCGCACCTGCAGGGAACTGAGCATTGGCATTGCAGGCGGTGAAGCTGACAGTTCTGCAAGCAGCCCTGCAGGCGGCAGAAAGTCTTTTACTGAAAAGAGACTCTCTTCTTCAGAGGCCTGAACCGATTTCACTGTAGTTCTGTCAATATTTCCATCAGGCCGGGAAGACAGGAGACAAAGAACCGTCCCCTGTCTCCCCCTGTCTCCCCCAATGACCTCAGGCGTTCTCCTCATTCCAGGCCTGGAGCTGCCGGCGGAAATCCGAGGGTGACATGCCGGTCTGTTTGCGGAAGAGGCGGCTGAAATAGAGGGGATTGTCGTAGCCTACCAGCTCGGAGATCTCCGTCACGTTGTGGTCTGTTGTCTCGAGCAGACTCTGGGCGGCCGAGATCCGCAGGGAGATCAGATACTGGGCGGGTGAGGTCCCCGCGTATTCCCTGAAGCTCCGCGTAAACCAGCTCACGCTAAGCCCCAGATCCTGGGCGTAATCACTGACCGAGATCGGTTTACTGTAATTTTCATGAAAATAGTTGACGGCAGTGTGCATCTGTCCGGCCATGTGCGGCGTTTTTCGCCGCACTTTTTTTTCGCCCAGGCGGCTGAGCATGATGAAGAGCAGATGCAGCCGGTAAATGCAGGCGTTTTCATAGTGCGGCCGGCATTCCTTCAGTTCGCTGATGATCTGCTGGAAGATATGAGAGTACTCCAGAGACGTCCCGCTGTGGACGATATGTTCTCCGTCCTTAAAACCGTACTGGCGCAGGATATTGGTGACATTGTTGCCTGTAAAATGAACCCAGAACACCTCCGTGTGATCAGCTCCGTAGTAATAGTACCGCTGCTCCTCCCTGGGACGGTAGAGGACCATGTTCCCGGCGGGGACGATGTGTTCCTTCCCGTTAAAATAAAAATGTCCCTTTCCGGCAGCGACATAGAGCAGCTGGAAATCCACCCGCCCCCTGGGCCGGTG
>CAMKEX010000092.1 GCA_946411695.1 uncultured Lachnospiraceae bacterium
GCAAGACATGTCAACCCGCATCCGGCGCGCAAGACTCGCGAGCGAGTCTTGAATTTTTCAATGACACAGCAGCTCCGTCCCCTGTGGGCAGGAGCAGCGTCTCCAGCTGATCTTCCTCCATCAGGGCGTGAAGATAGGCGCGCATTCTGGCGTGAATGGTGCGGTTGCGGCGCGTCACGGCAAATCGGGAGGAGAGGATCTCTCCCTCCTGCAGGATATTGTCTGTGATCATGATCCCTCCCGGGCTGAGGAGACGGACCGCGTCCGGCAGAAAGCGTATGTACTGGCCTTTGGCGGCGTCCATGAAGATCATGTCAAAGGAACTGTCCTCACGGATTTCTCCGAGGACCTGCGCCGCATCGCCCTCCAGGAGCACAATGTCCTCCGCCTCGCCGCAGGTGTTTTTCCTGCCGTATCTGATAAAATTGCTGCGTGCCTTTGCTGCGCGCTCAGAGTCTTTCTCAATGGTTGTGATGCGGCAGTCCGCAGGTGCGCAATACTGCATGAAGAGGGCCGAAAAGCCCACTGCCGTCCCGATCTCCAGAATGCGGGCCGGTCTCTTCATGGCCAGAAAAAAGCGGATCAGGTTCTGCGTCTGCGGACGGATAATAGGGACTCCTTCCGCGAGGGCCTTCTGCTCCAGTTCCTGCAGATGTACAGGTCCGGGAGGCGTCATGGCCTCCACAAAGACTTCCATGCGCATGGCTTCGAGGGCCTTTCCGCTTTCTCCGGGGGAACAGTCCGGTAGATTCTGCAGGGCGGATCCTTCCGGCAGCCTCTTCTGCCGCCTTGTCCCGTCACTGCCCCCAGACATCTTTGTTCTCTTCCTGTGTATCGGACTGCCCGGTGTCCGCCGGCGTTTCGCCGTCAGCCTGGTTTTCGGGAACCGCCGCCGGGTCGGCAGACAGTTTCTCCAGGATCTGTTCCGCGGTCATATCCGAAGAAATGATATAGTCGCCGGGCAGAATGGAATGGCTGTATCCCGTGAGTCTTGCCTTGACCGCAAAGGAATAGCGGCTGCTGATGAGATCCATATCTTCCAGAATTTTGCCGACTCTTAGTGCGGAGGAGGCGTCCTCCTCGGAAATCGTCACCATTTCACTGTGGGCCTGCACATCTCCGGGACTGTCAAGGCTCTTCTGAACAAACAGACCGTATCCCTCTGCGTAGGCCCGTCCGGCCCATGCAATGATGATGAGCACACAGATGATCGGGGCAACGTCCATAATGATTCCGACGACTGTCTCAAAAAGGCCTGTTTTTTCGATATTGTTATCCATAGAGATTCCTCCGGGATGACCTGTGCCTGAAAAACAGGGACAGTGATCCCATGCGTCAAATCCTTTATACCTCAAGGATCATCGGCAGGATGACGGGACGGCGCTGGGTCTTTTTCCAGAAAAAGTCATTCAGACCGTCCTTGACAACATTCTTGTAACGGTTCCAGTCAGTGACACCGCTTTCAATACAGTGGTATATGGCCTCTTCGGCCACAGCTGCCGCGCCGGTCATGAGATCGTCCGCTTCCTTGATATATACAAAGCCGCGGGAGGTGATCTCGGGACCCGAGAGAAGTTCGCAGGTCTGCGAATCGAGGGCAAAGGCAACGATCACAATTCCGTCCTCCGCCAGGTGCTGGCGGTCGCGCAGGACGACATTTCCGACATCTCCGACACCGAGTCCGTCGACCAGGATATTGCCGACCTGGACTTTCTCGCGGACGAAAGCGCCGTCTTCGGAGAGTTCGAGCACATCACCGGAGTGGAGGATGAAGATATCCTCCTTGCTGTAGCCCATCTGGCGGGCAATCTTTGCCTGCGCCTTGAGGTGGCGGAACTCGCCGTGGATCGGGATGGCATATCTGGGCTGTACCAGATGGTAGATCAGCTTGACGTCTTCCTGGCAGGGATGGCCGGATGTGTGAACATCCTGTGTGATGACATCGGCGCCCTTCAGCAGGAGTTTGTTGACGACGGAAGTGACCGCCTTTTCGTTGCCCGGAATGGGACTGGAGGAGAAGACAACCGTATCTCCGGGGCCGATGGTCACTTTGCGGTGCATGCCGTCCGCCATGCGGCTGAGGGCGGCCATGCTCTCTCCCTGGCTGCCGGTCGTGATGATAACGGTCTTCTCTCCCGGATAGTTTTTGAGCTGATCGATGTCGATCAGGGTATTTTCCGGGACATTGAGTACGTCGAGTTTGGTAGCGGTCTCAATGATATTGATCATGCTGCGGCCTTCGACGACAACCTTTCTGCCGTATTTGTAGGCATGGTTGATGATCTGCTGAACGCGGTCCACGTTGGAGGCAAAGGTCGCGACAATGATACGTGTATCCTTGTGGTCGCGGAAAATCTGGTCGATATTCCTGCCGACTGCTTTCTCGGAAGGTGTATGTCCGGGGCGCTCCGAATTGGTGGAGTCGCACATGAGCGCCAGCACACCTTCATTTCCCAGTTCGGCGAAGCGCTGAAGATCGATGGCGTCGCCGTAAACAGGCGTATAATCCACCTTGAAATCGCCTGTGTGTACGATCGTCCCCGCGGGGGACTTGATGGCCAGGGCAGCGGCATCCACAATACTGTGATTGGTCTTGATGAATTCGACATCAAATTCTCCGAGCTCCACAATGTCGCCGAAGGAGACAACGTGAAGTTCTGTCATCTCAAGCAGGTTGTGCTCGCGGAGCTTGTTTTCGATGATGCCCATCGTCAGACGCGTCCCGTACACGGGGACATTGATCTTCTTCAAAACATAGGGAAGGGCGCCGATATGATCTTCATGGCCGTGGGTGATGACAAATGCCTTCACCTTATCTATTTTCTCTTCCAGATACGTGGTGTCCGGAATGACCAGATCGATTCCGAACATGTCATCCTCCGGGAATGCAAGGCCGCAGTCCACGACCACAATGCTGTCCCCGTACTCAAACGCAGTGATGTTCATGCCGATCTGCTCCAGACCCCCGAGCGGAATGATCCGTAGAGCGGGTGCGGGCTCTCTTTTCATGTTCTCATTGTCTTTTTTCAATCTATCTCCACTTCCGAGGAATCTTCCAAGTCTTTTCTCCCCCGGATACCGGCCCGCAGCCTTTTTCTGCCCGGCCTTCCTGTATCCGCGTTCCGCGGTTTTCTCCGCTGCGCCTGATCCGATCCTCTTTGCTGCAATATCATGTGTTCTGTCTGATCCGACCTTCTTTTCCACGGACTTCTGTGCTTTGTTTTTTTCCGGGGTGTATTTATCCGATTCGTTTTTCCGGGAAGCCTCTTTTTTTGCACTGACTGCTATTTTTTCAGCCGATTTCTTCCTGAGGTCTTTCTTTTTGTAACCCTGTTTCTTTAACTCTCTCTTGGTAAGGTCTCTTCGTAATTCTTTCTTCTTAAAAATGCTTTTTTTCAACTTATCTCTTCTGCTCTTCTCTTTCTACTTTCTTCTTCATACCTCGATCTCGATCCCGAGTTCTTCCAGACTGTCCTTCATCAGCAGAAGGACCGCAGTCTGTTCCCGGTCATCCTCTACGATCTCATAGGTGACCTCTGTCCCCTTCTCATCGGGATCCGCGCGCAGGATTAGAGCCTCGCCGTCGCCGTCGGGGCTGTCTGTCACAAGCAGATACTGCTTTCCTCCCAGCATTGCTTCATCCAGAACAAAAAAATCCACTGCTTTCTCTTCGCCTTCCGGCATGAACTGTACTTTTTCCATGTATGCTCCTGTCTGAGGTGCTCTGTCCGGTCTGTGTTCCTGTGCAGATCCGGTCAGGGATCAAAATCCGGTCTAAAATCAGATGTTCATTCCGTCCGAAGATCTGCGGGCCGCCAGCTCTTCGAGTTCGCTGCGGTGATTTTCCATATATTCCCGCAAAATAATCCCCGCCGCGATCATGTCCACGTATTCATGGAACTTTTCGCGGGGGATTCCCTGTTCTCTCATGATCTCGTCCGCTTCTACAGTGGTCAGCCGCTCATCGGACATAACAACCGGGAGACCGGTCCTTCTCTGCAGACTTTCCTGGAATTCCAGAGTCTTCTTCGCCCGCTCTCCCTGCGAATCATCCATATTTAAGGGCAGTCCCAGAACAATCAGACCGACATCGTACTCTTCAATCAGCTCCTCAATGCGTGCAAATGTCCTGCGGAGCTTGTTTTCTCTGTCTCTGCGGATAATCTCCCGGGGCTGCGCAGTGATCAGAAGTGTATCACTGATGGCAACGCCGCAGGTTTTCCCGCCAAAGTCCAATCCCATTATTCTCATATCTGCTTCGTCATTTCCATGTTCGGCTGTCCATACATGCTTTCTCAGTCAGACCAGTGATTGGAACGGATATAGCTGCGCATGATCTCCTCGACCAGCTCGTCCCGCTCCACTTTCATGATCAGGCTGCGCGCCCCTTTGTAATTTGTTACATAAGTGGGGTCGCCGGACATGATATACCCGACAATCTGATTGACGGGATCATATCCTTTTTCAGAAAGCGCCTCATACACAACGGAGAGGATTTTCTGCACTCCGTTAACCTGATCGGGCTGAATCCGGAAAAACTGTGTGCTCTCCAGATCTGCTCTCGTTCTGTTCTTATCTTCCATATACGCCTCACTAATAGTTAAAAAAGTCTATCCTTTATCTTACCTTATTTATTCCGCCGATTCAATATCCGTTTATTTCAAGTCTCTGACCCATCCTTTTTTCCGACCCTGAAAAGCATTGCGTCCCCTCTCGAAAAGGGAATCACTTCTCCGCAGAAAAAGCCGGTGACCAGGCTTCCTGACAGATTTTGGGACTCCGAATCCAATGCTCTGCCGCAGTCCCACTGCTGCAGTTCCCCGGCCGGTACCGCGCCGGTCACATAGCGCGCGGTACTGCCTGTCCAGTATTTCCTGCCGTCCTCCCCGCAGATCTCCTCGAGCAGGATCGTCTCCTCTTCCCCGGCAAACTGCGCGCGGAAGTCCGCCGCCTGGGCAGCCGTCATAGCCAGCAGGCGGTCGCTCCGCAGGGCCTTGACGGACTCGGGCACCTGATTCGGCATCTTTGCCGCCGCCGTGCCGTTTCGTCTGGAATAACGGAAAACATGGATCTCGTAGAAGCGGATCTTTTCGAGGAAGGCACAGGTGGCTTCAAATTCCTCCTCCGTCTCGCCCGGGAAGCCCACAATGACATCGGTCGTGATGGCGGGACGATCATAATATCTGCGAAGGAGTTCAACGCTCTGCATGTACTCGGCTGTCGAATAGTGCCTGTTCATGCGGCGCAGTGTCGCATCACAGCCGCTCTGCAGGGAGAGGTGAAAATGCGGGCATACTTTTTCCAGGCGGGAGAGGGCCGCAATAAAGCGCTCTGTCATGATCCTGGGTTCCAGAGAACTCAGACGGATCCTTTTCAGGCCTTCCACTGCATTCAGCTCTGCAAGCAGGCTCAGCAGGGCACCGCCCGCCCGGTCCGGATCAAACGGGACAGCTCCCGGTACACGGCTCTGCCTGTCCCCCTTCTCCTCTTCACTGTCTGCGGGAAGGTCCAGCCCGTAGGAACTCACATGGATGCCCGTCAGAACAATTTCGCGGATCCCCCCCTCGACAAGTCCCCTGACCTCGCGCAGGATCTCACTCTGCGCCCTGCTGCGGATCCGGCCGCGCGCAAAGGGGATGATGCAGTAGCTGCAGAACTGGTTGCAGCCGTCCTGAATCTTGATATAGGCACGGGTATGGCCGGGGCTTGTCAGATGCATGTCCTCAAAAGAGGGGGCGCAGGTAAGGTCTTCCCGGAAGGAGGGCTTGGTCCCCTCTTTTCCGGGAGCTTCCTTCAGACCGCCTCTTTTCTCCAGAAAATCCTTGAGGATCTGTCCGATCTGCGTCTTTTTGTTGTTGCCGATTACCAGATCGATGGCATCATCCGCCTCCACCCTGGCCGGGTCTGTCTCCACATAGCAGCCGACTGCGACCACGACGGCCTCCGGATTCTGCTTTTTCGCCCGGTGGAGCATCTGACGGCTTTTGCGGTCCGCAATGTTGGTCACAGTGCAGGTATTTACCACGTAAATGTCCGCTTCCTCCTGGAAGGACACTTCCTCAAAGCCCTCATCCCGCAGGATCTGGCGCATGATATCGAGTTCGTAGCTGTTGACTTTACAGCCCAGATTGTGAAAAGCGACTCTCTTCTCCAAATGTTTGTCTCCAGATTTTTCCATTGACTTTTATCAACGCAGATTTTATATTGACTTTATGGAAACGGCATGTCCAAAAAAAAGGATGATCTTCCGCGCAGGCAAAAACTGTCAGAAGTTCTGCGCACACCGTTAGATTAAGATATCCTCGAAAAGGTGCTCTGCACCGGAAAGGAAGAAGGTAAGTATTTTATGAAAACAGTATCTATTTCTCTGAATTCCATTGACAAGGTCAAATCTTTCGTAAATGACCTCACCAAATTTGATGATGATTTCGATCTCGTCTCCGGACGTTATGTCATTGACGCAAAATCAATCATGGGCATTTTCTCTCTGGATCTGTCCCGCCCGATCGACCTCAATATCCATGCAACCGAGAATCTGGATCAGATCCTCAAGGTTCTCGATCCCTACATCATCAAATAATCATCCTTCAAAAATTGCGCGTGTACCGGCAGGACCGGTACACGCGTTTTTTATTCTTGACCGGTCAGGACCCGCCGGCGGATCCTGAATTTCATTCCTGAGGACGATAGGTGCTCACATTGATGATCTCGTCGGTCTCAATCGCCCGCTCGACCATCTCCTCGATTTTCTCATCGAGATAGTGCTCATGTTTGCGGATCACGTCCGCTTTGGGCTTGGTCACAGGGTGTTTTGCCACGAAGATGGTGCAGCAGTCCTCGTAGGGAAGAATGGAGGTCTCGTAGGTTCCGATCTTTTTGGACACCTGAACGATCTCCTCCTTGTCAAAACCGATCAGAGGCCGGAACACCGGAAGGGTACAGACCTCATTGGTGACTGCGAGAGCAGCCAGGGTCTGGGACGCGACCTGTCCGATACTCTCTCCGGTGATGAGTCCGAGGCACTCGTTTTCCTTTGCCAGGCGCTCGGCGATCCGCATCATATAGCGGCGCATGATGATGGTCAGTTCATCGTGCGGGCACTTCTCGTAGATGTAGAGCTGGATCTCGGTAAAATTGATATTGTGCAGGCGGATCGGTCCCGTGTAAACGGAAATTTCGCGCGCAAGATCCACGACCTTCTGCAGGGCGCGCTCGCTGGTATAGGGCGGAGCGTTAAAATAGACCGCATCGATCCGGACACCGCGTTTTGCCACCATATAGCCCGCGACGGGGGAATCAATTCCGCCGGAGAGAAGCAGCATGCATTTGCCGCCGACACCGACGGGAAGGCCGCCGGGTCCGGGGATGACCTGCGAATAGAGATAGATCTTCTCACGCACTTCAATGCTGAAGGTGATCTCGGGCTTGTGCACGTCGACGCTCAGATTGGGGCAGGCCTCGAGGACAGCGTGACCGACTTCGGCGTTGATCTCGAGGGAGTCCCTGGGATATTCCTTGTTCATGCGTCTGGTGCGCACCTTGAAAGTATGGGCCGTCTCAGCAGTGCCGCCATCCGGATATTCGGACTTCATAAATGCGGCAGCAGTCTCACAGAGCTGTTCGAGAGGCATGAGATCATACTCGGCGACCGGGCAGATGCCCCAGATTCCGAACACATGGGAGAGCGCCTCTGTGACTTCCTCAAAATCGTAGTCGCTTGCCGCCTCCACGAAGACGCGTCCATAGGTGCGGATCACGTTAAAGCGCCCCTCACAGGGACGCAGGGCGATCCGGATCTGACGGACCAGTGCCTCCTCAAAGATGTGGCGGTTTTTTCCCTTGATGCCGATCTCGGCGTATTTGATCAGAAAAGCATCGTATTTATTCATATCAGAGTCCTTTTTTATTACTTGCGGTCATGGACAGGTGCCCGCAGACATTTTTGAAAAAAGATGCGCGCTGCTCCGCGTCCCGCGTTCGCAAACGTGTGTGATTCAATTCCCGCCTGCCATAGCCTCGAGGCGGCTGCATTATTTTCTCACAAATCTCCTCAGGAAAGGGACAAGTTCCGCGATGGTGTCTGCCGCTTCGTCCATCTCCTCCATGGTGTTCATGACAGAGAGGCTTATGCGGATCGAATTCTCCAGCTCCTTCTGAGGGACGCCGATGGCCATGAGGGTCTCGGAGGGGCGGGGATGATTGGAAGAGCAGGCACTGCCGGCGGACACGAAGATCCTCCTGTCTTCGAGTGCATGGAGCAGAACCTCCGCGCGTACGCCGTGGACGCGGACGCTCAGAATATGGGGCGCCGCGGTCTCATCCGTCCTTCCGTTAAAGACGATATCCGGGACCGTGCCCAGACGCTCGATCAGGCGGTTTTTCATGGCAAAGAGTTTTTCCCGGTCTGCATCGAGGTCCTTATAGAGCATCTGCGCCGCCAGCGCCATCCCCGCGATACCGGGGACATTTTCGGTGCCGGACCTAAGGCCCCCCTGCTGTCCGCCGCCGTGCATAAGGGGCACCAGGCGCACGCCGTCCGCAATATAGAGAAAACCGGTCCCTTTGGGGCCGTGGATCTTGTGGCCGCTGACAGACAGGAGGTCGATATTCATCCTCCTGGGGTAGATCTGCGCTTTTCCAAAGCCCTGAACGGCGTCAACATGGAAAAGAAGGCCGGGATTTGCCGCTTTGACGGCTCTTCCGATCTCCTCGACAGGCTCCACTGCGCCGATGATATTGTTGGTGTGCATAACGGAAACCAGGATCGTATCCGGACGAACGGCGGCGGCCGCCTCTTGGGGCGAAACCAGGCCGTCCCTGTCTACCCCCAGCCTCGTGACTTCAAATCCCAGGGACTCCAGATATTTCATGGCTTCCAGCACAGCGGGGTGCTCGATCTGTGTCGTGATCAGGTGTTTTCCCCTGCGCTGCATGGCCATGGCGGCGCCGATGATCGCCAGATTGTCCGACTCGGTCCCGCAGGAAGTAAAACAGATATTTTTCTCCTTTACCTTCAGAATTCCGGCCAGAGTCTTCCTGGCCTGGGAAATGCGCCGCTCGGCAGTGACGCCGCGGTGGTGCATGGCAGAAGGATTGCCGTAATCTTCCAGAAATAGTTCATTCATCAGCGCGGCAGCTTCCGGAAAGCACCGGGTCGTCGCGGAATTGTCGAGATAGATGTCTCTTTTTTCAACCATAAATACGTTCTCGTTTCTATAACCAGTCAATCCAGTTCGAAGCGGTAGATCAGAAAGGCCAGGAAAGCCAGCCCTGCAGTCTCCGTGCGCAGGATGCGCCTGCCCAGGGTAATCGTCTTTGCACCTGCAGCGAGCGCCTCGTCGATCTCAGATTCTTCAAAACCGCCCTCAGGGCCCACAAAGACAGCCGCCGTCTGACCGGGACGGAGAGATTCCAGGAGGGAGCGCGTCCCGTTTCCTGCCTCACCGGCCATGGCCTCGTAAGGCACGAGCATAAGGTCCGCTGCGTAGGCGGCGTACTCAAGCGCCTGCCCGTAGGTCAGAATGTCGTGTACCTGGGGAATCACGGCCCTTTTGCTCTGCTTTGCCGCCGCTTCGGCAATGGACTGCCAGCGGCTGACCCGCTTGCGGCGCTTATCACCCGTCAGCTTGACGATGCTGCGGCGCATTTCAACCGGCACGATCTGCGTGACCCCCATCTCCACCGTTTTCTGAACGATGAGGTCCATTTTGTCGGCCTTGGGCAGTCCCTGAAAGAGGATCACCCGGGCCGGAAGCTCAGTCTCCGACTCCTTTACAGACAGCATGCGGCAGTTGACACTGTTTTCAGAAAAAGAAACAATTTCAAAGACATACTCGCTGCTGCTCTCGTCAATGCCGCGGACCGACAGCTTTTCGCCGGGATGCATGCGCAGAACGTTTTTTATATGATTATAGTCCTCCCCGCAAATGGAGAGCATGCCGTCCTGCATGGCGGAAAGATCCGCGAAAACCTGTGTCATGCTTTTACTCCTGTCACATCCGCTCCTGCGGCATCAGGGGCCTTGCGGCCGACCACGCAGCACCATTCACCCTGCTCGGTGACACTCACGATCTCCAGGCCTTCCCGGAGCATGGCATCTTTGACGCTCTGCGCGCGCTCGATGAGAATGCCGGAAGTGATATAGACGCCTCCGGGCTTCAGGCACTTGACAGCCTGGGGGGTGAGGGGCACAAGAACGTCTGGCAGGATATTGGCCAGCACAACGTCATAGCGCTCCCGGCCCACCTTTGCCTGTACGGCGGGATCATCGATCAGATTGCCCAGCATGACCTCAAAAAGGTCAGGGTCGACATCGTTTGCTTTGCAGTTGTCCTCGATCGCGGGGATGGCACAGGGGTCGAGATCCGTTCCGACCGCGCCGCGGATTCCGAGTTTGAGGGCCAGAAGGGCCAGAATACCGCTTCCGGTCCCCACATCCAGAAGGAAGGTGTCGCGGTTGATGTATTTTTGTAGCTGGCGGATACAGAGCTGTGTCGTCTCGTGCATGCCGGTCCCGAAGGCTGTGCCGGGATCTATGTGGAAAACGAGGCGCGCTTTCTTCTCATGTCCATCCTCCATGACCGGTTCGGGGGTCTCCCAGGAGGGGATCACAAGGATATCGTCGATCCAGAACTGATGAAAATACTGTTTCCAGTTGTTGATCCAGTCGACGTCCTCAGTCTCGTCGATGGTCACGGTGCCTTCGCCCAGGTCTGTGAAGGCGCGGATCTCCTCGATCTTTGCCAGAATCTTTTCCCGCACTTCCTCGGGCGTGCACTGCTCGTCATCCACGACGACATGACCGTCCCCGGTCTCTTCCAGGAAGAAATTCAGCACAGCCGTCCCGTCATCGGCAGGTCCCTCGGGAAGGATGTCCACAAACATCTGCTCCTTTTCAGAGGCCGTCAGTGGCACATTGTCCTCGATCTGGGCGCCGTAGAGCCCGATATCCTCCATAAAACTGATCAGTATATCCTCTGCGTCCGTCTTTGTGCGGACTCTGAATCTCATCCATTTCATCCTGCAGCTCATCCTCCTGTCTGTCAGGCAGCATATACATATTTACGCGCTTGTCCCATGGCCGAAATCACGGCTATTAAGCGATGAAAAAAAAACGCGAAAAGTTGTCAGGAGACAAATTCCCCTGACAACCTTACGGTCCTGTCTGTTCAACTGAAATATTTGTTTCTGAAATACTTATTCCCCTGACAGTCCTGCGGTCCAGTCCGTTCAGCGTAAAATACGTATTTTTAGAAACAATTATTTTTCCCAGAAGCGTTTTTTCTTTTCCTTGTGCTCCTTTTTGTCAGAGTCCGGTTCGCTTCCGCTGGCTCGCTCAACAGCTGTAAGGGAGTCTCCGGTCAGCTCATCAAACTTGCGCAGGGCTTCCTTGGCCTCCTTGCTGAGCTTTGTCGGAACATCCACCACGAGCGTCACATAGTGGTTGCCTCGAATGTCCTTGCTGCGCAGAGACGGAACGCCCTTGCCGCGGAAACGGATCTGGGTGCCGGTCTGCGTACCCGCCTTGACATCGTAGACAATCCTGCCGTCGACAGTATCGATCATGATACTTCCGCCGAGGGCAGCAACTGCGTAGGAAATCCTCACCATGGAGAAGATGTCCGTTCCTTCGCGTTCAAAGGTCTCGTGAGGGGAGACGATCACTTCCACAAGCAGATCGCCGCGGGGGCCGCCATTGATGCCGGGCTCGCCCTTTTCACGGATGCGGACGCTCTGGCCGTTGTCGATACCTGCAGGGATCGTGACCGTAATGGTCTTTCTGCTGGTGATATAGCCTGTGCCGCCGCAGTCGGAGCATTTGTCCTTGATGATCTTGCCGCTGCCGCCGCAGTCCGGGCAGGTCTGGACATTCCGGACCGTACCGAAGAAGGACTGCTGTGTAAAGACGACCTGGCCCTTACCGCCGCACTTGGGACACATCTGGGGAGAGGTCCCGGGCTTTGCGCCGGTTCCGTTACAGGTTGGACAGGGATCCTTGAGGTTCAGTGTCAGTTCCTTCTCAGTGCCGAAAACAGCCTCCAGGAAGGAGATGCGGACGCTGGTGCGGATATTGGCGCCTTTCATGGGACCGTTGGATGTACCCCTGGTCCGTCCGCCGCCGAACATACCGCCGAACAGGTCTCCGAAAATATCCGAGAAATCAGCGCCGGTGAAGTCAAATCCGCCAGCTCCGAAGCCGCCGGTTCCGTCGAATGCCGCATGGCCGAACTGGTCATACTTTGCGCGCTTCTCGCTGTCGCTCAGAACTGCATAGGCCTCGGAAGCCTCTTTGAACTTTGCCTCCGCCTCTTTGTCGTCCGGGTGCATATCGGGATGATACTTTTTGGCAAGTACACGATATGCCTTCTTAATCTCTTCTTCGGTGGCCGTCTTGCTGACGCCCAGTACCTCGTAGTAATCTCTTTTCTGTTCAGCCATAATCTATCCAATCCAATGTATGGGGCACAGTTACCTGTGCGTACACGGTTTCTCTCTAATCACAGATATAGCCCAGGCCGCCTCTGCAGCCTGGGCAGTGTTCATCTTTTCGGGATTTGCCGCCCGCAGAGCGGGGTAATCATGCCTTTTCGGCATCCGCTCTCAGCATAGAGGCGACAATTGACTTTTATACCACACCTTGATGACCGCGTCAAGGCGCGGGCCGCCGTCGCGGCGGGCTTTCCCGCGGAGAAGCCGCTCTTGCCGCTCCCCCGGAGATCTTTACCAGAATTCCTGTGGAATATTCTGTTGATGAAACGGTTTATCAGACTTCTCTGTAATCTCCGTCGACTACGTCATCATCAGCCGCGCCGCCCTGAGGATCCTGATAGCCGCCTGCTGCGCCGCCCATGTCGGGGCCAGCTGCGCCCTGAGCGCCCTGATACATCTGCGCGAACAGCTGCTGAGCGTCATTCATCAGTTTTTCCTTGCCGCTCTTGAGAGCGTCGATATCGGAATCGCTCAGATCGGTCTGATCCTTGGTGCGCTCCAGAACTGCCTTGAGGTCTGCGATGTCGGCTTCGACTGTGCCCTTGACAGCGCCGTCAATCTTGTCGCCGGCTTCCTTCATGGCCTTCTCGGTCTGGAAAACGATGGAGTCAGCTTCGTTGCGGGCCTCGACAGCCTCTTTGCGCTTGCGGTCCTCTGCCTCATACTGAGCAGCTTCCTGGACTGCCTTTTCGATCTCTTCGTCGGACATATTGGAGCCGGCGGTGATGGTGATGTGCTGCTCCTTGCCGGTACCCAGATCCTTAGCGGAGACATTGACGATACCGTTGGCATCGATATCGAAAGTAACCTCGATCTGAGGTACACCGCGCATTGCGGGCGGGATACCGTCCAGGCGGAACTGGCCGAGGGACTTGTTGTCGCGCGCGAACTTACGCTCGCCCTGAAGGACGTTGATATCAACTGCGGGCTGGTTATCCG
>CAMKEX010000093.1 GCA_946411695.1 uncultured Lachnospiraceae bacterium
GGGGACGGTTCTGAAAAACTCATTGCACGCAATGAGTTTTTCAGAACCGTCCCTCGTGACTCATCAGAACCGTCCCTCGTTACTCAGATAGCAAGGAGCAGCATGGAAGGAGAGGATCTCTTCCATGCTGCTCTGGTTTATCTTATTTCATCCGTGTATCGCGCGGGAATGCCGGATATGGATTGTCAGTCCTTGCTCACCTGTTTGCCAGGGTCAGGTAGCTCTGGTAGCGGGCCTTGGCGTCTGCTTCAGCCTTCTCATAGAGCATGTCTGCCTTCTCCGGGAAGGAGAGCTTGAGGGAAGCGTAGCGGTTCTCGCTCATGATGAACTGCTGGAAGTCGCCTGTGGGCTCCTTGGAGTCGAGCTGGAAAGGATTCTTTCCTTCGTCTGCCAGCTGAGGATCGAAGCGGTAGAGGTGCCAGTAGCCTGCCTCGACTGCCTTCTTTTCCTCGGTGATGGAGAGGCCCATGGGGCTCTTCATGTGGTGCTCGATGCAAGGGCAGTAGCAGATGATGAGGGACGGTCCGTCATAGGCCTCAGCCTCGCGGATGGCGCGCAGTGCCTGGTTGGGGTTGGCACCCAGGGCAATCTGTGCGACGTAGACGTATCCATAGCTCATTGCCATCATGCCCAGGTCTTTCTTCCGGGTCATCTTGCCGCCTGCTGCGAACTTGGCGATTGCCGCTGCGGCTGTGGACTTGGAGGCCTGGCCGCCGGTGTTAGAGTAAACTTCGGTGTCGAGGACCAGGATGTTGATGTCCTTGCCGGAAGCGAGGACGTGGTCCAGTCCGCCGTAGCCGATATCGTATGCCCAGCCGTCGCCGCCGAATGCCCAGACGCTCTTCTTGGTCAGGAATTCCTTGTTGTTGCGGATGAACTCGGCTTCTTCGCTGCTGCTGTTTTCGATGGCAGCAAGGAGGTTGTCGGCAATCTGGCGGGAGACCTTGGGATCCTGGCCGTTCTCGAGGTAGGCTTTGCCCTGCTCGACAGCCTCTCCCTTGTCGATCATGTTCTGGACATGCATGGTCAGCTGGCGCTTGATGGCATCCTGGCCAAGGAGATATCCATATGCGTACTCGGCGTTATCCTCAAAGAGGGACATAGCCCAGGAAGGTCCGAATCCCTTGCAGTCTGTGCAGTAAGGGGAGGAAGGAGTGGATCCGCCGTATGCGGAGGAGCAGCCGGATGCGTTGGTGATGTACATGCGGTCGCCGAAGAGCTGTGTGACGAGCTTGATGTAAGGGGTCTCGCCGCAGCCTGCGCAGGCGCCGGAGAACTCGAAGTAAGGCTTTGCGAACTGGGAGTTCTTGATGGTCTTGTCGCTGACAGCATCTTTCTTGATGGCGACCTTTTCTTCGTCGACAGCGTAGTTCCAGTTCTCGGCCTCTTTGGTCATCTCTGCGAAAGGCTTCATGACCAGAGCTTTGTCCTTGACAGGGCAGACATTTACGCAGGAGCCGCAGCCTGTGCAGTCGAAAGGAGAGACCTGCATGCGGAAAGCGTATTTCTCGAGGCCCTTGCCGTTTGCCTGGACGGTCTCGAAACCTGCAGGAGCGGCTGCTTTCTCTGCCTCGTCCACGAGGACCGGACGGATCGCGGCGTGAGGGCAGACCAGTGAGCACTGGTTGCACTGGATGCACTTGGTCATATCCCACTCGGGAACATCGACTGCCGCGCCGCGCTTCTCATATTTGGAAGTGCCTGCGGGCCATGTGCCGTCTTCCAGGCCGTACTTCATCATCTGGCTGACGGTCAGCTTGTCGCCCTGCTGGCTGTTCATGACATCCACGACCTCGCTGATGAATTCGGGGACCACGCGGTCGGAAGCGGGATCCTCTGCAGTCGCCCAGCTCTCGGGAATGTCAATTTTTACATAATCGCGCATGCCGTACTCGATGGAGGCATTGTTCATGTCGACGACCTTCTGTCCTCTCTTTTTGAAGTAGGACTTGTAGTTGGCCGCTTTCATCTCCTCGACGGCCTGGTCGATCGGGATGACTTCGGACAGCTTGAAGAAGGAAGCCTGCAGAACACTGTTGGTGCGGTTGCCGAGACCGATCTCACGGGCGATCTTGATGGCGTCGATGGTATAGAACTGCGCGTGCTTGGCAGCAAGTTTGCGCTTCATGGAAGCGGGAAGCTCTTTCTCCAGTTCCTCGGCGTTCCAGCCGCAGTTGAGCAGGAAGATACCGCCGTCCTTGAGGTTTTCCACCATGTCATACTTGTGGACGTAGGAAGGATTGTGGCAGGCCACGAAATCGGAAGCCTGGACCAGGTAAGGAGAGTGGATCTCGTTCATGCCGAAGCGCAGGTGGGACTGGGTCAGTCCGCCGGACTTCTTGGAGTCATACACGAAGTATGCCTGGCAGAACATATCGGTGGAATTGCCGATGATCTTGACGGAGTTCTTGTTGGCACCGACTGTGCCGTCAGAGCCCATACCCCAGAAGATGGCGCTGCGCTCGCCTTCGGGAGCAGTGTTGATCTCGGGACCGACGGGAAGGGATGTGAAGGTCACATCGTCCACGATACCGACGGTGAAGTTGTTTTTGGGCTGATCCGCCTTGAGGTTCTCATAGACTGCGATGAAATGGGCGGGTGTGGTGTCCTTGGAGGACAGGCCGTAACGGCCGCCGACGATGGCCGCATCCATGTTGCGCTCTTTGTAGATGGAACATACATCCTGGTAGAGCGGCTCGCCCATGGCGCCGGGCTCTTTGGTCCTGTCGAGAACGGCAATCTTCTTCGCTGTTGCGGGCATGACCTTGAGGAATGCCTCTGCGGAGAAGGGACGATACAGGTGAACGTTGATCATACCGACCTTCTCGCCCTGGGCGGTGAGGTAATCGATGGTCTCTTTGCAGGTCTCTGCGCCGGAGCCCATGATGATGATCACGCGGTCTGCATCGGCTGCGCCGTAGTAATTGAAGAGATGGTAGTCGCGGCCGGTCAGCTTGTTGATCTCCTGCATATAGTGCTCGACTGCCTCGGGGATGGCGTCAAACTTGGTGTTCAGAGCCTCGCGGGTCTGGAAGAAGATGTCGGGGTTGACGGTCGTGCCGCGGGTCGCGGGATGCTCGGGGTTGAGGGAATTTTTGCGGAAAGCCCTGAGTGCATCCATGTCCACCAGGGGACGGAGGTCCTCATAATCGAGAGCGTCGATCTTCTGGATCTCGTGGGAGGTCCTGAAGCCGTCGAAGAAGTGCAGCATTGCCATACGGCAATGGATCGCTGCCAGGTGAGCGACGGCACCCATGTCCATGACTTCCTGGGGAGAGGAGGAAGCGATCAGACCGAAGCCGGTGTTGCGGACTGCCATGACGTCGGAGTGGTCACCGAAGATGGACAGAGCATGTGCGGACAGAGTACGTGCGGAAACATGGAAGACACCCGGAAGCATTTCGCCGGCGATCTTGTACATGTTGGGGATCATCAGGAGAAGGCCCTGAGAAGCTGTGTAGGTAGTGGTCAGAGCGCCGGACTGCAGAGAGCCGTGTACTGTACCTGCCGCGCCGCCTTCAGACTGCATCTCTACGACTTCGACAGGCTGGCCGAAAAGGTTCTTCTTGCCGTTTGCAGCCCACTCATCCACGTGCTCCGCCATGGGAGAAGAAGGGGTGATGGGGAAGATACCGGCTACTTCGGTAAAAGCGTAGGATATGTACGCAGCTGCCTCGTTGCCGTCCATGATAGCTTTGTGACTCGACATGTTTTTTCCTCCTTAAAAATTACTACAGGTTTCTGCATAGATTGTTCAAATCGGCGCCTGTCCGCGCCCTCGTCCTCATGGGGGTGTGAACAGGCAATTCCAAATCACATACGCGGCTGCTGACGAACAACTCACCGCAAAGTTTTGCATATGCGAATCTTGTTGTAATTATTATCGCTTCCGGAGGGAAAATTTGATTGATAGCTAAGCGGAAACAATTGCTAATTTCTCAGATGATGAAAGTCCCGCAAGACCCTCCCTGCCCAAAAAGATTTTACCTAACCCCCTTTTGTTGATATAATGAATAAAACAGCGAGGAAAAGCCTCAAAGATGCCGGGCTTGCCCGGGCATCTTTGAGGCCTTGGACAAACCGCGTGCGGTTTGTTAGCGTCGTACACATGGGGATGGAGCGGGGAAGGGGCCCCGTGGAATCCCATTATCACCATACACATTTGACACAGCTTTTGGCTTTTATCATAAATATGAAATTTCAAATACCGGATTTGACAAATATAAACAGAAAAAAAGACGGCTTCCCGGGACATTACGAGGGAGGCCGGGCAGACAATCCGCCGGTAGCAGGCTCGGGAACCGGGCAGATGCCTTCCGGAGCGGAAGAGGATGCCTACGGAATGAGACCTCCGGAAAGCGGGAGCCTGGGGGAGGAATCCCCGGCCGGTGCCCCCGGAAAGAGGGGGGCGTCCAGGCGTTCAGGCAGAACGCAGAGCCTTGCTGCCGGATATGCGATCTGGGCGGCGGTCATCCTTGTCGTCTGTATCCTGCTTGAACTTTTTATGTTCAATTACAACCACTGGCATGCGCCCAAAGGTCCTGTTTTGACAGCATCGAATGATGTGAAGTCTCCGATGCCGGCCTCTCAGACGGGGGACAGTGAGTCAGGTTCAGAGCAGGCAGCGGGCAGGGATGCGGCTGATACGACCGGTGCCCTGCAGGAAACATTCAAGGTTTCCTATGGTTCCGGACTGGAGCAGACGGAGTACGGGGCTTTTCGGATCTCTGATCCGGAAAAAGCCTATCTGCAGCTGGAGGAGATCCATGCCCAGGTCTATAACCTCTATCTGCATTTTATTGATCCCGCCTCTCCGGCAGTCTATTACGCCCTGCAGTTTACGGACAGTGCCAATTCCAATCTCCGCGATCTGGATGAGAAGACCATTGTCAGCGGGGTTCCCGAGAGCCGCTACGTGCAGCTGCACCTGTCGGGCATGACCAGGAATCTGCGGATCTATCTGCACGCAGACCAGGGGGAGGAGATCCATATCCGGCAGATTCAGATCAATGTGGCGGAGCCTCTGATCGTCCATCCTGAGAGGATTGCCTTCCTGTGGCTGATCGGAATGCTGCTGGTCATTTTCGGACCCCGGTCCTGGATCTACACGACCAGGCTCGATTTCAAACAGACCAGGCAGAGGGTGCTGATCGTTGCCGTCCTGCTCATCAATATTGCCGCCACAACATGGGCGGGAAAAGCGGCCGACCCCGATGTGTGGAGGGAGCAGCGCGATGAGCGCGACTATCAGGAGAAGGAGTACGAACTGTATGCCGATGCTCTGCTGCAGGGACATTCCTATCTGAATATCCGCCCGCCGCGCTATCTGACCAGAATGCGCAATCCCTATGACCGCACAGTGCGCAATGACCTGGCCAGACAGAACTCCGAAAAAGTCCTGTGGGATGCCGCCTATTACAACGGAAGGTATTATGTCTATTTCGGCATCGTACCGGCGCTGATGTCCTTTGTTCCCTATCGGCTGATCACGGGAAGGGCACTGCCGACCTGGCGCGCGGTGCTGTCCATGGCGACGGTCCTGTGGATCCTGTCCTACTACTTTATCTACACCCTGATACGCAAGTATTTCAGGAGGACCAGCCTGGGCATCTATCTGCTGCTGGCCAGTACCTTTGTCCCTGCAGCGGGAGTGATCTATCTGGTGACCTTCCCGGTCGTCTACAGCGTGCCTTTCATCTATGGACTGGTCTTTACAGTAGCCGGCCTTTCACTGTGGCTGCGCAGTTTTGACAGGAAGGGAAATCCTCACCGCCTGCGCATGGCGCTCGGATCGCTGCTGGTCGCGCTCACGCTGGGGTGCAGGCCGACCATGATCCTGACCTTTGTCCTGGCATTCCCGATCTTCTGGGAAGAAATCAGGGAGAAACGTTTCTTCTGGCCGAAAAAAGACAGTCTGCTGAACACTGCAGCGGTGATTCTGCCCTTTATCCCGGTGGGCCTTCTGCAGATGCTATTCAACAAGGCGCGTTTCGGCAGTCCCTTCGACTTCGGCGCGGATTACAACCTGACTGTGACGGATCTGACCAGGAAGACGTTTTCCATTGCAAAAAATATCCCTGCCATCTTCCAGGAACTGGTACAGCCTCTTCAGATCCAGCCTCAGTTCCCCTTCATTAAAGGGATTGAAGTGGCGACGGATTACCAGGGCTATATGTTCATCGACAAGATGATCGGCGGTTTTTTTGCACTGAATTCCCTTGCCCTGTTCTGCTTCTGGATCTTCCGTCTCCGCAAAAGAATGGCTGCCAGAAAGACTTTCGGCCTGGCCGTTATCTCCTTTGCGCTTGCGGTCATACTCATCGAGCTCGATGTGCAGATCGGAGGCATCTCACAGCGCTACATGATCGACTACGGCTGGCTTCTCATGCTGACAGCCATCCTTGCGATCCTGACGATACTGGACAATGCGGACTTTCACGGGTATTATGCTTATTTAAAGGTAGTGATCGTGCTTGCGGCGGTCTGTCTCTTCGTGAATTACCTCAGCGTTTTCAGCGACGGACAGGCAATCTCAGTGCGGATCTATAATCCCGCACTGTTCTACCGCATCAAATATCTGCTGCTCCCGAGCTGAAAAACGAAAGGAATATCATGAAGAAAAAAGTCATTATCATCGGAGGAGGTCCTGCCGGACTCACGGCGGCTTATGAGCTTCTTCGCACACCGGATGAATATGAAGTGGTGGTCTTTGAAGAGGGAAGCCAGGTCGGAGGAATCGCAAAGACTGTGAACTACAAGGGAAACCGGATGGACATGGGAGGACACAGATTTTTCTCCAAGATGCCTGAGGTGAACGAGTGGTGGAACGAAATGCTGCCGGTACAGGGTGCGCCGTCTTATGACGACAAGGTCCTGTTCAGGGACTGTACTCTGGAAGAGGGCGGACCGGATCCGGAGAAGGAAGACCGCGTCATGCTGCGCAGAAACCGCATCTCCCGCATCTTTTTCAACAATCGCTTTTTCGATTATCCGATCTCCTTAAAGCCCGAGACCTTTACCAACATGGGACTGGGGACCACGATCGAGGCGGGCTTCAGCTACCTCGGAAGCATGGTGCACAAGCGCAGGGAGAATTCCCTGGAGGATTTCTATATCAACCGCTTCGGCAAAAAGCTTTACTCCATGTTTTTTGAGCATTACACAGAGAATGTCTGGGGACGCCATCCTTCGCAGATGACTGCGGAGTGGGGCGCGCAGCGCGTAAAGGGCGTCTCGATCATGGCTGTCCTCAAGGACGCTGTGGGCAAGGCTGTCCATCTCAAGGGCAAAAAGAACGGCGAGGTGGAGACCTCTCTCATTGAAGAATTCAGCTATCCCAAGTACGGCCCCGGCCAGCTGTGGGAGCTCACTGCGGAGGAGATCCTCAAAAAGGGCGGCCGCATTGAACTTAATGCCTGTGTCAAAAAGATCCACAAGGCAAAGGGCCGCGTCCTCACGGGCGTGACATGGGAGCGCGGCGGAGAGACCTTCGAGGAGACCGGAGACATCTTTATTTCCTCCATGCCCCTCAAGGATCTCGTGGGCGGAATGAACAACGTGCCCGAGAAGCCCGCGGAGATCGCCGCAGGACTTCCCTATCGCGATTACATGACAGTCGGAGTCCTGGTACCCCGCCTGAAGCTCAAAAACAAGACGAATATTCCGACAATCGGCAACATTGTTCCCGACGACTGGGTTTATGTCCACGACCGCAGTGTGAAAATGGGACGCTTCCAGATCTTCAACAACTGGTCCCCCTATATGGTCGCCGACATCGAGCACACCGTATGGGTGGGTCTCGAGTATTTCTGCAACGAGGGAGACAGTATGTGGTCCATGGCGGACGATGACTTTGCGAAGCTGGGCATCTCCGAGATGGTCACGATCGGCATGATCGAGAGCGAGGACCAAGTGATCGACTCCCATGTCGAGCGCGTCAAAAAAGCCTATCCCGCCTATTTTGACACCTATGATCAGATCGACCGCCTGCGCAGATACCTCGACAAGATCCCCAACCTCTACTGCGTCGGGCGCAACGGCCAGCACCGCTACAACAACCTTGACCACTCCATGATGACCTCTTTTGAGGCGGTAAAAAACATCCGGCAAGGCATCAGTGACCGCTCCAATATCTGGAACGTCAACACGGAGAAGAGTTACCACGAAAAGAAGTGACACATCGATCCATTACAGACCGGTGTGTACTGAGTTGATTGAGGAGGTCTTTATGAAACTGGAACTGTATGTGGGCACAACCTGCCCTTACTGCCACCTGGTCCGCAAGGAGATCGACAGGCAGGGCCGCACAGATGTGGAGATTTGCAATATTGATGAGAGCGAGGCGCATCTTCAGAGACTTGTAAACGACGGCGGAAAGGAACAGATCCCCTGCCTCTTTATTGACGGTCAGCCCCTCTATGAAAGCCAGGATATCGTAAAATGGCTTCGGAAAAACCCTCAGCAATAAATAACTCTCAGCAATAAACTAAAAAAGCCTCAGGGATAAAATGAAAAACCCTCAGCAAAATGAAAAACAGGTGAAATGCAGTGCGGAATGATCCGCAGGCATCTCACCTGTTTTTTTCGGCATATCTATCTGTTCATGCAATTTTTTTCATCAGCCGCCCTGAGAACGGACTTTACAATCGATTATGCGCCTTCGCCTTCCACTTCTGCGAGCATCTCAAACCTTCTGGACTCAAGGATACTCTGCATAAGATCGTCACAGCGCTTTTCAATATAGTTATCGACATTGTGCTGCCGTGCCAGTTCACGCTCCTGGATCTGGGTGAACTGCACGATATCCAGTTTTCTGTCCCTGATAAAGAACTCCCAGACGACGGGCTTTACACCGGGGCGGACATCGACTTCCACGTGATTCTTTTCTGCATATTTCATGATATCAAACATAACTGATACCTCCGTTTACTCCTTATTTCTTTTTCTTTTTTCTTTTTTATAAGTTTTGTAAGAGTTTCTTTCTTCCTTTTATGAAAATCGGAGCAATTGTGTGTGGGAAATCCGGGGAGCAATTATGGATGAAACTGCATATCCTGTGCTCCGGATTGTACCGCTCCGAATATCTGGATTGTAAATCAGGTTCTCAGATTTGGAAATTGGGAAAAGCAACAAAAATTATGCAAATCACACAAAAAAGACGGTGAAAAACTGCCAAAAAACAGGTTTAGCACGTTTAACTCTGTTAAAACTGCATAAAGATTGTCCGAATGAAAGCCCTTTTCACAAAAAGGACATAAAAGTGGTGCATGATGGATTTCAATACAGTTCACGCCCTGTCGGAGACGTGGACTGTGACCGGATTTTCAGGGATTGATACAGGCCCGGTGTTTAGCTGTGGACTTTATCAGGCGCAGTGCTATAATAGGCAAAGATGTGAACAGATGCGGCTGTGAGGGTGTCTTTTCGATACCGGACAAGGATCAGCAACATTGACGTGAATAACAGTGCCTGTCGCGGACAGGCAGGGAGTAAAATGAAAAAAGGAATATTAATCGGAATTGCTGTTGCAGCAGTATTTATTGCAGCGATCATAGGAGGAGGCTTCTCCTACGTGCACTCGATGCAGAACAGCGGCACATTTCTGAGAGGAACCGTCATTAACGACGTGAATGTATCGGGAAAGAATCCTGAACAGGCACAGGAGCTTCTGACAGAGAATTTCCTCGACAGACAGGTCGCGGTAGAGGAGAACGACCGGGAAGTCCTGCGGCTCTCTCTTACGGAACTGGGCTATACAGCGGACGGGGAGGCTGTGCGCAAAGCCCTGGAGCAGTGTATGGACACGGAAAAGAAGGACTTTGATTCCGTGATGAAGGGACTGACCGGCGGGAGCAGATTCCAGATGGCGGTACCCTATACCGTAGATGACAATGCCTTCACAGGGGCGGTCAGGGCTGATGCCCTGTCGGTTCCGAGGAAGGAAAATGTAAATGCGAAAATCCTCTATTACAAAGAGGATCAGGAGTGCAGGATCCAGCCGGAGGTGCAGGGCACGGAACTCAGGGATGAGGATCTGCAGTCCTGGCTCAAAGGCGAGATCGATCTGGCGCTGAAGGAAGACAACCGGGAGGCCGGGACAGTTTCCGGAGCGACGGCAGAGACTGCGGCAGCGGCAGCTGAAGAGACGGCTTCGGAAGCGGTTTCGGAAGAGACTCAGGGAACAGAAAACGGAACTGCAGCAGGCGCAGGGTCAGCCGCGCAGGCGGAGGCGCCGGTTCCTGAAGTTAAGAGCGGTGAAGACGAAGGCGGAGATATCGTCTGCAGGATTCCTGCTTCCCTCTATATCCTTCCGGAAAAGCGGGCCCGGGATGAGGACCTGCAGAAAAAGTGTGAGATTCTCAATGAATATGCCGATGAGAGTATCACTTATGTGTTCGGAGATCAGACAGAGACGCTGACCTTTGACACCATTATGGAGTGGCTGAAAATCAAAGACGGCAAGGTATCTGTCAAGGAAGATAAGGTACAGAAATATGTGCGGAGTCTTGCGGAGAAATACGAGACCCGCTACATGGACCGCGTCTTCCATACATCTCTGGGGACAGATGTCACCTTCCCTGCCGGACTCAATGAGTACGGCTATACCATCCTCGAAGATCTGGAAGCCCAGCAGCTCACACAGGATATCCTGTCCGGAGAACCTGTGGAGCGTGAGCCGGTCTATCAGTACCTGGGGCCCTGGGGAGATCCCCTTTACCTCAGGCGCAGCGGCACGGATGACCTTGCCGGCACTTATGTCGAGGTCAGCATCAGCGCCCAGCACATGTGGTATTATATCGACGGCGCGCTCTTTATTGAAAGTGACGTTGTCACCGGGGATGCCACTCTGGGCCAGGATACGGCCACGGGTGTTTTCCCGCTGGCATTCAAAGAGAGCCCTGCAACTCTGCGCGGAGGCGAGGGCAAGAAGAAATACACGACCAAGGTGCAGTACTGGATGCCCTTCTACGAGGGCCAGGGACTTCATGATGCCTGGTGGAAGACCGTCTTCGGCGGAAACGAATACATGGGCAACGGCTCCCATGGCTGCGTCAATCTTCCTCCTTCGGTAGCGGAGGCAGTCTACAACAACATACAGCCCGGCACTGCCATTATTATCTATTACTGACGGAATTCCGGATAGAAAGCAGTCAACTCCGGATAGAAAGCAGTCAACTGAAAACACTGAAAAAAAGTCAGCAAAAAAAGCAGCTCCCTTCCCGAAACGGGAAGAGGAGCTGTTTTATTCATCGCGCAATACCCGCAAGCGGGTCTTGAATTTATCAGGAGTCTTTGCGGGACTGCAGGATCCGGATGCCGTTGACCTCGATGTCATCGGCGACGGGGATGGTGAGATACTCGATCCCGTCGATGAAGCGGGTCTTGATCATGTCCGCCATTTCCGCCTTGACGGTAATGCGCAGGCTGGGAGTTTTGATCTCGAGTTTCTTTGTGTCGGCGGCATTTTCGGCCATGAGGACTCCGCCTTCCCCGACAGCGTCATCAAAGGCCGCGTCAAAGATCTCGAGGGAATCCTGCGGCGCTCCGTTTTCGTAGAGGATGCGGCGGAGCTGGACCTTTTCGATCTGCGGAGGCTCTCCGCTGTCCTTTTCCTGTTCTACGAGCTGTCCGATGGCCTCGTGGATGTTTTTGACATTTTCAAAATCGCAGTCTCTGCCGAGCGTTGCCTCGACAACATTTTTGAAGACGCCCCGCTGGTCCTCTTCGGGCAGGGGCATGGGGCAGCCCAGAAGTTCATCGGTCAGTTCCGGATGCATTTCGTCCGGACGCCTTGCAAAATACAGCAGCTGATGAATGTCGCTGCCGCGGTCATTGAAGGCCGGGAAGAGAAAGCCCGCGTCCGGCCTCTGCACAGCCCAGTCACTGCGGCGGTCCAGGAAACACATCTTCTCGGAATCGTAGCAGAGCCCCTCCTTGAGCAGGATCACGGGGCAGATGCTGCAGAGAATAAAGTCATAGACGTAATCGGAGGCGTCATCCATGTCAATGCCGTCCGAAGTCCTGCCGGGGATATCGTAGATTCCGTGTGCCAGCAGGATCAGATATTTGTCCGGGAATTTTGCGGTCTCGATCACGCGGTCAAAAAAAGCCCGCACCAGGGTACTGTCGTCGAGGCCGGACTGCTGTACCCGATAGAGCAGATCCTGGCGCCCGCCGGGTTCTTCTTCGGCCAGGGGAAATTCCAGGTTGAAGAGATTTTTGCCCAGTTTCCCGCCCAGTGTCTGCCGGAAGATCTCACAGTATTTTTCTACGGTCGACTCTTCGAGAGCCAGAAATGTCTCCTTCAGTTCGGTGACAATTTCACGATTTTCATCTACATAGCAGCCCCGGATCCGGTCGATCCGGCAGTTGTTCATCGTCATCAGTTTGCGGATTTCCGCTATTGCTTTTTTGTCCAAAAGGTTACCTCTTCAGTGTTATTAGTTCTGCAGGTCTTTGAAGCTGCGGTCCGGTTACGGAATGTTTTTCCTGAGCCCGCGGATAAAAGCGGAGAGTTCGGCATCGCATTTCTGTTTCTGAAGGATGACCGCCTGCCCTCTTTCCACTTCCAGATAGAAGTCCGTATCTGTCTCGACGATTCCGTGAAGCTTTGCATATTCGTAAGTGGAACTGTTCTTCTCGCCCCTTGTCTCAAAGCGGTCGTCATAGAACAGGACCCTGTAGCGGTCGCCGCCCGATTCCCTGATGACCTGATAGCTTTTTCTCACCTGTCTCCAGGTGGCATACAGGAAAGCCAGGGGAGCCAGGATCACGACGGCGATCATGAAGATTCCGAGGGTCGGCTTTCCGTTTCGCAGATTGAACCAGGCCGAGTACAGGATCCAGACGATCACCAGGGCACTGATTATATAGCTCTTTTTCATGTCGCCCCGCAGCATTTTGGCAAAACGTTTGATATCTTTCTGTGTGAGAGAAATGTCTACTGTATATCTGGGTTCCATTCCAGAAGTCTCCTTTATAGCCGGATCTGTGTCAGTTGCTGACAGAATGAGATTCTTCTGTCTTGTTTTACCTGCATCGATGATAGCAAAATCTCTGCAGTGCCGCAAGACAGCGTTTTTCCGCGCAGGGGAAATCCGACTGCAGCGCAGGCATTCCATCTCCGGACAGAACATGGGCGACAGCCAAGAGAGGCCCGGTGCAGGCTGCCGCGCTGCGGATAGGGGACAGACAGGAAGCGGGGCAGGAGAAAAAAGTATATCATAAAAGATGCGACGACGCCCCGGTTTCATGGTATAGTACAGTAAACACGGGATTTGATCCATACAAGTATATGACGGCGAAGAGAGGTCGGAAAATGGCAGAGGGCTTTTTGCCCGTGAGCCGGCAGGACATGCAGGCGAAGGGTATTGAACAGCTGGATTTTGTATATATCTGCGGAGACGCGTATGTGGACCACCCGA
>CAMKEX010000094.1 GCA_946411695.1 uncultured Lachnospiraceae bacterium
GTACGCCACCTTGCCAAGGTGGAGGTCGCGAGTTCGAGCCTCGTCTATCGCTCTTCAAACCCGGAAATCCAGAGACAGATTTCCGGGTTTCTTTTTGCGGACAGGAGTAAAACACAGGGCGGCGGCAGCCGCTTTTTCGGGGACGAGGGCAATGAGACAATATCTGGAAGAGATTGAAAGGATGCGGGTAAAGCTGCCGCCCCTGGATGCAGGGAAATTGAAATATTTCGCTGCCCTGATCATGCTGATCGACCACATGGCATGCGTCTTTCTGGAAAATGCCTATACAGCGGACGGCAGTTCCCTGATGTTTTCTCTTGCTCACGGAGAACTTGCCGACAGGCTGCTGCGTGCGGCGGGCAGACAGGCATTCCCGATTTTCTGCTTTTTTCTGGTGGAAGGCTTTGAAAAGACCGGCAGCCGTATGCGGTATTTTGCCCGGCTCCTGATCTTTGCAGTGCTTTCTCAGATTCCCTTTCAGAAGAGTATCTTTCCCCGGGCAAAATATTTTCACGGGAACGTGATCTGTACGCTGGCGATCGGCCTGCTGACCATCTGGGTGATCGACGCCATGAAGCAGGCTTTTTTGGAGAGGGGAGATCGATCCGCCAGCACAAATGGGGAAATGAACCAGACGCTGTCGGGGCTTTTGTTCATCTTTGTGTCCTGCAGCAGTGTTTACGGGTTTTCGAGGCTGGCTGCCGCACTCCGCACCGACTATTCCTACGGAGGCGTGATCCTGATCGTCCTCCTCTACCTCCTTCAAAAATACAGAATCACAGCCTTGTTCATTTCTTGGGCATGGCTGTCGTGGTATAATAGGCTTGAATTGTATTCCGCGCCGGCATTTTATCTGCTTGCCTGCTACAACGGGCAGCGCGGAAAACAGCATAAATATTTCTTTTATTTCTTTTATCCGGTGCACCTGCTGATCCTGTGGCTCCTGCGAAGGTTTTTCTTCGGCGCTTAAAGGCACGGCAGGCGGGTGAACACAAAAATTCGGCAGACCCGGCTTGAATGATTCCCGGGAGATTTCATCTTTGCGGATTTCCCGGGGGGGCACTGTCCTGCCGGCAGTGCGGAAGGAGGTAACACATGGAACTGCAGTTTGTCGGAGCAGCACACGAGGTGACGGGAAGCTGTCACTACTTACAGATCGGCAGCAAGAATATACTGGTAGACTGCGGCATGCGGCAGGGCGGCATGAAATATGAGAACACCCCTCTGCCGGTTCCGGCTTCCAGGATCGATTTCGTGATTGTGACACATGCACATATTGATCATACAGGTATGCTGCCCGGACTCTACAAAGACGGATTCCGCGGACAGGTCGTCGCGACGGAGGCGACAGCGAGTCTGTGCGATATCATGCTGCGTGATTCCGCGCATATCCAGACCATGGAGGCGGAGTGGAAAAACAAGAGAGAGAAGCGCAGCGGAAATGAGGAGCCCTTTGAACCGGTTTATTCCATGGAGGACGCACTGAATCTGATCCGCCTGATCGCGCCCTATGAGTACGGAAAGGTCTATACACTCTGCGACGGCGTGCGCTTCAGATTCACCGATATCGGACACCTTCTCGGATCTGCCAGCGTGGAGCTGTGGCTCACCGAGGGACGCACGGAGAAAAAGATCGTTTTCTCGGGCGATATCGGCAACAAGGACCAGCCTCTGCTCAAGGATCCGGCGCTGACGGATTCGGCGGATTATGTCGTCATGGAGTCCACCTACGGCGACCGTCTGCACGAGGGGGACTGGGCGCCGCCGGTCGAGGAACTCGCCCAGATCCTCAGGGATACTTTTGCCAGAGGCGGAAATGTTGTCATCCCTTCTTTCGCGGTGGGAAGGACCCAGGTCATGCTCTATTATCTGCGGCAGATCAAGCAGAACGATATGGTGCCTGACTACAAAAATTTCCCCGTCTATGTGGACAGTCCGCTGGCGGTGGAGGCAACGGAGATCTTTCTGGAGAATGAAGATAAATGCTATGACGAGGAGGCTATGACGCTGATCCGCCAGGGAGTCAACCCCATTACTTTCCCGGGCCTGCGGCTGACCATCTCGACAGAGGAATCCAAGGCGATCCTGGAGGACTACGATCCCAAGGTCATCATCAGTGCCTCCGGCATGTGCGATGCCGGCCGCATCAAGCATCACTTAAAGCACAATCTCTGGAGATCGGACAGCACGATCCTGTTTGTCGGCTATCAGTCGGCAGGTTCTCCCGGCAGGAGAATCCTGGAAGGTGCCGAGGAGATCAAAATATTCGGAGAGGCAGTGGCTGTAAAGGCCAAGATCGAGAGTCTCCGCAGCCTGTCGGGCCACGCGGACAAAAACGGCCTGCTCGAATGGATCGGCGGATTTAAGGACAAGCCCCGCCAGGTATTTGTTGTGCACGGTGATGACGAAGTGACGAGTGAGTTTGCAGAGACCCTCAATGACAGAGGCTATTCGGCTATGGCTCCCTACAGCGGCACCCGCTTTGACCTGGCGACCGGCAAATTTATCGAGATTACCAGGGGTGTCCTGCTCTCGAAGAGCGCCAAGGCCCGCATGGTCTCCGACTCCTACACGAAGCTGAAGCTCACCTCCAAAAAGCTCCAGGAGATGATCGAGGACAGCACCGGTCTTCCCAACAAGGATCTTGAGAAGTTTACGAAGGACCTGGAGAAACTCATGGAGAAATACCGCAGATGAAGACCCGGACCGGGTTTCCTGTCGGGGACAGACCGTGCAGACATCCGGAACAGAGGTTTACATGCATTTATTTTTCATGTATTTTTATTCATGCACACAGGACTGATTTCGTACATGGATCACTCTGATTACGTGCATAAAGGACTCTGATCTCGAGAATATAGTACTGATAAATATAGTACTGATAAATAAAGAAGGAGAAAGATTTTTTATGAATCTGATCGCAGCAGTGGACCGGAACTGGGCTATCGGCAACAAGGGGCAGCTCCTTGTCCGCATTCCCAACGACCACAAAATGTTCCGTCAGGAGACGCTGGATAAAGTCGTCGTCTATGGAAGGAAGACGCTGGAAACATTTCCGCTCTCGCAGCCTCTCGACAGGCGCGTAAACATTATCTTGTCCAAAAATCCCAATCTGCAGGTGCGTCATGCGCAGGTCGTCCACAGTGTGGAGGAACTGCTTGAAGCCTGCAGGGAGTATCCGTCCGAAGACGTCTATGTCATCGGCGGCGCCAGTGTCTACAGGCAGCTTCTGCCCTATTGCGACACAGCCCACATCACAAAGATTGATTACGCCTATGAAGCGGACGCTTATTTTCCGAATCTGGACGAGGACCCGGACTGGGAGATCACGGCGGACAGCGAAGAGCAGACCTATTTTGATATAGCTTATCAGTTTGTAAAGTACGAAAGAAAAAAATGATTCCGACCTGCCGGACCCGGGCGTTCTGGCCGGGAGGGGTACAGGAAAGGATCTGATTGCAGGAAGGATTGGAGTTGAAAAAAAGAAGAATCATTACTGCGGTGCTGTGCGCACTGCTCTGCACCGCGTTTCTGTCGGGCTGCGGACGGTCCCTGATCATCACGACGGGGTTCGGCCGGGGAGAGGTGTTCCGGATCGGATCGGAGGGATGCAGGATCTCCGAAGTCCGGGTATATTTGCTTGATCTGCAGAAAGAAAACGAGAGACTGTTCGGCAAAGCTATCTGGGAGGGCGAAAACAGCGCGGAGCTCCAGGATGCTGTCAGAGAACAGGCGCTCTCGCAGATCACCCGTGTCAAGGCTCTCAACCAGATCGCGGTGGACCGAAATGTCATGCTGACAGATCTCGAGAAGCGCCAGGCGGAGGAAGCCGAGCACAATTACTATGCCGCCTTATCTGCCGCGGAGATCAAATACATTGGTCTCGACGAGAAGAAACTGCAGCGGATGTTCAGCGAATATGCCCTTGCGGACAAGACCTGGACCAGCCTGGGCGATTCGGCGGTGGAGACCTACGAAGACTTCTATGAGAAGACACAGTGTGACCTCAACACCAAGTACTGGCAGACGGTCAAGCTCAGGAAAATTGACGGAAAACCGGATGCGCCGGGCTTTGCCGACTGCTATAAGGCAGTTTTCGGTACCGGCGGGGAAGACAGCGCGCAGGACAGCACACAGGACAGCACTCAGGAGGCGGCTTCAGAAGAGGAATGAAGCCTCCTGCCTCTTAAGAAAGGATTTGGAAAGGACAGAAGTGATCAAAATCATTCCTGCGCTGGCAGGCGCAGCGGGTATCTTTCTATTTATCCTCCCGGTCTTTACCGGGAGGATACTTAATATCGGGAACATGACAGGGCTGTGCGTGAGCCTGTGCCTTCTCCTGTACGGGATCCGGCAGGACACTGTCCATGCTGTGATTGCGCAGGGATGGAGCAGAGGAGGGATCTGCCGCGGCGCCATCGCCGCCGGGGGGATCCTGCTGACAGCTGCTGCGGTCACCGTCCTGGTCCTCACATTCATGATCGTACGGGCGGCTCTGACAGAGCCGGATCCGGCGGCAGATGCCGTCGTCCTCGGGTGTGAAGTAAAGGGAGACAGACCCTCCAGGATGCTCACAGGGCGCATGGATGCGGCAATCGATTATCTGCAGGCGCATCCCGATGTGTGCTGTGTGCTCTCCGGCGGAAAGGGAGAAAATGAAGAGATCTCGGAAGCGGAATGCATGTACCGCTATATGACTGCGCGGGGGATCGATCCCGGACGCCTCATCCCGGAGGACCGGTCCGTATCGACCAGGGAGAACCTGCAGTTTTCCCTGCAGAAGCTCCGGCAGGCGGGACGTGCAGAGGCCTTCGGCGGCGATGATCCTGCCCCTTTGCAGATCGCGGTCGTGACCAATGAATTCCACGCCTGCCGGGCCCACCTCATCGCAAAAGAGCTGGGCATGCGCGCCGGGACTGTGGCGGCGCCCTCTCCCTGGTGGCTTCTGCCCACCTTCTATGTCCGTGAACTCTACGGACTGCTCTATCAGATATTCCTTTAAAACGTCCGCATGTCATCCCTGTAATTTCGAGCAGGATTACGACTGGTTTATCGCTTTGAGCCATGCCGACCGGCTCGCGATCTGTTTATACGCTTTGAGCCATGCCGACAGGCGAGCAATCTTACGATTGCTCGCCGGTCGCGGCATTCGCCGTATACGTCCGGTCTGACATATGTCCGTTTGAGAGCGGGCTCTCAACGTTCATATGTCAGACCGTCCGTGCATGGCTCAAAGCTTCGCGCCTGTTAGCACTCGTATGAAACGAGTGCTAATTTTTTATTGACATTTACGCCCTATGAGACTACAATCTTCATTGTTTACAATTGTTTGATCTGTTTCGGAAAGGAAGGGAGACATAGAACCGTCCCCTGTCTCCGAAAGTACAAATAGATGGAGGTGTATTATGGCAATGGAAAGAGGCCCCTTATCAATCAACAGTGAAAATATGTTCCCGATCATCAAGAAGTGGCTGTATTCGGACCACGATATTTTCTACAGGGAACTGATCTCCAACGGCTGCGATGCCATCACCAAGCTGAAAAAGCTGGATATGATGGGTGATTATGAGCTTCCGGAAGGCTACAAGGCCAGGATCGACATTGAAGTCGACCCTCAGCAGAAGACCATCAAGGTCACTGACAACGGACTGGGAATGACCGCTGATGAGGTCAAGGAGTATATCAACAATATCGCTTTCTCCGGCGCGGAAGCCTTTATGGAGAAGTACAAGGACAAGGCCAGCGATGACCAGATCATCGGTCATTTCGGACTGGGCTTCTACAGTGCCTTTATGGTCGCCGAGCTGGTCGAGATCGACACCCTGTCCTGGCAGGACGGCGCAAAAGCCGTGCACTGGGAGTGCGACGGCGGCAGCACCTTCGCCATGGATGACGGGAATAAAAAAGAGATCGGCACGACCGTCACTCTGCATCTGTCCGAGGACTGCCTGGAGTTCGCAAACTATTACCGCGCCCAGGAAGTCATTGAGAAGTACTGCTCCTTCATGCCTGTCGAGATCTATCTGTCCGAGCATGACACCAAGATGACTGAGACCATTAACGAGTCCGAGCGCAGACCCGAGGATGTCGTCATCGAGGTCATCGAGCCCGCAAAGAAAGATGGTGAAGAGGACAAGGACGCCGAACCTGAAGAGAAGCGTCTGAAGATCCGCCGCCGTCCGGTTCTGTGCAACGACACAAATCCCCTTTGGGCCAAGACCCCCAAGGACTGCACGGATGAGGATTACAAGGAGTTTTACCGCAAGGTCTTCCACGATTACAAGGAGCCCCTGTTCTGGATCCACCTGAATATGGATTATCCCTTCAATCTCAAGGGCATCCTCTACTTTCCCAGGATCAACCTGGAGTACGAGTCCGCTGAAGGCGTGATCAAGCTCTACAACAGCCAGGTCTTCATCGCTGACAATATCAAGGAAGTTATCCCTGAGTTCCTGATGCTGCTCAAGGGCGTCATCGACTGCCCCGACCTGCCGCTGAACGTCTCCAGAAGCGCTCTGCAGAACGACGGCTTCGCGCAGAAGATCTCCGACTACATCTCCAAGAAGGTCGCCGAGAAGCTGGCCGGCATGTGCAAGACCGACAAGGAAAATTACGACAAGTACTGGGATGACATCAGCCCCTTCATCAAGTATGGCTGCCTGCGCGACGACAAGTTCTGTGAGAAGATGACCGACTACATCCTCTTCAGGGATCTGGACGGCAAGTATCACACACTTCCCGAGGCGCTGGAGATCAACGCGAAGGATACAGATGAATCCGCAGAGGACGAAAACGGTGAGAAGGTCGAGGCCGAAGTCGTCTCCGACGGCGATCTCGCTGAGAAGGACGCCGAAAAGGACGGCGCAGACGAAGAGGACAAGAAGGACCGCACCATCTATTACGTGACAGATCCCGACCAGCAGAGCCAGTATGTCCGCATGTTCCGCGAAAACAACATGCAGGCCTTTGTCCTGAGCCACAACATCGACCAGCCCTTCATTTCCCAGCTCGAGGCAAAGAACGAGGGAATTCACTTTGAGAGGATCGACGCCAACGTCCAGGATGCCCTCCGCGCAGACGATGAGAGCGCTGAGAGTGAAGAACAGGCAAAGGAAAATGGCGAGAAGATCACAAAGATCGTCCAGAAGGCCCTGGATGACGACAAGCTCAAAGTCCAGCTCGAGACCCTCAAGGACGCCAACGTCTCCTCCATGCTGACCGTGAATGAGCAGACCCGCCGCATGAACGACATGATGAAGATGTACTCCATGAACGGCATGGACTTCGGCATGGACAAGATGACCAAGGAGGGCCAGACCCTGATCCTCAACGCGGCGCATCCCCTGGTCAAATATGTCCTGGATCACGAAGAGGGAGAGAACACGAAGCTCATCTGCGAGCAGCTCTATGATCTTGCCCTTCTGCAGAACGAGCCCCTGACCGGCGACGCCATGGCAAAATTTGTCACCCGCACCAATCAGATCATGATGCTCCTGGCCGGTGAGAATGCTTAATCCGGACAGCTGAAAGGGTCTGTTCAGTAACCATTCGTCATAACAGCCGAATATATGTTATAATTCCCCTTGACGGGATGACAGGCAGAAAGTTGGAATGATCTTCCGTTTCTATTTATACGGAATCGCGCGGAAGATCTTCCCGAAGACCTTCCGCCTGAAGTCCCGGAAAGGGGATTTGTTTTTGATATGAGAGATTTTTACACGAAAGAGAACATGCAGGGCGAAGCCTTTCATGTCCCGGACGCGGGGCTGTATTTCGAGCCGGCGGAACTGGTCTTTGAGACAGAGACCGACACCGGGCGCGAGGGTGTGATCCGTGTGCGCCACAGAGCGGGAAAACCGGCGCGAGGATACGTGTATCCGTCCGAGCGCTGCATGCGCGGCGTGCGGGAACAGTTTGCGCCCGCAGCCGATGGAACAGGATATATACGCTGGCAGTTTGATGCCCGCGGGATTGCCCCCGGAAGGACCATCCAGGGCTCTTTTCGTGTGATCACGCCTTATGGCGAATACAATATCCCCTATATGGTTGAGATCTCCGCAAAGGGAGAACTCCTTCGAAGAAAAAATGCAGTCCGTGCCGCAGCAAGCAGAAACGGCGCAGCCGGGGAACAGGCGGCGCAGGAAAACGCGCAGGGACAGGTGTCCGGGATATCCCCTTCTGACAGCCGGACAGCTGCAGCGCGCCCGGTCCGCACAAAGGCTGATTTTCTGGAGATGGCGGAAAAAGATTTTGAAGGGGCAGCGGCCTTTTTTTACAGCAGCCGGTTTGAAGACATCCTTACGGAAGAAGAGGACAGGACCATCTACCGGGGACTCTCCATGCAGGAGGGGAATCTGCAGAATGTCGAGGAATTCCTGATCGCGGTGTGCGGAAAGGAAAAAACGACTTTCGAGCCTGTGGAAAAAAGCCTGTTTCTGCAGACGCGGGTCAAGGCGGGCAGGACCGAGGGAAGGCTGGCAGGAAGCCGTGCGGAACGGGCAATCGAGGCGCACCGGCAGCGTGTCCGCAGGAGCGGCATGGCCGGCGGCAGCTCCAGGCAGGACGCCGCGAGGGAGGAGGACCTGGTCTATATCCCCCTGCAGATCCGCCGGACCGGAAACGGTTTCACCGGTCCCGTGATCCGCACAGAAGGAATCTTTCTGCCGTCTGTACCCTTTGCAGTTCCTATGAACGACGGATCTTCGCCAGCTTTGACGGACGGGGCTGCTGACAGATCAGCAGTTCAGGAGACTGCTGATGCTGAGTCTCCCGCCGCAAAAGATGTCATTGCGGACACGGAAAACGATGACAGCAGCACCGGCACAAGGCTGGATGAAAAAACGGACAGCGAGAAGATCTTCACAGTCCGCATTCCCGTAAACCGCGCGGCTCTGCATGCCGGGCGGAATTTCGGCCGCCTGATCATCCAGGGGCCTTTTAACGAAACAGCGATTCCCGTCGAGGTTCACTGCCCCGGTTCTGCCTTGCAGATGCGCCGCCGTCAGGGAAAAGAGCTGGAGCTTTTGCAGCTGCAGCTGATGCGTCTGTACGTCGATTTCCGTCTGGATGAAAAACTTCCCGATAACTGGTTTCTGCAGGCGGACCGGCTGATCGACGAGATCTCCCTGCGAAGCCACAGGGACCTGATCCCCCGTCTGTACGGCGTGCACCTTTTGATCCTGCGCGGCCAGCATGCGGAGGCCAGGAGGGAACTGGGCCGCATCGCGGTACGCTACACAGGGAGTGATGCATCCCAGAATTTTACCGCCCGCTTTACGGGGGAGCAGGAGGATGCCTACTGCTACAGACAGTATCTCTATGCCCGCTGCAGGATGGAGGATAGCCAGCTGCGGGGGCGTGTGGTCAGGTTCCTGCGCGGGATCTACCGCCAGACCGGCGACTGGCGCACTGCCTGGATGCTCCTGGATCTGGCAGAGGAGTATGCGCCCGGGACCGCCGCGCGCTGGAACTTCCTGCGCCATCAGTTTGAGAGCGGCTGCAACAGCCCTGTGATCTGGATCGAGGCCTGGGACATGGTAAAGGCAGACCCGCAGATCCTGCTGCCCGGCAGCAGTGTGCAGGAGAGGTGGGCGCGGGACGATTTCGGCCTGCATGTACTCTGGTATGCCGCCCGCAACAGAGTCCTGACACCCAAAGCTGTAGAGGTAATGATCGCTCTCGCGGAAAAAAAGAAATCTTTCTCCGGACTTCTCTTCCGGGCCCTGTGTTCGGCCTATGAAATGTGGGATGAGGAGTGCAGGATCCTGTCGCGCACGGACTCTGACAGGATGACCGCAGACGGTGAGGAGACACAGGATCTTTCCCGGACAGATCCTTCCCTGACAGGCGGCCGGGATCATGCTGATTCGGCAGAGGAGGCCGCGCAGATGAAAACACAGATGCTGCGCGCCGTCTGCATCCTTTTAGTGCGCGGACAGGATCTGTCTCTGCAGGCCCACAGGTGGTATGCCCGCGCTGTGGAAGCACATATTCCGCTGACCAATCTCGAGGAAAACTGGCGCAACAGCATGCCTGCAGAGGATGCGGAGTACCGCATTCCGGCGGGCCGCAATGCCGTCCTTCGCACGACCGCTTCCCGTGCAGTCCGCGCGGTGGTGGTCTATGACCGTTTCCGCGGGGAGCAGGTCTTCGCGGTCCGCCGCGGAGTCGCTTTTCTGGCGGTCTACGGCGACGCCAATACGATTTTCCTGGAGGATGAGCAAGGAAACCGCTACACGAAAAGCCTCCCCTATGCCCTGGATGAAAAGGCGTCGCAGCAGGAAGACCATGCCCCGGAGGATCCCTATGCTCTTGCGGAGTGGATCGGATTCGGAAGCCGTACAGATGTGGGCCTCCGGATCGAACCCAGAGAGGACGATCCTGTTTCCGAACAGTTTGCAAAAGCTGTCGGAAGTCTTCTGGACAGCGGCCTTCTGACGGGAGAAGCCCGGACCAGGCTCCTGCTGATGTGTCTGTCGGACAGCAGCGGAAAACAGGATTACCTTCGCTTTTATCTGTCCAAGGCAGATCCCTCTCAGGGGGGCGCCAAAGAGCGGGCCAGGCTCCTGGGTTACCTTGCGGCAGCGGGGGAATATGAAAAAGCCATGCGCTGGCTCATGGTATACGGAACAGAGGGGGTCAGCGCAAAATTGCTTGGGAGCATCTGTGTCGGTCCTGCCTGGGAGGGCGGCGCGCAGACGGCGCTCATCCCGCTCGGCTGGGAGGCCTTTCTGCGCGGCAATGAGAGCGCCGGTCTTCTGGAACGTCTCTCCGCTTTTTTCAGCGGCTTTTCCGGGGAACTTCTCCGGCTCAGGAAAGCATGTGCGGGTACAGGTGTTTCCACCGCGGAGCTTGACCGCCGGATCATCCGCCAGGTCCTCTACAGCGGGGCAGTCACGGCGGAACACGGGCAGATCATAGTCAGTGCAGGCAGAAAACTGGAGGACGCATTCCTGCCCTCCGTTGCACAGTTTGCTGATTATGCCTTTTCAAACGGTATTTCCATGGGAAACCGTATGACAGATCTGATCGCCGGCCTCATCGCCGACGGCGGAACAGCCGCGTCAGTGACCGGAGCGATGAGCGGTGTCCAGGCAGCAGCCGCGGGGCACGCGGGCGCTTCGGACAGGAGTGTCTCCGGTGCGGGTCAGCAGGCTGAGCGGGAGGAGATCCCGGATATCTGCCGCATTGCCTGTCTCAAGGAATTGTCCATGAGGCAGGGAGAGATCTCCGGGCGCGAGCGCTCGGCCGCAAAAGCCAGCCTCTCTGTGCTTTTGTCCAAAGGGATCATCTTCCCCTTCTACAGACAGTTTCCGGGTTATGACGACCGGCTGGACCTCTATGCGGAAGAGACACTGGTCCAGTATCATCCGTCCGAACCTGATGACGGCTCCGGCAGGAATATTGTTTTCCATTATACGACTTCGAGGAGGGGAGAAGCGGGAAGCTACCGCACCCGTCCCATGAAGGAGATGTACAGAGACTTTTATGTGTCGGGTTTCCTGCTCTTTTTCGGGGAACAGATGCATTACTATATCACAGACGATGCCGCCGGCAGGCATGTCGTGCAGAGCGGAATCATCGGACAGGACGCCCGGATCCTGGACAACTGTTCCGGACGATTCGGCCTGATTAATGAGACGACGCGTGCCGCTGCTCTCCGGGAATACGACGAGGCGCTCTCTCTTCTGACGGGATATTATCGCAGAAGCTATCTTGAGAGCGAGCTGTTCCGCAGATGACCCGGACAGCCCTGCTGTTCCTGTCAGGAAAAAAGTATTCCCGTATTTCTCTCCCTGCACCTGCCGGTCGGGTGCTGACGTCCCGGCGGGCGAAAATGCCCGCGCGCTGACGTGCTCCGGCATGGTCGGAATGAGTGCGGTTGATCAAGGAGGTTACAGTCACAGGGATGATCATATCCAAATCACCAGCAGGCAAATTCATGCTGGGCATTGATCTGTCCGATGAATATTGTCAGATTTCATACTTATATAATAAGCGGGCGCGTTTCGGCCGCGGCTTTGTCAACGCCGCGACCGGCGGGATCTCACGTGAACCGGTGACTTTCTCTGCTGTGAAGGGACAGGAGGCCTACGAGATTCCGATGGTGCTCTGCAAAAAGAAGGGATCTTCGGTCTGGCTGGCGGGTCAGGCCGCGCTTGAGACTGCGCAGGACGGCGATGGCACTGCCGTGACAGGGCTTCTGCAGAAAGCTCTCAGGGACGCCCCGGTCCTTGTGGAGGGAGAAGAGTATAATGCCGGTTCCCTTCTGGCCCTCTTTCTGCGCAGATGCCTTGCCATGCTCGAGCCGGAGATCGCGCCTGAACAGATCGCGGCTGTCGTGTTTACGGCTCCCGGTATGGACTATGCCATAGAGCAGGTTCTTCTGCGTTCTTTTTCACGGCTGGAGACAGGGGCTCAGCAGGTCCTGTGCGAGAGCCACCAGGAGTCTTTTTTCAGCTACATGCTGATGCAGGACGCCGAACAGCGGCGGGCGGGCATGCTGCTCTGCGAGTACGGGGCTGACGGCAATCTGTCCTTCTCGACACTTCTCTATAACCGCAGGACCAGTCCGGTGGTCTACTGGGCACAGTCGGGGGCGCGGACCATCTCTCCTTCCCTGCAGGGCGCCGCAAGAGACCGGGAGTTTACGGCTGCGGTGCAGGAATTCCTGCAGCAGAATGAGGCCTCGGCTGTCTATCTGACGGGGGAAGGTTTTCACGGCGGATGGATGAAGGACGCGGCAATGTTTCTGTGCCGCGGCAGAAGGGTCTTCCAGGGAGAGAATCTCTTCAGCAAGGGAGCGGCCTACAGCGCCCTGCTCCACGTAGACAAGCCCTCCGAGATTCCGGACAGCATCTTTCTGGCGCAGGATGCCCTTCGCTCCAATATCGGCATCGAAGTGCTCCTTCGTGAACAGAAGGGATACCATGTCCTGCTCGATGCGGGCGTGAAATGGTATAACGCCGAGGTGGAGGAGGATTTCATCCTCGAGAACGGAAAGGAATTCAGCCTCCTGCAGACCCCGGTGACCGGCGGAGAGCCGCAGCAGCTTACTGTCAGGCTGGACGGGCTGCCGGACAGACCGGACCGGACCACCCGCCTGCGGGTGCTTCTCTCCATGCCCGCTGTGGACCGCCTGCGGGTCCGGATCAGAGATCTGGGCTTCGGGGACATCTTCCCCTCGGGCGGAGGAGTCTGGGAGGAGACCTTCGCTGTCTGACGCAGAGAGATTTTCGCCGTCTGATACACAGAGATTTTCACCGTCTGATAC
>CAMKEX010000095.1 GCA_946411695.1 uncultured Lachnospiraceae bacterium
TATTGAACCACTTGACAGTTCCTTTGCTCATTACTGGCACCTCCAAAAACAAAACAAAAAATTACGTGTAATATGCACAAAAGATTCACTTTATAACAGCCATTTGTGCAACGATTTCAACATAACACAAGTAATAACAAAAGTAAAGAAGAATTTTGTTGAAACCAGTGGAATCATACGCATAGACAATACAGGAATTTTGTACTAAAGTTTTGAGGAATGAAGAACATGCTTCTTTACTTCACCGTTTTAAAATGTTAAAATAAATACGCTGTGTATATATATCATTCAAGTGGGGGTATTCATGAACAATAGAATCAGAACAGAGGCTGTCAGACATCTTTTTGAGGCTATCCTTACACTGGAAAACGAAGAAGAGTGCTTTGAGTTTTTTGAAGATCTGTGCACGGTGAATGAATTGCTGTCACTTTCCCAGCGCTTTGAGGTCGCTTCCATGCTCAAGAGAAAGGATACCTATCTCAAAATAGCAGAGAAGACAGGAGCTTCCACGGCCACAATCAGCCGTGTCAATCGTTCTCTGAATTATGGAAATGACGGATATACCATGGTATTTTCCAGGATGAAGTCCTACAATGAAAATAATGAACAGTGAAGATGAAGATTAGGGATAATACCAATAACATATTGTTGCCTGCAAAGGTTTTTACAGGAGGGGTGCTGGTCTATCTTCTTGCAGTCCTTCCTTTTTTAATTGACCGAAAGGGCCTGTTTTTTTATTACGGGGATTACAATGTCCAGCAGGTACCCTTTCTTATTTTTGCCCACCGCGCTGTGCGCAGCGGAAGGGTCCTGTGGAATCCGCTGGTTGACCTGGGCGGCAATATGACAGGCTCCTTTGCCTTTTATCTCTGGGGAAGCCCCTTTTTCTGGCTGACGATTCCGTTTCCGGAGAGTTGGCTCCCCTATATGACCCCCTGGCTGATGGCACTGAAATTCGGCACGGCTGCCGCTGCTTCCTGCATGTGGATCCGCACCCAGACCCGCTCGGACAAAGCGGCTGTTCTGGGGGCTTTTCTCTATGCCTTTTCGGGTTTTCAGGCCTGCAATATTGTTTTTCAGCACTTTCATGATGTGACTGCCTTCTTTCCCCTCTACCTGCTGGCTTTCGACAGGTTTGTGACGGGGAGCCGCAGAGCCTGGGACCGGGGCTTTCCCGATCTGTGTGCCGGTGAGAGCGGAAGCGGACGAAGAAGGGCAGAGGGGCTCTTGGGATTCACTCTGATGACAGCCCTCATGTCCGTGATCAACTATTATTTCTTCTTCGGACAGGTACTCTTTTTTGTCCTCTACTATATGGTGCGATGGGGCATCCGGCGCGTGAGAGCGAGCGGGGTGAAGGCGCTGGCGGCCGAGATCCTGCGTATCCTTGCGGCCGGCACGGCAGGGCTGCTGCTGTCTTCTTTTTTTCTGGTCCAGTCTGTCGCGGGAATCATGGGCAACACCCGTGTCAGCAAGGTGATCAACGGTTATGATCTGCTTGTCTATCCGGATTCAGTGACTCCCCTGGCCATCCTCAAGTCTTTTTTCATGGTTCCAGACCTTATTGCCAGGGGAACTCTCTTTACAAATGATAATATCAGAAACGGATCGCTTGCCTTTTACCTGCCCTGCTTTGCCATGGCAGGTGTCTTCGCCTACTGGATCCTGCGCCGCAGAAGCTGGAAAAAGACACTTGTCACGGTACTTGCTGTGATGGCTTTTGTTCCGGTTTTGAACGCCTCCTTTTCTGCCTTCAACTCCAATTTCTACACGCGCTGGTTCTACATGCCCATCCTTCTGTGTGCCTGTATGACAGCGGAGGTGTTGGAAGAGGACGACAGCACAGCCTTTACGCGGGGGACGCTGCTCTCACTGGCATGTACGGCGCTCTTTCTGCTGTTCTGCTTTCTTCCGGTGGAAGACGGCGGCAAATGGTCCTTTACGTCGATCTGCGAAAACAGAAATCTTCTGACAAGAGAGATCACTGCCACTTTGTTCGGCTCTGCCGCGCTCCTTGTGATCCTCTTTGTCAAGAGGCGCTGCGGCAGCCTTTTTATCAGAAAGACAGCTGCCGACCCGGAGACTTCCCCGGGAGACGCGCCTGCAGCACCCGAAAAAGGGACCGTATCCGCCGCGGCGGGGATCCTGACACCGGGCACCCTGTGTCTTGCACTGACGATCGTCTGCTGTATTACCTCGACCATGGCGGTCCTGAAAAACGGCAGTTCCCTCATTTCCTATACAGGATTTCAGAAATGGAACCGGCAGATGCTCTGTTCCCGCCCTGTGCTCGCCCCGCCTGCCTCATCGGAATCGTCACCTGCCTCATCGCAGCCGTTTGCGGCGGCGGCAGAGGCTGATCCGCAAGAGGAGACCGGACAGGGAGAGGACACGGGTTCACCGTCAATAGAAGACGTCCCCCTGACAGATAACGGGATGGACGCACCCGTTCCGGGTGTCGACGCTCCTTTTGCCCGTGTGGAGACGGACAGTACTTCCACAAACTATGAGATGGTCTGGGGATATCCCACCATGCACTGCTTCGAGAGCACTGTCCACCCCTCTATTTTCAAATGGTATCGCGGGATCGGGATGATCCGGACCGTGGAATCCACGCTCCCCTTTGAGAGAATCGGCGCGAGGGCTGTCATGTCAGTCAGGTATTATATAGAAAATACCCTGGTCAAACCTGACAACAGCTATACGGACCAGAACGGCATCGACGGGTACAGCCTGATCAATGACCAAAACGGCTACAACATATATGAGACGGAAAACTATATTCCCATGGGCTTCTCTTTTGACAGCTATATGACGGAAGAGAATTACGATCTTCTGAAAAACGGCCCCGTGTCCGACCGGGTGCTGGTCAAGGACATCATTCTCTCCCGGGAGATGGCTGAAAAGTACGGAGATCTCATGACGGAGGATACGGATACCGCCCCGGGACAAATGTCCTACCGGGACTTTACCGATTATTGTGCAGACCGCGCCGCCTCTGCATGTACGGAATTTGTATTTGACAAAAACGGTTTCCACGCGGCGGCACAGATGGAGAAAGACAACCTGCTCCTCTTCTCCGTCCCTTACGACCGGGGCTTCAGCGCCAGGATCGACAATAAACCGGCTCAGGTCGAGTGTGCCGATTACGGTCTGACGGCCATCTTCGTGCCCGCGGGCAGGCACGAAATTACAGTTACTTACATGCCTGCGGGACTGGTGCCCGCATCCGCTGTCTCCCTGGTGACGGCAGCCGCCCTCCTTGTCTTCGGAGTCCTGACGCGGCGCCGTCAAAAGGAGCAGTAAGGCACGGGACCTTCAGAGGTTCCCTGATCCGTAAAAGCTCCCGGACCGGAATAAGGACCAGGACCTGCATCCGGGAAAGATCTCTTAATCCCCCCTTCCTCCGGATCGTGTTCCGGAGAGGATATCTTCCGAAATCAGTCGCTTTTGACTTGCAAACCGAACGTATGCGTGGTAAGATATCCATCGTGCACGAACAAACGTCCGTGACTCGCGGACTAAGAAGGAGATGAGTATGGAGGGATCAACCTATTATATTGTGCATGAGTCTGCCATGCCTCCCGTGCTCAAGAAAGTGGCGGAGGCAAACCGGCTGCTTTCTTCCGGGGAAGCAAGGACCGTAAACGAGGCAGCGGAAATGGTCGGAATCGGACGCAGTTCCTATTATAAATTCAAGGATTCTGTCGAAGAGTTCCACAACGATCTTCCCGGATCCATGCTGACGATCGTATGCGAAGTGAGCGACAGAGCGGGCATCCTCTCTGACCTGCTCCAGACGATCGCACAGTGTGGGGCAAATATCCTCACCATCCACCAGGCGATCCCTGTGGATGATATCGCAGTTGTCAGTATCAGCATGCAGATGCTGGAAAACGCAAACAGCGTCAATACGATCATTGAGAGAGTCGCGGCAAGGGACGGCATCCGCCGCGTCCGTGTGGTCGGAAGATGACAACCGGTGCGTTTTTTAATACATATGTAACAAATGGAAAGGAATGGAATAGCAAGATGATAAAAGCTGCAGTGTTGGGATTTGGAACTGTTGGCAGCGGAGTTGTAGAACTCTTTGACATCAACCGGAAATCGGTCAGAAGAAGAGTCCCCGAAGGCGTAGAGGTCAAATATATTCTTGATCTGCGCGAGTTTCCCGACAGTCCCTATGCGGACAGGGTCGTACATGATTTCAATATCATCCTGGATGATCCAGAGATCCGCGTGATGTGCGAGACCATGGGAGGCAAAGAGCCCGCATTTACTTTTACCAAAAAGGCTCTTGAAAGAGGCATCAGTGTCTGCACTTCCAACAAGGAGCTGGTGGCGGCGCACGGCCCGGAGCTTCTGAGGATTGCAAAAGAGAATAACTGCAGCTATCTCTTCGAGGCCAGCGTGGGCGGCGGCATTCCGATCATCCGCCCCATGAACACTTCCCTTGCCCCTGAGTATATCACCAGAATTATCGGCATCCTGAACGGCACCACCAACTACATGATGACCAGGATGGAGCAGGAGGACATCTCCTTTGAAGATGTTCTCAAACAGGCCCAGGACAGAGGATATGCCGAGCGCAATCCCGAGGCGGACATCGAGGGACACGACGCCTGCCGCAAGATCGCCATCCTTTCCTCCCTCATGTGCGGCAAGACCGTCCGCTACGAAGATATCCCCTGTGAAGGAATCAGCAGGATCTCCATGCTGGATGTCGCCTATGCGCGCAGCATGGGCAGGGCAATCAAGCTCCTGGGCATCAGCGAGCGCGACTGGCAGACAGGCACCTTCTACGTCCGCACAGCCCCTTACATGGTTCCCGCCTCTCATCCGCTCCACGGCGTAGAGGACGTCTTCAACGCAGTGTTCGTGCACGGAAATCTCGTGGACAATCTCATGTTCTACGGACGGGGCGCCGGCAAATTCCCCACCGCCAGTGCAGTGGTCTCGGATATGCTCGACTGTGCCCTGAACATCGGCGAGAACATCCCCATCCGCTGGTCGGATGAAAAGATGGAACTCTCTGATCCTGCCCTGAATTCCAGCCGCTTCTTTGTGCGCATTCCCGCCTCCGAGAAGGAAAAAGCCTCCAGGCTTTTCAGGGGATATGAAGAAGTCTCCCTTGCCTCCGCCCCTGCGGACGAAGCTGCGTTCACGACCGGCAGTATGAAGGAATCCTCCTTCGAGGACTGTGCGAGGCAGCTCTCCGAAGTGCGCAAGGTGATCCGTCTCCTTGAGGACTGATTCTTCCGCACTCTGCATCGTGCAGGATGCCGGCACAGACATACCGGATTCGAAGCAGTTTTATTTGACACAGGTTGTTTTCTGATATATAAATGGTAGAGTATTAGAGACAGGAAGGCCTTTTTTCCATTCCCGCAAATGTATACGAGGGTTGGGAAAGGCTTTTCTGCGTTGATAGGTCGGCGGATCCGGATCTCCGGAACCGGCATTTGATGCAGCTGACCGGGGGCTGACTTATAAAAAAAGAAAAACCGAGGATACAGAGATGAAAGTAGTAAAATTTGGCGGGAGTTCTCTCGCCAATGCGGAGCAGTTCAAAAAGGTCGGCGCGATTGTCCGCGCGGACAGGAACAGAAGATTTGTTGTCCCTTCAGCGCCCGGCAAGCGCTTTCCCGGAGATACCAAGGTGACCGACCTGCTCTATAAGATGGAAGCCGAAGCGGAGAGCGGAGAGGACTTTTCCGAGACATTTAATGAGATCAAAAGCCGCTACGCAGAGATCATCGAGGGTTTGGAACTCAGGGATTTCTCTCTCGAGGAACAGTTTGACGAGATCGAGAAGAGGATGAAGGAAGACCCCGATGCGGACTATGCAGCCTCCCGCGGAGAGCATCTGAACGGCCGCATTATGGCCGCTTACCTGGGATTTACATTCGTGGATCCCTTTGAGATGATCTTCTTTGACGAAGAAGGCACGCTGGATGACCGCAGGACCATGAAGGCTGTGGAAAAACGTCTTTCGGGAGAGGAGTATGCGGTGATTCCCGGCTTCTACGGCTGCAGCTATGACGGAAAGGTCAAAGCCTTTTCCCGCGGCGGCTCCGATATCACCGGTTCCATCGTTGCCGGTGCCTGCCACGCGGATGTCTATGAGAACTGGACCGATGTCTCCGGTTTCCTTGTGGCGGATCCCCGCATCATCAATAATCCCGCCAGGATCGAGACCATTACCTACCGTGAGCTCCGCGAACTCTCCTATATGGGCGCGTCTGTCCTCCACGAAGAGGCCATCTTCCCGGTCCGCCGTCAGGGGATTCCGATCAATATCCGCAATACCAACAGGCCTCAGGATGAGGGCACCTGGATCGTCGAGAGCACCGCACAGAAATCAGGCTATGTCATCACCGGCATTGCCGGCAGAAAGGACTTCTGCGCTGTCCTGATCACCAAGGACATGATGAACTCCGAGATCGGATTCGGCAGAAAAGTGCTCCAGGCCTTCGAGGACAACCAGATCTCCTTCGAGCACATGCCCTCCGGCATTGACACCATGACCATCGTCGTCCACGAGGACGAATTTATCGAGAAGGAGCAGAAAGTCGTATCGGCCATCCACAGGCTGGCCAAGCCCGACGCCATCGAGATCGAGTCCGACCTGGCTCTGATCGCTGTCGTCGGACGCGGCATGAAATCCATGCGCGGGACTGCGGGCCGCATTTTCTCCGCCCTCGCCCACGCCCATGTCAACGTCCGCATGATCGACCAGGGCTCCTCCGAACTCAATATCATCATCGGTGTCGAGAACAAGGACTTCGAGACTGCCCTCCAGGCCATCTACGATATCTTTGTCCTCACCCAGCTTTAAAATAAACCCGGAAATGAGTCGCAGGGGACGGTTCTGATTGACTCATTTCCGCAGAAAACGAGTCAATCAGAACCGTCCCCCGTGACTCATTTAATCCCGCAATATTCCGGAGGCTTTTGCAGCCGGATTGACAATCCCATGAAAAGGAGACAACAGACAGCATGAGTGAAAAGACCGCGGAAATGAACGCAGCTGCGCCGGAAGAAGAGAAGGTGAGCCGCCATTTTATCGAGCAGGAGATTGACAAGGACCTGCGGGACGGCGTGTATGATTCTGTACACACCCGTTTCCCTCCCGAGCCCAACGGCTATCTCCACATCGGACATGCCAAGAGTATTCTGCTCAACTACGGTATGGCCCAGGAGTACGGCGGAAAGTTCAATCTCCGCTTTGATGATACCAATCCCACCAAGGAAAAGATCGAGTTCGTTGAGTCCATCAAGGCGGATGTCCATTGGCTGGGCGCCGACTACGAGGACAGGCTCTTCTATGCATCCGATTATTTCCAGGAGATGTATGATGTCGCTGTAAAGCTCATTAAAAAAGGCAAGGCCTATGTCTCCGACCTCACTGCGGAAGAGATGCGCGAGTACCGCGGAACCCTGATCGAGCCCGGCAAAAACGATCCCAACCGCGAGCGCAGCATCGAGGAGAACCTCGATCTGTTTGAGCGCATGCGGGCAGGCGAATTCGCCGACGGAGAGAAGACGCTCCGCGCAAAGATCGATATGGCCAGCCCCAACATCAACATGCGCGACCCCATCATCTACCGCGTCGCCCACATGTCCCACCACAATACCGGTGACAAGTGGTGCATCTATCCCATGTATGATTTCGCGCATCCCATCGAGGATGCCATCGAAGGAATCACACACTCCATCTGCACCCTGGAGTTTGAGGATCACCGCCCCCTCTACGACTGGGTCGTCCGCGAGGCTGAGTATCCCCATCCCCCCAGACAGATCGAGTTTGCCAAGATGTATCTGACAAACCAGGTCACAGGCAAGCGCTATATCAAGAAGCTGGTCGAGCAGAAGATCGTGGACGGCTGGGATGATCCCCGCCTGGTCTCTATCTCCGGACTCCGCCGCAGGGGCTACACGCCTTCCTCCATCAAACGCTTTGTCGATCTGTGCGGTATCTCCAAGAGCAACTCCTCCGCAGATTATGCGGCCCTCGAGTACTGCATCCGCGAGGATCTCAAGCCCGGCTGCAAACGCATGCTGGCTGTGCTTCATCCTTTAAAGCTCATCATTGACAATTATCCCGAGGACCAGGTTGAGATGCTCGAGGCGGACAACAACCTGGAGAACCCTGAACTGGGCAAGCGCATGATCCCCTTCGGCCGCGAGCTCTGGATCGAGCGCGACGACTTCATGGAAGAGCCCCCGAAAAAATACTATCGTCTCTTTCCCGGCAATGAAGTGCGCCTGATGTACGCCTACTTCGTCAAGTGTGTCGGCTTTGACAAGGATGAAGAAGGCAATATCACTGCCGTGCATGTGACCTATGATCCCGAAACAAAGAGCGGCAGCGGCTTTACCGGCCGCAAGGTCAAGGGCACCATCCACTGGGTCCACGCCGATTCCGCAGTCAAAGTCACTGCCCGTCTCTACGAAAATATCATCGATGAAGAGAAGGGTGTCTACGACGAGAACGGTGAGCTCAATCTTAACCCTCACTCTCTGACGGTCTGCGACGCCTTTGTTGAGCCCGAACTGAAGGACGCAAAGCCTTTCGAGCGCTTCCAGTTCGTCCGCAACGGCTATTTCTGTGTCGACTGCAAGGACTCCGCCGAAGGTGCCCCTGTCTTCAACCGCATCGTCGGCCTCAAGAGCTCCTTCAAGCTGCCCAAAAAATAAAGATTCTTTTTGCTCAAGAGCGTGTGCCGGACATTTTCCACAGATCTCCGGCACTTTGCTGTCACATCGCAGTCACTGCTGACAAGGGACTTTGTTCTCCTATCGAATCAGAACGGGTGATTCATCGCGGAATATGTCCTTTGGAGTCAGATACATTTTTTCAGGAGAGACAAGACAGTGGCACAGGAACTGAACATCCGCCTCAATACAGATGAAAAAAAGCCCCTCTACAGGCAGATCTACGAATATATCCGCAGAGAGATCAGAAGCGGAGGCCTGGAGGCGGGGGAGCGCCTCCCTTCGACCCGTGCCCTGGCATCGGGTCTTCATGTGGCGCGCAGTACGGCGGAACTGGCCTACAGTCAGCTGCTCTCCGAAGGGTATATCCGCGCGAAAAAAAACAGCGGCTACTATGTCAACGAGATTGAAAACCTGGCGGAACTGCATTTTGAAGAGCGCAGGACAGATGGGGCCTGGTCGGCTGCCGGGAACAGGGAGGAGCCCGTGCCGGATCGCCGGCAGAAGGAAGAGGAGAGCGGGAGAGGGGCCGCAGAGGAACTGCCTGTTCCGACTCTCTCCAGACTCGGGAAAAAGGGCGCGGAAAACAGCGATCTGATCGATTTTTCCCTGCGGCACACCGAGATGTCTGTTTTTCCCTACAGCACCTGGAAAAAGATCATGCGGGAGGTCATGGTCGACGCCAATTCCGAGATGTTTTCCCACAGCGAACCCGGCGGAGACCTGACACTGCGCACGACGATCGCCCATTATCTGCACTTTTCCAGAGGCGTGCGCTGCAGGCCTGAGCAGGTCATTGTAGGCGCCGGCAACGACTACCTGCTGATGCTGCTGCGGCATATCCTGGGAGAAGACAGGAGAGTCGCCATGGAGAACCCCTCCTATCTGCGGGCCGCCCAGATCTTCAAATCCTTCGGATATGAGATCTGCCCGGTCAGAATGGACGCCGACGGCATGCTGCCTGGCTCGGTTGCGGCTTCCGGCGCGGACCTGGTCTACGCCATGCCGGCCCACCAGTTTCCGGTGGGCTGCATCATGCCGGTCGGACGCAGGGCAGCCCTTCTGGGATGGGCGACAGATGCCGCGGACCACTATATCATCGAGGACGACTATGACTCGGAGTTCCGCTACCGCGGAAAACCCATTCCGGCCCTGCAGTCCCTTGACCGCGCCGGCAGGGTGATCTATATAGGCACTTTTTCCAAGGCCATTGCGCCTGCCATCCGCATCAGCTATATGATCCTGCCGCCGGAACTCCTTACGCGCTACCGCGAAAAATGCTGGTTTTTCTCTTCCACGGTATCCAGGATCGATCAGAGGATCCTGAACGAATTTATGAAAAACGGCCACTTCGAGCGCCATCTGAACCGTATGCGCAGTCTCTACCGCGCCAGGCACGACGAGCTGTTGTCTCAGCTCCGTCCCCTGCAGGACCGCTACCGGATCCTGGGGGCCGGCACGGGACTGCACCTGGTCCTTCAGGCATCTCCGGAGACGGCTGCGGGGATTGCGCAGAGTATGTCCGGCCTGAAAGATCTGCCGGCGGCGCAGATGGAAGAGGAACTTGTCCGGCGTGCTGCTGAGCATGGCGTTGCGGTCTACGCGATCTCTGACTATCTGCTGCCGGGCACAGCCCGGACACAGCGCAGAGGGCAGCTTCCTGCCATCCTGCTGGGTTTCGGTGCCCTGGATGAGGCTTCGATCCGCGAGGGTGTGCGCAGGCTGTCTCAGGCACTGACGTAAAGTGAAAAGACCTGACATAGTCACCGGTGTGCGGTGATCATGTCAGGTCTTTTTATCCTGTTCGCTTTTTATCCTGTTCGCTTTTTATCCTGTTTTCTTTTTATTCTGTTCTTTTTTACAATGCTCTCTGTTAACAATGCTCTCTTTTAACATTGCCCTTTTATTTTTCTGCCGGATGCGATCCCGCAGGTTCTGTCCCGGGTCCATGAGGCATTTCCGGGGAGCGCGGTTCAGATATTCATCTTGCGCAGGGTATGCAGATATTCGTTGAGCCTTTCTGCATACTCCTCGTGCATGGAAGCTGCGTCTTCGCCGCCTTTTTCCAGAAGCTCCTGCATGAGACCGAAGCGCGTGTATTCCAGCATGCGGGAGACCCTGCGCGCGTCCTGTTCGGACAGGAAGGGAGGCCGCTGTGCCTCAATGACCAGATCAAGCCTCAGATCCGCGACCGCCCCTGCCAGATCCTCCGGGATCTCGGGCTTGAATTTCGGGTCGTCGGAGCTCAGTTCATCATCCGCCCGGCGCAGAAAAAGAGGCATATAGGGGTATTTGCGGAGGACTGCAGCGTCGGCCTTGACCAGCTGGCGGTACATCTCAAAGAAATCTGTGCCCCTGCGGCGTCCGGCTTCCCTTAGTTCCAGAAGCATGTATCTGGTGCTGTACTCATAGAGAAACTCCCAGGTGCCTTTTTTACTCTTGAAATAGTGAAAGAGCAGTCCCTTGCTGATGGAGGCGGCGGCAACCATCTCATCCGTACTGGCATGCCGGTAGCCGTTCTGCGCAAAAATCCGCATTGCACCGTTGATGATCCGGTCCTGCCTGTCTTTTTTCAAATCAAAAAAACGTTCGTTCATCGCCTGCTTCCCCTCTGCATCAGTCATTTGTTCTTTTTGCCCTGTCGAGGTCATGTTCCGCCTGCAGCCGGCAGTTTGTTGACCAAATCGATCAATTCCTATCATAACATTTTGGCAGTTCAATAACAATCCTCTCCGCTGCAAGTCACTGTGCCGGGCTTTTATGCCGGGCCGCCGCCGCAAGTCACCATGCCGGGCTGACATGCCCGGTCCGCAGGCAGCCTGCAGGAATTCATACACATGAGCATGGACTCCTGCGTTTTCAGACAATATAGTTCGTACAATACTTACAAAAGAGTTAGTCTTATAAAACTCGATTATTGTCGAAAACGGACAAAAATCATCAAATGGTTTTTAATTACGAACGAATTATTTGGTAAAAAATCCACAAATAAAGGCGAAAATATTATATAATTTTTTTATATATACATGCTTTACCGGGATAGAGCCCGGCAGCGGAGACATACTGGATCGTTTCCGCAGATATTTACAATCATTTGTTTTGGAAAGGAGATGGTAATCGATGGCTAATGTAGCTTTTCGGGGAACGCCAAAACAGGAACGGGAGCTTCGGAAATTCATTAAGAAACATAAAGACCAGCCCGGAGCAATGATGCCTGTACTCCAGGAAGCACAGGGAATCTACGGATATCTGCCCAGAGAGGTGCAGACGATCATCGCCGAGGAGATGGGCGTTCCGCTTTCCCAGGTATTTGGAGTTGCGACATTCTATTCGCAGTTCACCCTGTCCCCCAAGGGCGAGCACACTGTCAGTGTATGTCTCGGAACAGCCTGCTACGTCAAGGGCGCTGACAAGATCCTGGCCGCTATTGAGGAACGCCTCGGGATCAAAGCCGGGGAATGCACCTCTGACGGCTTCTTCTCCATTGACAGCTGCCGGTGTCTTGGCGCCTGCGGCCTGGCTCCCGTCATGACAATCGACGGAGAAGTCTACGGCAAGTGCACACCGGAGTCAGCGGTGAAAATCATTGATTCCTATTATGAGGAGGTGTAAGCCATGACGATGACATTGAACAGGCTCACGGAAATCAAACAAAAAAATCAGGAGCTGGTCATGGTCCGTAAGCTCGTGGCTTCACAGGCTGAGGAAATGGCCAAGCACACCGCTTACCGCAAACAGATCCTTGTCTGCGGCGGTACAGGATGTACCTCCTCCAGCAGCTTGAAGGTCATTGAAGCGCTTGAAAAAGAGCTCAAGAAGAACAACATCGAGGACGTTCTGGTCGTCAAGACCGGATGTTTCGGTCTCTGTGCTCTGGGCCCCATCGTGATCGTCTATCCCGAGGGCGCGTTCTATTCCCAGACAACGCCCGAAGCCGCAAAGCGCATCATTGACGAGCACATCATGAACGGCAATATCTGCAAGGATCTGCTGTATCCTGAGACTGTCCATGAGGACGGTGAGATTCTCCCTCTGAGCAAGACCAATTTCTATGCCAAGCAGATGCGTATCGCCCTCAAGAACTGCGGTGTCATCGATCCCGAGAACATTGAGGAGTATATCGCTCTGGACGGTTATTTTGCCCTGCACAAGGTCCTGACCGAGATGACCCAGGACCAGGTAATCGACACCATGCTGGCATCCGGACTGCGCGGCCGCGGCGGCGCGGGCTTCCCTACCGGCAGAAAATGGGCATTCTGTAAAGCAACCAAGTCCGACATCAAGTATGTCTGCTGCAACGCCGACGAAGGCGACCCCGGTGCATTCATGGACCGTTCCATCCTCGAAGGCGACCCTCACGCGGT
>CAMKEX010000096.1 GCA_946411695.1 uncultured Lachnospiraceae bacterium
GGCCCTTTGACTGATGTGCAGCTTATATCCTTGACAATGCGGCCGGATAAGTACTAAAAGTAAAATATACAAGTAATTGTACAGACCGTACAGGGACAGTCTGAACGTAAAACCCGCACGGAAAAATAACCCGGAACGATCAAATCGTTTCCGCTGATTTCGATAATTCATAGTATCCGGCAATCACTTTAATCCGGCATAAACGATGATCCGGAGAAGGAAAGACTGAATGGACAAATACGACGAACTCAATAAAATCCTCTCTGATATACAATCAGACGAGCATGTACAGGAAATGAAAAAATATATCCAGCACGGCGATGTTTCCACCTATGAGCACTGTGAAAAGGTGGCAAAGCTGTGCTACAATCTGAACAGAAAACTGCCTCTGCATGCCGATATGAAAACATTGCTGGTGGGAGCCATGCTCCACGATTTTTACCTCTATGACTGGCATGAGGAGGGGGACGGATCGCACCACTGGCATGGATTCAGGCATGCGGACAGAGCCTGTCAGAATGCCAGAAAATACTTTGATATTGACGAGAAGACCGGGCAGGTGATCCACTCCCATATGTGGCCGCTCAACCCCGGCAGGATCCCCAGGTCAAAGGAGGCCTGGATGGTGTGTCTTGCGGACAAATACGTATCCCTCAAGGAGACCCTGTTCAGAAGGTGATCCGGCATTTCAGGAACTATACGGCATTCGAACAGCTTCCCATTGCTGCACAGGAAAAATCGTGTAAACCAATTGCGGAAAAGGAGAAACATATGAGCAAAAAAATCGTTGCCGTCAATGCAGGACCCAGAAAGGGATGGAACACAGACACACTGATCACGGAAGCTGCCAGAGGAGCAGAGTCTGCCGGCGCACAGGTGGAGAAATTCGATCTCTTCCGCCTGGAGAGATACACGGGATGCATCTCCTGTTTCGGATGTAAGAAAGAAAAATTCAAAGGCCATTGCATCTGCCGGGACGGCCTGACCCCTGTCCTCGATGCCATCCGCGAGGCTGACGGCCTGATCATCGGATCCCCCAATTACCTGAGCGATCTGACAGCCTCCTTCAGAGCACTCTACGAGAGGCTGATCTTCCAGAATCTCACCTACACGGTGGAAAAACCCTGCTGCAACGAGCACCCGATTCCGGTTATGCTCATCATGACCAGCAATGCACCCGATACCATGTATCTGGATAAGATGAAAAATTACCAGCAGACCCTGAGCGCCTTCGTAGGCCCGACCGAGATTCTGATCGCCGGAGATACCCTCCAGCTCAAAGACTACAGCAAGACAGACTGGAAGTGGACCCTCTTTGATCCCGAGGCAAAACAGAAACGGCACGAAACTGTATTTCCGCAGGAATGTCAGAAGGCCTTTGAGATGGGCGCAGACCTTTTCAAGTGATTGGATGAGTCACCGGGGACGGTTCTCCTTGACTCATTCAACGAATGAGTCAGAGAGAACCGTCCCCGGTGACTCATCATGCCATAGATTCATTTTTCGGAGGTATGGAAAACATGGATCACAGCAAAAAGAAAGTACTTGTGACAATCCCTGTCACGCAGGAGCAGAAGACCTGGCTGATCGAGAAAGGTGCCGGCAAGTGTGAACTCACATTCCTGCCCGGGGCGGAGGTGTCCGCGGAACTTCTGGCAGACCAGGATGCACTGATCGGCAACCTTCCCCCTGAACGGCTCAAAAATACCGGACTCCAGTGGGTGCAGCTCAATTCCGCAGGCGCGGATGCCTACACGCCGGAGGGCATTCTGTCCCTGGACTGTGTCCTGACCACTGCGGTAGGGGCATATGGCCTGGCAGTCTCCGAGCACATGATCGCACTGACCTTTGCCATGGTGCGCCGCCTGGGGCAGTATGCGAAGGGCCAGATGCAGCACAGCTGGGCGCCCCGCGGGCAGATCAGCTCCGTGGAGGGATCCACCGTCCTGATCCTGGGTCTGGGCGATATCGGCGGAAGCTATGCCAGGAAAATGAAGGCACTGGGAGCCCGCACCATAGGCCTGCGCCGCCGCAATACGGACTGCCCTGAGTGGCTGGATGTACAGGACACCATTGAACGCCTGGACGAATACCTTCCCCAGGCGGATATCGTCGCCATGGTCCTCCCCGGCGGGAAAGCCACTTACCATCTGATGGATGAAAGAAGGCTCTTCCTGATGAAAAAAGGATCCTACCTCCTGAACGCCGGAAGGGGAACAGCCATCGATCCCGCCGCCCTTGAAAAGGCACTGCAGGAGGGACATCTGGCCTGCGCCGCGCTCGACGTCACGGAGCCGGAACCCCTGCCCGCGGTCAGCCCCCTCTGGGACATGGACAACCTGATCCTGACCCCTCATGTGGCCGGCAACTTCTACCTGCCGGAAACCGTCAACCGCATCATCCGCATTGCGGTCGACAACCTGCAGGCATGGCTGAGCGGTGCCCCCATGCGCAATGTGACTCCGCACAGATGATCGGAAAAACATCAGCATATACGAAATATAAAACAGGAGCCCTGTGAAAACGAAATCTGCCGGGTATGTTTCGTCTTCACAGGGCTCTTTTTTGTATACTTTTTTGTGTTTTTTTGTATTCTGACTTGTTTTGAAAAATAATTGAGATTTATTTACTGTTATTTAATAGCAGGAGAAATTTATTTAGTCACAGGAGAAATTAATTTAATCGCAGGAGATATAGTATAGCAGATTGAATGCTCAGGAATTCTTCCCTGATTCAATCACTTCCATAACTTTCTTTTCATCGTATGTTCCCAGAATGACAGCCCCCAGAAGGCAGAAAGCCACTGCCACGATCGAGACGATCCGGAGGCCGATGGGAGAAGCCGTCAGGTCATTGCTGGTGATATCCTGGGTTGTCCCGAGAACCGCCAGAGAAGTGAAGGCAAGCATGGCCAGGGACTGACCCGCTTTCATGGAAAAAGTCCTGGCGGCAAAGAACATTCCCTCCCGCTTTTCCCCGGTCCTGATGCCGTCCTCCTCGGCCACATCCGCGACGATAGACTGGGGAATGATGCCCAGAAGAGCCATGGGAAAGGCGGCAATGATCACGATCAGAATGCCGAATACCACTCCCGGCAGAGGCAGTATCCCGATCAGGGCGGTGATGACATAAGCCAGCGCAAGCCCCAGAAAACCGGCTACAACCAGCTTTTTCTTTCCGAATCTTTTGACAAGGATTGATACAACAGGGTAGAAAAAGACGGACAGAATGGTCATTCCGGCGAGGAAGATCAGCGTATAGGATTCATCCAGTTTCATTGAGACTTTTACGAAAAAGGGAAGACCTGTCTGGAAAAGGGTCAGACCGATCCAGTAGGAAATATCCGATGCCGCAAATTTCAGAAATTCTCTGTTTCTGAATGTCGCCCCCAGGCTCTTCAGGACGTCCGATTCGCTGGCTTTGGAATCCACAAAATCCCTTTCCCGCAGACAAAAGACCGGCGTCAGCATGCAGATCAGGGCGATCACGGCCAGTACGATGAACCAGACCCTGTAACTCCAGGCATAACTGATATGCGCCTGCAGAGGCCCGGCCAGAACAAAGGGCAAGTATGCAAGCAGTGTTCCTATGAAAAAAGTAAACGAGATCGCCGTCGATATATACATCCTGTCAAACTGCGTCTTTCCGAATTCCGAGATCAGCGCATTATAGGGCGTACAGTACATCGTCATAAAAAGATAGAAGATGATGAGAGAGACCAGGATCCATGCGATGTTGACCCCGCTGATCCGATTGACCGGCGCACAGAAAACCAGCACAGTCACGATCGCGAAGGGTACAGCCGCTCTTTTCATGAAGGGGATCCTTCTTCCGGCAGGATTGTTACTGCGGTCCGAAATAGTCGCGATCAGAGGATCTGTGACCGCGTCAAAAATCCGGCATATGAAAGTGATCAGTCCCAGAACTGTGAGAAGCCCGAAGACAACAAGCCCGGTAGGTATGTAAAAGACAGCGCCTGCCTTCACGGATTCGGCGGTCGGCAGATAGAAAGTGACCAGCCAGGTATTGATGATGCCTCCCAGAGTGGACCACCCAAGCTGGCCGATTGCAAAGATCCGCATTTCTTTTTTGGTTAATCGTCTTGTTGTCATCACAAGTCCCTCTCTCTGATCGGAAAATATTTTTCCGCCTGTCAATATTGCCGTATATTCGCTGGAATGTAACTATTTATCTGTTAGAGCGTATATTTGTTAGAATGTAAACATTTATTTGATACAATGTATCTGTATTATAATATGAATCTGTCTGAATTTGTAGGTGGCAAAACGCCCTGCGGCAAAGCCGGTTACTGCAATATCCCCCAATCAGGGCATAAGGCAATAGAGCAACAGCAGGTTGCTTGCCGCAGAATGATTCGTGAAGCATAATATAGTTAAAAGAAAGGGGGACTGTTTTTATGGAAACCAGAACGATCTTGAAACAGCTTCGCGAAAACCACCACCTGACACAGGACCAGATGGCAGAAAGACTGATGGTCACAAGACAGGCTGTGAGCCGCTGGGAAAACGGAGAGACACAGCCCAATACAGATACCCTGCGCATGCTTTCCAGGGAATTCAACGTATCGATTAACACGCTCCTCGGGTCACCCAGAAAACTGATCTGCCAGTGCTGCGGGATGCCTCTGGAAGACGCGTTCATCGGCAGGAATAAGGACGGCTCTCTCAATGAGGATTACTGCCAGTGGTGCTACGCCGACGGGACTTACACATACAGCGATATGGATGACCTGATCCGGGTATGTGTTCCCAACATGGTGAAGCAGGGCTTTACCGAAGACCAGGCCCGCTCCTATATGAAACAGATGCTGCCGACACTGGATTACTGGAAGAGATACGAAGACCTCAGTGACGGCGGACAATTTGAAGCATTCAAAAAGCAGCTCATGGAAGAAATCAATGCCCTTAATATCGAAGGAATGCCAAAAGTTGAAGCCCTGAATGCCCTGGTCGGTAAATTTGTTAATCTCGAGTACCGCCTGCCCAATGGAATCAAAGCCAAATTCCTCGATGACCAGACCACCTACCTCGGCAACCAGCTGGAGTCCGAAATCGTGGAAGGCCTCTGCTTCGGCGTCCTTGCAAACATGGATTTCATCCTCGTCTGCACTTACGAGAAGGACGGAGCAAACCCGGAACTGATCCTCTACAAAAAGAGATAAAAGTTGTCAAGGGGACGGTTCCGGTGACAACTTTTACCGGGTTTTCCCTGCAGATTTGTTGCAAAGAAAAAAATCACAGGGAAATCTGCGAACAGATTTCCCTGTGACAAAACTCTTTATAAATGCAGCAGCTTCAGATCCCGCACGATCCGCTGAAAATCAATCCTGCATTCCCCTTCATAAATCTCTACCGGGATCTCGCTGTCAAATCCATAGAGCGAGACATCGGACTCTTCTCCAAGGGTATATACAATAACTTTTTCTTTTTCCGGATCCACGATCCAGTATTCCCGAACACCGGCGGCTTCATATTTATGCAGTTTGGTAAACATATCCTTCCTGCGGGTGGAGGGTGACAGAACCTCGATGATCAGATCCGGAGCTCCGTTGATATATTTGCCGTTATCCATCCGGTCATCGTCCGGTTGGCAGATGACAAAGACATCCGGAACAACCATAGTACGCTCATCTCTGTCCAGACGCACATCCGTCGGGGCAATGAAAGGTACACAGTTTCCCCCGTGTGCATCTACATAGTTCCAGAGCTGACGATAAATTGAACCTGATATCGACTGATGGCGCAGGGCGGGAGAGGCCATATTATAGATTACTCCGTCGATCAGTTCAGAGGGATGATCCTCCGGCAGCGCATTCCGGTCCTCAATAGTATACTCACCCTGTTTCTTTCCTTTCGGAAGGCCGGTCAAATAGGCCGGTGCAACGTCCCGCAGATACGCAGGAACCTCCACAGAGGCTGTATAGTGATCCTGCTGTTGGTTTTCAGGTGATGATTTCACAGAATCGGAACCTGTATTCTTCACAGAATCGGAGCCTGTGCCCTTCACAGAACCGGCAGCTGTACCCTTCACAGAACCGGCAGCTGTACCCTTCACAGGACCGGAAACTGTATCTTTCACAGAACCGGAAACAGTACCCGGATTGCGTACCTGCTCGATGAACAGAGTCTGTTCCGGCAGCAGGAACCCCGCCAGTGCAGCCAGAGTCTCGCGGCGGGGATTTTTTGTAAATCCCCCCAGGACCTTCTGCACAGTTCCCAGCGGAAGGCCGGCACGTTTCGCTATTTCGCCGTAGCTGAATCCAAACTCTCTTTTCTTCTCGCGCATTGCTTCAATCAGCGGCGATTGATTTGATGATTTCTGATTGTCCATAACTGCCTGTCTTTATTCTGATTTGTCCTTTTATCAGGAATTATTTGGAAATTACCGGAATCATTTCAGAAAATACCTGCCGTACGACAGATCTCTCATGCGGTTTCCGCTAATGGGACAAGGCCTTCTGCAAGACAAAGGCTTTCATGTACTCCATTATATATCCAAAAGCATTGGCTTTCAATCAGAAATATCCATTAAATATCTATTTCACCTCTTGCTTATATCCGAATAATATCCAATTTACAACCGGCTTCCAAAAATTTTTTGACGATTTGCTTGAAAAAATGGGAGTGAGATGGATAGAACGAGAGGCTTGAGGGGGCTTGACTGGCTTTCTAAGGGTTCCTGAAAACAATCACCTGGAAAGCTGCCCCAAGAACTGCGGAGATGTCTGGGACAATTCCCCTGAAAGAGCTCTTTTGAGCGCTGAAAAATAGGGTGCGAAGTTCTTGCCTGCCTGAGGAGACAGCACTGCGCTGAACCTGTCCAATTTCGTTGCAAGGGAGACCGTATAGGAGAGCGGCGACTTCAGATCCCTGCATTCACGAAGCTCCTTTAAAGGAAGAGAGATCGTTCTGCGGATTCCCGGCATTCCGCTTGCCGCGAACAGCCTCTGATCAGTAAAGACAATGATACCCGGGTAATTGCCGTGGTGTGAACGGATATTTGCGGAAGCCGCAGCAAAAACTTTCTCTTCCCTATACAGCTGATCCTGTGCATAATTTACCGTTGCACGCCCTGTGAGTCCTGCGGATTTTCCCTGAATCTCTTTGATTGCCTCATTGATTGTCATCTTGGCCTCTCCTCCTATACTTAACTCCTATTTTTAAAAACTCCTGTCTTGACACACTCCTGTCTTGACACACTCCTGTCTTAACAAACTCATGTCTAAAAAAATCTGTCCTTAAAACCCGTGTCCAAAGAACGTCCATAAAAAATCCTGGCCCCAAAACTGTCCTTAATAACTCCTATACATAGAACCCGTATCCTTACTAGCCTATCCGGAGAACGACTTTATAAGTATCTGCCTGCACCGCGCACGCCATTGCTTTGTCAAAATCACGATAATCATAAATGGCTTCGATCAAGGCAGATGGATCAAAAAGACCTTTGTTGAGCAGGGCGACAGCCTGACGGAAAGTCTCGATCGAGCCGTTCTGCGCTCCTGTAATGATTTTTTGTGTCGAGTGGACAGATCCCAGATTCACCGGAACCGGTTCATTGGGATGAAGAGAAGAGAACATGATCACTGTTCCGTTCTGGGCGGCAGCATCAATTGCCTGCAGGGCAAGCGCGGGAACTGCCGTTGTATTAAACACTGCATTTGCCCCGACTCCGCCTGTGATCTCCATGACTTCCTGTACGATGTCACAGGCAAAAGGATCAAGTGCCAAATCCGCGCCCAGAGAAAGCGCCTTCTTCCTGCGCTTTTCATCCGGCTCTGACAAAATAACACGGACCCCCCGCAGCTTTGCAAGCATGACATGCAGAAGTCCCATCGTGCCGCCGCCGATCACCAGGATATCGTCGCCAAAACACAGTTTTGTGCGGTTGATTGAATTGAGCACGCACGCCATCGGTTCGGTCAGAGCCAGCTTCTCGTAAGGAACCTCGTCACCGCAGATAAAGAGATCCCTGGTATCTGCGGCAATATACTGGGCAAAACCGAAAAAGCCTGACACGCCATCGGGATTTCTGTAGGCGATGGAGTGTTTGAAATCCGGACAGATATTTTCCAGCCCGTGATGACAGAAGTAACATTCTCCGCAGTTGTCGATACAATAAGTGACTACCTTCTGCCCGATGCGGTACCTCTTTGTGTTGACTTTTTCTCCCAGCTGCACGATTTCGCCCGCATACTCATGCCCGCCGATTCGCGGATAGGTGAAATCACATTCTCCCTTGTAATCCCTGATGTCATTTACGCAGATTTCGGCCGCATGGATTCGCACAAGAACCTGATTTTTGTCCGGAACAGGTGTGGGATACTCTGTGAGTACAACATCCCCCGGCTTTCTCATAAGCAGTGCCTTCATAGAACCTCCCTTATCACAATATGCTTCGCTATCTGGATACTTCTGATGCCAAGACATACCTGTTATCAAGGCATATCTGTTATCAAGATATTCTGTTATTTAGACATATCTGCTATCAAGATATATCTGCTATCAAGAGTTATCTTTTTCTCTGAGAAAATTCTATCATTCCCTTTTTTGATGCCCGCACAGACATTTTGCGCGAAAAGCGAAAAAGAGAAATTCTGCGAGAAGAAATCCTGCGAGAAAAATCCTGCGGGAAAAAATCCTGAACGAAGTCCACTTCACTTGTGTCTCGGAACTTCATAAGCGAGCAGGAGGTCTTTTTGACGAAAGATCACCACTGGCACGGAGAAGGCAAAGCGACATAGTCGTCCAAAGAGAAATAGATCACTCCTGCTTTGAAAAAGCGAAGCGACATAGCCGCTCGGAGAGTAGAAAATCACCACTTCCCCGGAAAAAAGGCCGCCGTACCGGACCATAACAAATGGCCGGTACGACGGCATTTACTCATTAAGCTCTGCACATCAAAAGTGAAGAACAAGTATTTTGGATTTAGAAGTGCATCAAAAGTAATTTAAAGCTTCAGCACTGCCTCCAGGGCGGCCTCGGTCGCCTTGTTGGCGGGGCCGGGCTGGGCGGCGTCACCGATGACAAAGACCTGTTTTCCGAGGGCGCGGGCGGCTTCCTCGAGAGGATTGTTGGCCTTCACGCCGAGGGCGAGGACGATCGTGTCATAGCCGGAACAGGTGTATTCGCTGCCGTTCTGCTCGTAGATGACACCGTCGGGCAGGATCTTTTTGACAGTTGCATTGACGATCCATTCGACACCGTGCTCCCTGAGGCGGGGGATCAGGAAGAAGCGGGGAGCGCTCGCCTCGTCGAGGGCGATATCGGGACGCATCTCGATGATGGTCACAGCCTTGTTGTGTTCAGCAAGGAAATCCGCGGTCTCGACACCGGTCATACCGCCTCCGATCATGAGGATCCGGTTTCCGGGGGTCTTTGTTCCGTCCAGAATGTCGACGGCATCCATGACATTATCCCCGTCGATTCCTTCCAGGTTGATCCGGAGGGGAAGACCGCCCGTCGCCAGGATCACGGCATCCGGATCGATCTCGGAGAGAAACTCCGGTGTAACAGGAGTGTTGAGACGAATGTCCACGCCTTCCTTTTTACAGTGATTTACATAGGCGCGCAGGGCAGTCGCGATATCCTGTTTGGTAGGCGGAATCGCGGCCAGACGGAAGGAACCGCCGATCTCGGAGGATTTTTCGGCAAGGATCACCTCATGGCCTGCCCTTGCAGCGAGGAAAGAGGCGACCAGTCCGCCGGGACCTGCACCGGCGACCAGAACCTTTTTGGGATTATCAGATTTTGTGATCGAAACTTTTCCTTCCAGGCCGGTCAGCGGGTTGACCAGGCAGCGGATGTGTCCGCCCAGATTGAGATAGCCCAGGCAGGACTGGGTGCATCCGATACAGGGGAAGATCTCCTCATACTTCTCCGCCGCAACTTTAGCGGGAAGATCCGGATCGGCGATCGACTCGCGGCCGAAGGCGATGAAATCCGCGCACCCGTTCATCAGTGCGCTCTCGGCAATGGCGGGCTCATAGCGGCCGACCGAGATGACCGGAATGTTGACGGCCTGTTTGATCACCTTTGTGGGGAACTGGTTGAAGCCGTGGGGCATGGCGGGCGGCGCACTCATATAGGGTGTGGAGGCATAGGTCATGATCGAGACATCCAGAGCGTCGACACCGCAGCTCTCTGCCATGCGGCCGACCATAACGGACTCTTCAAGCGTACGGCCGCCGTTGACCTTCTCGTCATAACCGAAGCGGAAGAGAAGAGGATAATCCTCGCCCACTTTTTTGCGGATATTTTTGAAAATTTCCTGCGGGAACTTCATGCGGCCGAAGAAATCGCCGCCGAATTCATCTGTGCGCTTGTTGGCATGCGGAGACATAAACTGGGCGACCAGATAGCCGTGTGCACCGTGTACTTCGACACCGTCTGCGCCGGCAGCTTTGGCACGCGCCGCGGCATCTCCGTATTCATCGATGACCTCCCATACACGCGCATTGCTCATGGCCTCCGGGACAAAGTTGAGCACGGGACAGGCCACTCTGGAGGGCGCTTCGGGAATCTCATTGAAAATATAGGGAGGCACACTCTGGCGCCCGGCATGGTGAAGCTGGACGACGACTTTGCCGCCTTCCTCATGGATCGCGTCCATGAGCTTTTTGAACATGGGGATCTGGTCATCGTCCCAGAGACCGACCTCGTTCATGATCGCCTTGCCCTTGCGGTCAATAGCTGTGACTTCGATGATGATCAGCCCGAACCCGCCTTTGGCGCGGCGCCGGTAATAGGCGATCATCTCTTCCGTGACCTCGCCGTTGTAGGTGGCGAGGTTCGTCCCCATCGGCGGGACGACAAAGCGGTTTTTCAGTTTCATGGCGCCAATCTTACCCGGCGCAAGCAGCTTCTGAAGTCTCATAAAATCCTCCTTTCAGAAACAGTGTCCCAGGATCTGCAGATCTTGGTTCTGCACAGGCTTTGTACATTTAGTCAATCTACAATTCTTTGACTCATTCTTCACAGCTTCTGTAAAAACCACTCCCGGTCCTTTGGAAATGATAAATATATTTTAGCATATTTATAGATGATAAACCATTGATTGCCAAAGGAACCGTCCCCATGACAGGGGTTGTCAAAGGAACCGTCCCAATGACATTAAGGTATGAAAACAGAAAATATTAGTGTACTAAAACTTCCCACACCCAAAAGGTGTGTTGAACCTTGAAAACTCAATAATACAGACAATAAAAAAGGCATAGATCCTGCGCCTTTGGTATAATTGAATTGTCCAGAAACAACCACACCAGAGGAGGTTCTCTATGCCAATTTCAATTCTACCACAGGATCATGATGGACAGGAACTTTATAACGCAATTTCTTCATTTTTTTCCAATTTTAAGGTTGGAAATCTTCTCCGTAAATGCAATGCCCAAAAAGAAAAAGGTATTCCGGTGCTTGATGTCTTCAAGTATAAGCTCTGCAACGTCTTTTCTGACCGCAGCATGTACATGCAGCAGAAGACCGGCTCCTTCAAAGAGTCCTTTTCAAAGAATACGTTCTACCGTTTTCTGAACAATCCGAAGATAAACTGGCTGCGCTTTACGACACTTCTTTCAAAAGCGGTGGCTGATGCTGTCGAGCCGTTAACAGCGGATGACCGTGTCAATGCTTTTGTCGTCGATGACAGTCTGTTTGAGCGCACAAGCTGCAGAAAGACTGAACTCGGATCCCGCGTGTTTGATCATGTATCGATGAAATACAAAAAGGGATACCGCCTCATGACTGTTGGCTGGACGGACGGGAATACGTTCCTCCCCGTAAACAGCTGCCTCCTCGCTTCTTCAAAAGAAAGCAACCTCATTGGTCCGGTAGATCATTTTGATGGACGTTCACTGGCTGCAAGACGAAGAAAACTTGCGCAGATGAAGGGGACAGAGGCTATGATCGAACTGCTGAAATGCGCCCGGTCTGCCGGTCATCGCGCCGACTATGTCCTTTTCGATACCTGGTTCTCCAGTCCGGCCCAGCTTATTGCAGTGAAAAAACTGGGGCTTGATTCCATTGCGATGATCAAGAAGAGTAACCGGATATACTACGAATATAAAGACGAGCAGTGTTCCATCAAGAAGATCTTCGGTATCTGTAAAAAACGTCCTGGCCGCAGCAGATATCTTCTCTCCGTAAATGTCATGGTCGGGAAAGATCAAAAGATCCCCGCAAAGATCGTCTGTGTCCGCAACAAGAAGAACAGGAAGGACTGGATCGCTTTTATCTGTACTAACCCGGATCTCTCCGAAGATGAGATCATCAGGATCTATGGAAAAAGATGGCAGATAGAGGTATTTTTCAAGACATGCAAGACATACCTGAATCTGATCTCGGAGTGCCATAGTCTCTCATATGACGCTCTTACAGCTCATACGGCCATCGTTTTTACCAGATATCTGATGATCGCGATGGAACAGCGGCGTAACGAGGATGAACGGACCCTTGGAGAAATCTTTTTCTTCTTCACAGATGAATTGGCGGATATCACTTTCGGAGAATCTTTCCAGATCATCCTGAATATCATGATAGACAGTGTCTGCGCCATCTTCCAGCCTACAGAAGAACAGTTGCAGCTGTTCATCGATATGTTTGTTGGCCGCCTTCCGGAATATATTCGAAATTCACTGGTGAAAGCCGCATTGGCATTGTAAATATAATATCTGATTGCCTGTATTATTGAGTTTTCAAGGTGTAGATCCCATTTTTACTTTGGGAAGTTTTAGTGTTTTATATTTTCTTGTTTTTGAGATCTCGTAATTCGTGGGTTTGATATACGAA
>CAMKEX010000097.1 GCA_946411695.1 uncultured Lachnospiraceae bacterium
CAGAGTGGTTTTGCCGTGGTCAACGTGGCCGATGGTGCCGATGTTGCAGTGCGGTTTTGTTCTGTCAAAATGCGCTTTTGCCATTGTGTGATTTCCTCCTTAAATAATTGGATTACAACCTTTAATACAATTTCAGCTGCAGATGACTGTTCTCTATTTAAGGGTGGTTTTAACAGTCACTGCACAACATTATAATAAACAACTTCTGAGATTTCAATAATCTTTTTCAGTAATTATGTGAGAATCTTAGCTGTGTTTTATTTAATATTCAGGACTTTTTCCGCGACATTCCTGGGAACGGGCTCATATCTGTCAAAGAACATGGAATAGTTGCCGCGTCCCTGTGTCTTGGAACGAAGATCTGTCGCATATCCGAACATCTCGGAGAGCGGGACAAATCCTGTGACCTTGCGGCCGCCGCCGATATCATCCATTCCGCTGACGCGTCCGCGTCTGGCGTTGATATCGCCGATGACATCGCCCATATATTCTTCGGGCATGGTGACTTCGACACGCATGATCGGCTCAAGCAGAACGGGCTCCGCCTTCTTCATGGCTTCCTTGAAGCACAGGGAACCTGCGATATGGAATGCCATTTCAGAGGAGTCGACTTCATGATAGGAACCGTCATAGACAGTCGCGTGAATGCCGACAACCGGGAATCCGCCGAGAGAACCGGCACGCATGGCCTCTTCAATACCTGCGCCGATCGGAGGGATGTATTCCTTGGGAATATTACCGCCGACAACCTCGGAATCGAACTTGTACAGTTCTTCTCCGTTGGCATCCATGGGCTCGAAGCGAACCTTGCAGTGTCCGTACTGACCGCGTCCGCCGGACTGCTTCGCGTACTTGTAATCCTGATCGACGCTCTTTGTGAAGGTCTCTTTGTAAGCAACCTGAGGAGCGCCTACATTTGCCTCTACTCTGAACTCGCGCAGAAGTCTGTCGACAATGATCTCCAGATGGAGTTCGCCCATGCCCGCGATGATGGTCTGACCGGTTTCCTTGTTGGTGTGCTGCCTGAAGGTGGGATCCTCCTCGGCAAGCTTGGCCAGTGCCTCTGCCATCTTGCCCTGACCTGCTTTGGTCCTGGGCTCGATTGCCAGTTCGATAACGGGTTCCGGGAATTCCATGGACTCGAGGATAACCGGATGCTTTTCATCGCAGATCGTATCGCCTGTAGTAGTGAACTTCAGGCCGACGGCTGCGGCGATATCACCGGAGAAAACCTCTTCCAGCTCTGTACGCTTGTTAGCGTGCATCTGGAGGATACGTCCGAGACGTTCCTTCTTGTCCTTGGTTGCATTCAGGCAGTAAGAGCCGGCTTTGGCCACGCCTGAATACACACGGAAGAACGCGAGTTTTCCGACAAAGGGATCAGTCATGATCTTGAACGCCAGTGCCGAGAACGGCTCTTCATCGGAGGAGTGGCGCTCAACCTCGTTGCCCTGCAGATCGACGCCCTTGATGGACGGGATATCTGTGGGGGCGGGCATGAACTCGACAACTGCATCGATCAGCTTCTGTACGCCCTTGTTCCTGTAGGCACTGCCGCAGCAGACCGGAACGGCTGTACATTCGCAGGTTGCTTTACGCAGGGCCTTCTTGAGCTGTTCCGTTGTGGGCTCTTCGCCCTCAAGGAAAATCTCAGTCAGGTCATCGTCAAGCTCGCAGATCTTTTCAATCAGCTCAGCTCTGTAGAGCTCTGCGTCGTCCTTCATGTCCTCGGGGATTTCGACGATAGAGATATCATCGCCCTTGTCGTCGTTGTAGATATATGCTTCCATCTCGAACAGGTCGATGATGCCCTTAAAGGTATCCTCTGCCCCGATCGGGATCTGGATCATGATCGCGTTTTTGCCGAGCCTGTTGCGGATCTGCTCAACGCTGCCGAAATAATCGGCTCCGATCACGTCCATTTTGTTGATGAAGGCCATACGCGGAACATTGTAGGTATCCGCCTGGCGCCACACATTTTCAGACTGGGGCTCAACACCGCCCTTTGCGCTGAAAACGCCGACCGCACCGTCCAGAACACGGAGTGAACGCTCGACCTCAACTGTAAAGTCTACGTGTCCGGGAGTATCAATGATATTGATCCTGCACTCCTTTTCACCGGGTTTGACTTTCATGTGGTCGTGCAGCGTCCAGTGACAGGTCGTTGCAGCTGATGTGATTGTGATACCGCGCTCCTGTTCCTGGTCCATCCAGTCCATGGTTGCGGTACCTTCATGTGTTTCACCAATCTTATAATTTACACCGGTATAATACAGAATACGCTCTGTAAGTGTAGTCTTGCCCGCGTCGATATGGGCCATAATACCGATGTTCCTGGTTCTTTCCAGGGGGTATTCTCTAATTGACACTGATTTTCCTCCTGCGGAGCTGTTAACAACAAATCCCGCTTTTTTCCAATTTAATCTACTCTTCCCGGCCTCTTCCAAAAGCGAAATTCATCGTACTTCCAAAACTGCGCGTCTGCGCAGCCGCTTTTAACAGGCTCCTTTCTTTCCAGATTGTGACTATGCTGCAGTCTTAGTGTCTTCAGACCGCAAATCAGAATCTGTAATGGGAGAATGCTCTGTTGGCATCTGCCATCTTGTGCATATCTTCTTTTCTCTTTACAGATGCGCCAGTGTTGTTGTACGCATCCAGAAGCTCACCGGCAAGCTTGTCTTCCATCTTCTTCTCGCCTCTTTTGCGGGAGAACATGGTGATCCAGCGCAGTGCAAGCGCCTGACGTCTGTCGGGACGAACTTCGATCGGTACCTGATAAGTGGCACCGCCGATACGCCTTGCCTTGACTTCGAGAACAGGCATGATGTTGTTCATAGCAGTCTCAAAAACTTCAACGGCGGGCTTACCGGTCTTCTCTTCCATTTTGGCAAATGCCCCGTACACGATCTTCTGTGCGACACCCTTTTTGCCGTCAAGCATAATGCTGTTGATCAGCTTGGTGACCACTTTATTGTTGTACAAGGGATCAGCCAGTACATCTCTTTTCTGAACATGTCCTTTACGCGGCACGTTACTTCCCTCCTTATCAATGTTGATAAATCACAGGTACTCACTAATACGGATATTCGTGTTCGTGCTGTATCTTCTATTACTATACGATCTCTATATGATTCTGTTCTGTGCGTTTACTCTTTTCAGATTTACACCAGACACACGGAAAACATAGGCAGGTCCGCCCTTTCGGGTGTCCCGCTGCCGCAGCCGCAGCCGCAGCGCATCTATATGGTTATAGAACTCCAACACTTACGGGTTCGTGATTAGTTGTTGCCCGCTGGGCTCATGACGCCAGCGGAGAAGTACCTCACTTCTTAGCAGCTTTAGGCCTCTTGGCGCCATACTTGGAACGAGCCTGCTTGCGGTTTGCAACGCCTGCTGTATCCAGAGTGCCGCGGATGATGTGATATCTGGTACCGGGCAGATCTTTAACTCTTCCGCCTCTGATCAGAACAACACTGTGCTCCTGCAGATTGTGCCCTTCGCCGGGGATGTAGGATGTAACTTCGATTCCATTGGAAAGACGAACTCTGGCGATTTTACGAAGAGCCGAATTAGGCTTCTTCGGGGTAGCCGTCTTGACTGCGGTGCAGACACCACGCTTCTGCGGTGCACTGACTGCGATGGAACGCTTGCGCAGGGAGTTGAAGCCTCTCTGCAGTGCCGGCGCTGTGGACTTCTTGACAGATGTCTCACGACCCTTTCTAACGAGCTGGTTAAATGTTGGCATTCTATTTCACCTCCTTGTAAGATTTTGTGCTGCACAGGGTTATGCAGCTGTTTTCCTCCCATGCTGTTCCTCTGCCGGAAACCGGGAAAGCTGTCCTTGCCGACCCCCGCAAAAAAACGCGCATGGAAAAGGTGTGGCCGGAGCCACACCCATGAATTATACGCAAGTGTACAAAGCTTGTCAACAAATATTTTTTTATTCCTCTGTTATTACAAGTTCTTCATCTGCGTCGGATTCAGCTTCCATCTCGACAGTCTCGATCGCGTCCTCAGCCATCTCCTCTTCCATTTCCTCGAGGTCTTCGGCATCGGGACCCTGGAGATCATCCAGATCCTCTCTGACGTCCTCATCCGCATTATCGTTCTCGTCCTGCAGAAGGTCTGTGTCAGTGATGTCCGGATCGACGAGCATCTGATCATCCTCAGGCGCATGCATAGCCATCATATAGGCGATCTCTTCGGCATTGAGCTGCTCTTCCCTCTGCGCGGCCAGAGCCTTGGCGGCCCTGATCCTTGCATCTGTAGAGAGGCGGGTCGAGCGATAGCGCTTCATACCGGTACCTGCGGGGATCAGTTTACCGATGATAACATTCTCCTTGAGGCCGATCAGCGGATCGGTGCGGCCGTGGATCGCCGCGTCTGTCAGCACCTTGGTGGTCTCCTGGAAGGATGCAGCCGACAGGAAGGAGTTGGTTGCGAGCGCCGCCTTGGTGATACCAAGAATGACCTGCTTGCCCTCGGCGGGGATGCGGGCCTGCTGAATCAGGCGCTCATTCTCTTCCTCGAAGTCAAGGACATCCACAAGGCTTCCGGGAAGGAAGCTCGTGTCGCCGCTGTTCTCGATGCGGATCTTCTTGAGCATCTGGCGGACAATGACTTCGATGTGCTTGTCGCAGATATCAACACCCTGCAGGCGGTAGACTCGCTGAACTTCCTGGAGCAGGTAGTTCTGGACCGCGCGGATACCCTTGATCTTGAGCAGATCGTGAGGGTTGATACTGCCTTCTGTAAGTTCATCGCCGGCCTCAATGCTGGTGCCGTCAATGACCTTGATACGGGAACCGTAGGGAATAGGATATTCCTTGGATTCTCCGGTTTCATCATCTGTAACGATGACTTCGCGGCTCTTCTTGTTGTCGCGGACAGCAACTGTGCCGCCGAACTCGGAAATGATCGCAAGTCCCTTGGGCTTTCTGGCCTCAAACAGCTCCTCGACACGGGGAAGACCCTGTGTGATATCGCCGCCGGCGACGCCGCCCGTGTGGAAGGTACGCATGGTCAGCTGTGTACCGGGCTCACCGATGGACTGTGCCGCGATGATTCCGACCGCTTCACCGACCTGTACCATCTCGCCGGTCGCCATGTTGGCGCCATAGCACTTGGCGCAGATACCGGAGTGGGAACGGCAGGTCAGGATTGTACGGATCTTGACCCTGTTGGTACCCTTGGCCATGATCCTGGTGGCGCGTGCGGGCGTGATCATGTGGTTCTTCTTGACGATCAGATTGCCGTCGTTGTCATAAATATCTTCGCAGGACACACGGCCGGTAATACGGTCCTGCAGTCCCTCGATGGTTTCCTTGCCGTCCATGAATGCCTTGACGGACATTCCGGGAACAGCCTCCCTGCCCTCGCAGCAGTCGATCTCACGGATAATGAGTTCCTGTGAGACGTCGACCATGCGTCGTGTCAGATAACCGGAGTCCGCAGTACGGAGAGCGGTATCGGACAGACCTTTACGGGCGCCGTGTGCCGACATGAAATACTCCAGAACGTCCAGACCTTCACGGAAGTTGGACTTGATGGGCAGCTCGATCGTACGTCCTGTGGTATCGGCCATCAGTCCGCGCATACCGGCCAGCTGTTTGATCTGCTGGTTACTGCCTCGGGCACCGGAATCAGCCATCATGAAGATGTTGTTGTATTTGTCAAGGCTTTCGAGCAGCGCTGTGGTCAGCTGATTATCGATGTCCGTCCATGTCTGGACAACTGCTCTGTAGCGCTCTTCGTCCGTAATCAGACCGCGGCGGTAGTTCTTGGAGATCTTATCGACAGTGTCCTGTGCTTTCTGAAGAAGGTCCTTCTTCTGCGCAGGCACGGTGATGTCCGCGATGGAAACCGTCATGGCGGCGATTGTGGAGTACTTGTAACCCATGGCCTTGATCAGGTCGAGGACCTCTGCAGTCGCAAAGGTTCCGTGGGTGTCGATGATTCTCTGAAGAATCTTCTTGAGGTCTTTCTTCTTGACCAGGAAGTCAACTTCCAGCTTGAGGAAGTTCTCCGGGACGGATCTGTCGACAAATCCCAGGTCCTGAGGAAGGATCTCATTGAACAGAAGGCGGCCGAGTGTGGTCTCGATCACGCCTGTGATCGTCTCGCCCTCTGCATTCATCCTGGACATGCGGACGTTGATCTTGGTGTGCAGGGTGATGTAGTGGTTTTCATAAGCAAGGATTGCCTCGCTCATGTTGCGGAAGTACTTGCCTTCGCCGGGCTCTCCCTCACGCTCCTGAGTCAGGTAGTAAATACCCAGAACCATATCCTGGGAGGGAACCGCGACCGGTCCGCCGTCGGAGGGCTTCAGAAGGTTGTTGGGGGAAAGGAGAAGGAAGCGGCACTCCGCCTGTGCCTCCACGGAGAGGGGCAGATGGATCGCCATCTGGTCACCGTCGAAGTCCGCGTTGAAAGCGGTACACACCAGAGGGTGAAGCTTGATCGCCTTGCCTTCAACGAGGATGGGCTCGAAAGCCTGGATACCCAGTCTGTGAAGGGTAGGTGCGCGGTTGAGCATTACGGGATGCTCTTTGATGACATCCTCGAGGATGTCCCACACCTGGCTGTCGACCTTCTCGACAAGTTTCTTGGCGTTTTTGATATTCTGGGAGATGCCTCTGCTCTCCAGCTCTTTCATGACAAAGGGCTTGAACAGTTCGAGGGCCATTTCCTTGGGGACGCCGCACTGATAGATCTTCAGTTCGGGACCTACGACGATAACGCTTCGGCCGGAATAGTCGACACGTTTGCCCAGAAGGTTCTGACGGAAACGACCGGATTTACCCTTGAGCATATCGGAGAGCGACTTGAGAGCGCGGTTGCCGGGTCCGGTGACCGGGCGGCCTCTGCGTCCGTTGTCGATCAGGGCATCGACCGCCTCCTGCAGCATTCTCTTCTCGTTGCGGACGATAATGTCCGGCGCACCGAGTTCCAGAAGTCTCTTCAGGCGGTTATTTCTATTGATAATTCTGCGGTACAGATCATTCAGATCGGAAGTCGCGAAGCGGCCGCCGTCCAGCTGTACCATGGGACGCAGATCGGGCGGAATGACCGGAATGCAGTCCATGACCATCCATGCAGGGGAATTGCCGGACTCGCGGAAGGCCTCGATGACCTCGATGCGCTTGATAATACGTGCGCGCTTCTGTCCGGAAGCATCCTCCATCTGCGCGGAGAGCTCTTCGTATTCTTTTTCTACGTCAATGGCAAGCAGAAGCTCCTTGACAGCTTCCGCACCCATGCCGGCGCGGAATTTGGAGCCCCACCTGTCACGGGCTTCCTGATATTCTCTCTCATTGAGAACCTGCTTGTACTCAAGCTCGGACGAACCCTTGTCGAGGACGATGTAGGAGGCAAAGTAGAGAACCTTCTCCAGCACCTTCGGAGAGATATCGAGGATCAGTCCCATTCTGCTGGGAATTCCCTTAAAGTACCAGATATGCGATACGGGAGCCGCCAGTTCGATGTGGCCCATGCGCTCACGGCGGACGCTGGATTTTGTGACCTCAACGCCGCAGCGGTCGCAGATGACGCCCTTGTATCTGATCTTTTTATATTTTCCGCAGTGGCACTCCCAGTCCTTTGTCGGTCCGAAAATCTTTTCGCAGAAAAGACCATCCCTCTCGGGTTTAAGTGTCCTGTAGTTTATGGTCTCCGGCTTAGTCACCTCGCCAAAGGACCACTCGCGGATTTTCTCCGGAGAGGCGAGGCCGATTTTGATCGAATCAAATGTGACCGGCTGATAGTTCTGCTGTTTCGTATTCGGCATTTTTATCTCCTTATCAGAAGCATTGCGATATTGGAAACGTGGAAACTGTATTGGTCAGAACTTCTGATCAATAGTTCTCATCTTCATAGCTGTCGGTATCGTAGCTGTCATCGCCGCTCTGTGTCTGTGCAGTGAAGGCGGGGGCTGCTGCGGAAACGGAATCCGAGGAATTCTCAAGCTTTCCGCTCCTGGTATTGAACTCCTTGCTGCTGAACCCGGCGCGTCCGAGGCTCTCCTCGTCTGTGCCGCCATAATTGCTGCTGCCGACTCTGTTTGCCATCTCGAAGCGGTAGATGGAGGAATCGCCGTAATCGATGTCCTCTGTGATCTCCACTTCGCTGCCGTCCTCCTGCAGTACGCGGACATCCAGACCCAGAGCCTGCAGTTCCTTGAGGAGTACTTTGAAGGATTCCGGAATACCTGACTCGGGGATGTTCTCGCCCTTGATGATGGCTTCGTAAGTCTTGACTCGTCCAACGACATCATCGGACTTGACGGTCAGGATCTCCTGCAGTGTGTAGGCTGCGCCGTATGCTTCGAGCGCCCATACTTCCATTTCTCCGAAACGCTGTCCGCCGAACTGAGCCTTGCCGCCCAGAGGCTGCTGCGTGACGAGGGAGTAAGGACCCGTGGAACGGGCATGGATCTTGTCGTCAACCAGATGATGGAGTTTCAGGTAATGCATGTGTCCGATCGTGACCGGACTGTCAAAAGGTTCGCCTGTACGGCCGTCGCGGAGCTGGACCTTGCCGTCCGGTGTGATCGGAACACCCTTCCACAGTTCTCTGTGGGCGCGGTTGTCGTACAGATACTGCATGATCTCGGGTGAGAGGGTATCCGCATATTTCTTCGAGAACACTTCCCACTCGGTGTTGACATAATCATTTGCCATGATCAGCGCTTCCTGGATGTCAGTGTGGCTGGCACCGTCGAAGTTGGGTGTTGCCACGTTGAAGCCCAGGGCTTCCGCTGCCAGGGAGAGATGGATCTCAAGGATCTGTCCGATATTCATACGGGACGGAACGCCCAGAGGATTCAGAACGATATCCAGGGGTCTGCCGTTGGGCAGATAGGGCATATCCTCGATGGGAAGAACGCGGGACACGACACCCTTGTTGCCGTGGCGGCCTGCCATCTTGTCACCGACGGAGATTTTTCTCTTCTGTGCAATATAGATGCGGACAGATTCATTCACGCCGGGAGAAAGCTCGTCGCCGTTCTCTCTTGTGAACTTCTTGGTATCGACAATAATACCGTATTCGCCGTGAGGCACCTTCAGGGAGGTGTCACGGACTTCACGGGCCTTTTCGCCGAAGATGGCGCGCAGCAGGCGCTCCTCAGCGGTCAGCTCTGTTTCGCCCTTGGGGGTCACCTTGCCGACCAGAATATCTCCCGCACGCACTTCCGCGCCAACGCGGATAATGCCTTCTTCATCGAGATCCTTGAGGGCTTCTTCACCGACACCGGGAACATCGCGGGTGATCTCTTCCGGTCCGAGCTTGGTGTCACGTGCCTCGCACTCATACTCCTCAATGTGGACGGATGTGTAAACATCATCGCGGACCAGGCGCTCGCTCAGAAGAACAGCGTCCTCGTAGTTATAGCCTTCCCAGGTCATGAATCCGATCAGCGGGTTCTTGCCCAGTGCCAGTTCGCCGTTGGAAGTCGAAGGACCGTCGGCAATGACCTGGCCCTTGACAATATGCTCACCGGTGTTGACGATGGGCTTCTGGTTGTAGCAGTTGCTCTGGTTGCTTCGCTCGAACTTGGTCAGACGATAAGTGCGTCTGCTGCCGTCCTCTTCGCGGACAACAATACCTCTGGCATCAACAAACTGGACAACACCGTCCGCTTCCGCGATCACGCAGACGCCGGAGTCGATGGCTGCCTTGACTTCCATACCGGTACCGACTGCAGGGGCATCCGTTGTGAGAAGCGGGACTGCCTGACGCTGCATGTTGGATCCCATCAGAGCGCGGTTGGCATCGTCGTTCTGCAGGAAAGGAACCAGAGAGGTCGCCACAGAGAAAACCATACGGGGCGAGACGTCCATGTACTCAAAGACGCTCTTATTATAGGAAGAAGTCTCTGTACGGTAACGTCCGGACACGTTGCGGTGCACGAAGTAGCCGTTTTCATCCAGCTCCGTGCTCGCCTGCGCGACATGGTAATTATCTTCTTCGTCCGCAGTCATGTAGACGACTTCATCCGTTACGCGGGGACCGTTGGGATCGGTCTGGTCGACCTTTCTGTAGGGTGCCTCAATAAAGCCGTACTGGTTGATGCGGGCATAGCTTGCAAGGGAGTTGATCAGACCGATGTTGGGACCTTCAGGAGTCTCGATCGGGCACATTCTCCCGTAATGTGTATAGTGAACGTCACGGACCTCAAATCCTGCGCGGTCTCTTGACAGACCGCCGGGGCCCAGTGCGGACAGACGGCGCTTATGGGTCAGCTCACCCAGAGGGTTGTTCTGGTCCATGAACTGGGACAGCTGGGAAGAACCGAAGAATTCCTTGACAGCAGCCTGGACAGGTTTGATGTTGATCAGTGACTGAGGGGAAATCTCCTCGGAGGAATCGTGGGTGGTCATACGCTCGCGGACCACGCGCTCCAGTCTGGAAAGACCGATGCGGTACTGGTTCTGAAGCAGCTCGCCCACGCTGCGGATGCGGCGGTTTCCGAGATGGTCGATATCATCATCGGTGCCGATGCCGTATTCCACATGCATGTTGTAGTTGATGGAGGCGAGAATATCCTCTTTGGTGACATGCTTGGGCACAAGCTCATGCACGCTTCTGCGGAGAATATCGCCGAGCGCCTCTGCATCCTCATTCTCCTGGAAATGTACCAGGATCTCGCGGAGGGCAGGATAATAGACCTTCTCTGTGATACCGAAATCCTCGGGGTCGCAGTCCACATAATGGGTCAGATCGACCATGAGGTTGGACAGAACCTTGACAGGGCGCTCTTCCGTCTGGATCCAGACATAAGGAACCGCGGCATTCTGAATCAGATCTGCCATATCGCGGTCGACTTTCTCGCCGGCGCTTCCCAGAATATCTCCGGTAGCCTCATCGACAACATCCTCCGCGAGGACATGGCCGACGATCCTGCTGCGCATGGCAAGTTTCTTGTTGAACTTGTATCTGCCGACCTTGGCCAGATCGTAGCGGCGGGCATCAAAGAACATCGAATTGATCAGGCTGTCCGCACTCTCGACAGAGAGAGGCTCGCCGGGACGAATCTTCTTGTACAGTTCAAGAAGACCGGACTCAAAATCGTGGGAAGGGTCCTTTGCAAAGCTGGCGCGGAGCTTGGGCTCATCGCCGAACAGGTCCACGATTTCCTCATCGGTTCCGATTCCGAGTGCACGAATAAGGACAGTGACCGGTACCTTCCTGGTTCTGTCCACACGAACATAGAACACGTCGTTGGCGTCTGTCTCGTACTCAAGCCATGCGCCCCTGTTGGGGATCACGGTGCAGGAGAACAGGCGCTTGCCGAACTTGTCCTTGTCAATTCCATAATAAATGCCGGGGGAACGGACCAGCTGGCTGACGATTACACGCTCAGCACCGTTGATTACGAATGTTCCGTTCTTTGTCATCAGGGGCAGGTCACCCATAAAGATCTCCTGCTCCTTGATCTCTCGGTTATTTTCCTTGTCATACAGGCGGACAGTGACTCTGAGCGGAGCTGCATAGGTGCGGTCTCCCTCTTTGCACTTTTCAATCGAATATTTCGCGTCCTCTTCTTTAAAGGTATAACTTGCAAAAGTCAGGCTGAGATGCCCGCTGAAATCCTCGATCGGCGAAATGTCATCCAATACTTCCTGAAGGCCCTTGTCACGAAACCACTGATAGGAGTTCTTCTGAACCTCGATCAGATTCGGCATCGGCAAAACTTCCTTCTGGCGCTGATAGCTCATTCGGATGTTTTTACCACTGCCTGTAGGATGTATCCTGTATTTTTCCATCTAATTCACCCCGTTAATCATGCGTTGTCATTGGCACCTGCGCGCGATTCGTGCGCTGCCGGATTTCATCCTGTGCGGATGAGCCGCTTTCATGCAGCTTTCGTTCAGACAGTCCTGTGTATTTCCGGCCAATCTGTACAGCGCCATACGCTTTTCCGGCTCTGTACAATGATTGATCGAGGACTATAGAAATGCATGCAAAAAAGATGCGAATAACATTCTACTACTGCATTCGCTTCAAGTCAACAATTATTTTTTTATAGCGGAATTTTTCTTTAAAAAAGATTAAACTGCTGCCGACTCCTGACTGATTTCCGGATAAAACCCTGACGGCAACAGCGGCCGGCCCATATAGGCCGACCGCTTCGAAATGCATGTGAATCATGCAAGAAGATACGATTGGTGAAAATTACTTGAGAGTAACCTTCGCGCCCTGCTCCTCGACCTTTGCCTTGATGGCCTCGGCCTCTTCCTTGGAGACGCCTTCTTTGATGTTCTTGGGAGCGCCCTCGACGAGCTCCTTAGCTTCCTTCAGGCCAAGGCCGGTGATCTCACGGACAACCTTGATAACCTTGATCTTCTG
>CAMKEX010000098.1 GCA_946411695.1 uncultured Lachnospiraceae bacterium
CAAGTTTAGTGTAGAGCTGTCCGAACTCATCCATGGCGGCCTTGTCAGGCAGTTCCATCCGATAGCGGAGCTTTGCGACCGGCGTCAGCACTCTTGTCATCGTCCTTCCCACCGGAGAAAACTTCTCCACATACCAGGAGAGCAGTTCCGGAAGCTTTAAGAGGGAGAGCGTCTCCCCCGTCGGCGCACAGTCCACTATGATCCTGTCGTAGGTGCCGCTCAGATAGAGGTCCCTGATCTTGAGCAGGGAAAAAAGGTTCTCCAGTCCCGGGATCATGTAAGTCTCCCCGACCGAATCGATGGCAGCGCCCACAGTTCCGGAAAGATTTGAGATCGTTTTGTTGATATGGGGATATTCCTCCCGCATCAGCATGTAGGGATCAAGTTCCAGCACAGACAGGCAGGGGGCGATTTCCTGTACATATCCTCCTGCCTTTGTCTGGAAAATATCCCCCAGATTGTGCGCCATATCCGCGCTGACAAGAAGGGTATTGTGCCCTTCCCGTGCGCTGCGCACCGCATGCGCCGCCGCCACGCTGGTCTTTCCGACGCCGCCCTTGCCTGTGATGATGTAGATTCTGCTCATGGTTACCTCTTCTGCGGAGCGTTCGCGCACGCACTACGCTCTCCGGGCTTTTCCCTGCTGTTTTCTTTTCATATAAAAACCATGCACTGCTTCGTGCCTCAGCTCTCCCGGATTTTTCCTGCTGCCTGCATGCATAAATCCGGGCGCTGCGCCGGGCCGGGCTCTCTGTTTTATACTTTTATACAAAGGGGCTCTTATGCCGCGCCGTGCAAAAGAGCGGCATAAGAGCCCTTGTATTTCAGTTATTTACCCTACTGTACTTACAGGTGTTTGCAAAAGCATCAGCCCTGACGGAACTGAACACCTGCGCCGCCCATGGGGTGATCCCAGCTCTTGACGACCTTGTCGATGGAGAGTACACGGCAGGTGCCGCACTCCAGGCAGCCCTCGTGGCTGAAGGTCACCTTGCCGTTCTCATAGTGATAAAGGCCGGCAGGGCAGGCAAGAAGAACTTTGCGGATCTCTTCCATATCATCATAATCTTCATTGACCGTGATGTGGGGATTATGTTCGTCGGTGTGGAACAGATCCAGTCCCAATTTATCATCTACACTCATTTTAGCCATTTTTTTATCCTCTTTTCACAATTCATCAGTCAGTATACAGAAACAGTATTTTCATGGTACCGCTCCGGTCTCACGCGCAAAGATCCGCGAAGATCAGAATGCGTCCATAATGTCTCCTACCAGGCTTGTGAGCTGTGCAACGCTCAGGTGCGAAGCCATGGAATTGATCACATACATGATGAAGTCCATGCTGGGTTTTCCGCTGACCGTGAAAAGCTTCGTGCAGATGTCGTCCACCATCTCCGGGAGATCCTTGAAGACTTCTCTGCGGGAGAGGATTGCAGGGAATCCCTTGAGTGCCTTCATGTCTTTCATGATGAAGCTCTCGTTCAGGGCATCCACATAGGAAGAGAGGCCTTCCTTGCTGAAATCGCCTGCTTCTTTCGCACGGATGACTGCCTCTGCAGCGAGACGGCCGGACTCTACTGCGAAGTCCATACCGCGGACAGTGAAACCGAGGTTAACAACGAAGCCCGCTGCGTCGCCGGTCACAAGGACGCCGTCGCGAACGAGTTCAGGGATCATGTGAACGCCTGCCTCGGGAACAAGGTGCGCGCTGTACTCGATGGTCTCACCGCCTTCGATATAAGGCTTGATGGCAGGATGCTCTTTATAGCGGTCGAGCAGATCCGGAATGGAAATATCGGTGTAGCCGATGTCTGCCAGTGTCGCAACAATACCGATGGAGATGGTGTCTTTGTTGGTGTAGAGGAGACCGCCGCCGAATGCTCCGGCAGTTGCGTCGCCTGCGGACAGCCATGCGACACCTTCGTTGCCGCGGACGCCGAAGCGCTGGTTGATGACTTCCTCATCCAGTTTGATGACTTCCTTGACGCCTACCGCGACTTCGTGAGGAGTCAGTTCCTTCTTCATCCCCAGCTTCTGGGCGAGCAGGGAGTTGACACCGTCCGCGATAATGACGACATCGGAATACATGATCTCGCCGCCGGCATCGATACCGACGACCTTGCCGTCCTCGACGACACAGCTGTCAACGCGGATGCCGGGAACAAGCATAACGCCTGCCTCCTCGCATTTCTCCGCGAGCCAGGGATCAAATTTGGAATGCAGGATGGTGTAGGATGCACTCTCGGGGTCCTCGCCGAGTTTCTCGGAACTGAATCCGATATCCAGCGAGCTCTTGGGGGTCATCAGGGAGATTTTCTCGTGCGTGACTTTGCGCTCAATGGGCGCCTCCTCCGCGAAGCCGGGGAAAACCTTCTCCAGGCTGTGCGCATAGAGGCGGCCGCCGGTCACGTTCTTGGAGCCGCAGAAATCGCCGCGGTCTGCCAGAAGGACTTCCATTCCGGCATTGGCAAGAATATATGCGGCTGTAGCGCCTGCCAGTCCTCCTCCTACGATTATGGCGTCAAATTTTTCTTCGCTCATAGTTTTCTCCTGTTGTAATCTGTCAGGCTTTCGTCCCTTCGATCAGAACACAGGCGCCCAGCATTCTGCTGCGGCTCTGCACCTGCACAAGGCCTGTGCGGGCGAACTGTTTCATCAGTTCCCTTCTCCTGGGAAATTGTTCTGTCGACTGGTAAAGCCATGTATATTGTTTTCTATACTTTCGTCCGCCTCCCAGGACCGGCATGATATACCGGAAATAGAGTCGGTATGCCGGCAGGATGACCGGATTGTCGGGAACGAAGGAATCCAGGCAGTAAACTTTGCCGCCCGGCCGCACGACGCGTCTCATCTCCCTGAGGACACGGCGGTAATCCGGCGTGTTCCTGAGGCCGAACGAGATGCATGCCGCATCAAACGTTCCGTCCGCGAAGGGAAGCTTCATGGCATCTCCCTGCAGCAGCTGCAGGTTGGAGATGTCTTCTCCCTTCTTCCCGGCGACCTCCAGCATGGCGGGGGAAAAATCAAGTCCCGTGACACAAAGGCCCGGACCTCTCTCTGCGAGAGCGATCGCTATGTCCCCTGTGCCGCAGCAGACATCCAGGATGTCTCCTCCGCTGCCGGTCTGTGCCAGCACTCTTTTTACCAGCAGCCTCTTCCAGCCTTTTTCAAGGCCCAGGCTGATGCGGGCATTGGCCCTGTCATAGCGCGGAGCCAGCGTCTCGAATATCTCGTAGACATGGGCGCGCCCCTGCTGTTTTTTCATATGTTTCAAAAAATTCCGAGAATCTGCATCAGCCATGCCGCCCCGTAAGTAAGAGCCAGGAAGCCGTTTCCGATCATATTGGATGCCGCGACGCTTTTCATCTGGCGGATTCTGTCCGAGGGGTCGAGCTTTGCCCGGATAAGAAATCCGAAGGGTTTATGCCCGAGAGCGATCGTGAGCAGGATACCCGCTATGGAAATCCTCCCGACCTGCAGGAGGGGCTGGAGGATCAGGAGCGCGATCCATACCCCCAGCAGCGTCCGGTACAGGACAAGGGAACGGGGTCGTCCCAGCACGACCGGGAGGGTCGTGCGTCCTGCGGCACGGTCTTTTTCGATATCGCTTCCGTTATTGCTCAGCATGATCAGTGCGATTCCGATGATCAGCGGAAGACTTTCCGCAAGAATCTCCCAGTGGAAAGTCCCGTCAGCGACGGCAGCTGTCCCCAAAGGGATCAGGCCGCCCATGACAAAACCGGAAACCAGTTCTCCCAGAGGGAGCGAAGCCACAGAGACCGGGCTGACACTGTATCCGAGCACCGTCAGACCTCCGATGATTCCGACGATATAGGGTGCCGGACCGGAGTGCAGGGCGGCTGCCGCGCCGCAGAGCGCAGCGGCTGCCAGATAGACAAGTCCGAGGATCAGGGCATGTCTCGGATTCAGGTGGTTGTAGACCAGCACTGCATCGTTGACTTCCACATTGTCCTCTTTGCTGTCGGTTCCGTTGACATAGTCCACGTAGTCATTCAGCGTATTGACCGAAGACTGGGACAGGATACATGCCCCTGCCAGCAGAATGCACTGGGCCGGTGTGAGGGGGATCCCCCTGTACAGGCACCAGAAAATGCCGAACATTGCCGGGCACACAGACGCCGGCCAGGTATGGATCATGGCAAGCTGGAAAGCCATCTTTGCCGTCATCCGTTCATATTTAACCGGGTCAGGCACCCCCTGCCTCTTTTTCGATCGATCTGTAACGACTGTCATTTTTTGACTGCGGCCTCTTTTTTACAACTCATTTTCTATATGATTAAAATTTTATCTGAAAGCAGTCCGGATCTTCCGGTAATCTGAGATCATCCGGTCCCGAATGCTCTGTGCTGTCAAATCAGGCCGCGTTTCTCAGCGATGATCACAGCAGTGTGCTTGACTTCGGTAGGAAGACCGTGTGCGTCCATACCGCCGCGGATCTGCATCAGGCAGCCGGGGCAGTCGACAGCGACGACAGAAGCGCCGGTATCCTGGATGTGGCTGATCTTCTTGGCGAGAATGGGTGCAGCGACCTCGGGAAGTTTGATGCTGTATGTGCCGCCGAAACCGCAGCAGACATCGGACTCTTCCATCTCGACCAGGTTGATGCCCTTGGTGGCCTTGAGGAGTTCTCTCTGCTCCTTGAAGACGCCCAGTTCTCTCTTGAGGTGGCAGGAATCATGGTAAGTGATGGTGACAGGTGTCTCATCGCCTTCCTCTGCCAGTCCGCCCAGATCATAGAAGAGTTTGCAGAAGTCGAAGGTCTTGCTGCCCAGTTCCTCTGCCTTCTTGTACATCTCGGAGCCTTCCTCGAAGAAGTCCTTGTAGACGCGCAGCTGGTGTGTGCAGGTCGGGCATGCGGATACGACATAATCGTAGTCTTCCGCGTGCATGGCCTCGACGTTGAGCTCTGCGGTCTTCCTGGCGTTCTCGCGGTCACCCATGAAGGTTGCGGGAGCACCGCAGCAGGACTGGCCCATAGGCATATCGACAATATAGCCGATGGAGTTCAGATCCGCGATGACTGCCTTGGCGATGTCAACATAAGCGAAGTCAAGCAGACATCCGGCGAACATAGCGATCTTGCCCTTGGGATTGTCGACCTTCTGCTGAATGGTCGGGAAGATATCGCGGAAAGGAACGGGAGCGATGCTCATCAGGCTTCTGCCCTCTGTCATGCCGGACAGGAACATAGGCAGGTGACGGATGAAGTTGGTGCCCTTGGTAAACGGAGCCTGTGCCACGGAGGCGATACGCAGCATGGAGTGGAACAGCTTTCTGTCGCTGACCGCATCCAGAGCGAATTTATAAACGGGATTGGGATTTGCCTCGTAGCTGCGCTCACGCAGTTTCATGATCATCTCGGGGATGTGAAGTCCGCCGCCGCAGACCTCTTTGCAACGTCCGCACTGCAGGCAGATGTTCTGGATCTCATCCGCTCTCTCCTCGGATACCAGGAAGTGGGTCAGAATAGTACCGATACCGCCGGTGTAGACCTTGGAGCCGTATACATGGCCGCCCAGCAGAGCGAACGCAGGACATACGTCAAGACATGCGCCGCAGCGGATGCAGTTGTAGACTTCCCTGAAATCAGGATCCGCGAGGATGGCGCGGCGTCCCGGATCGTCCAGAATGACTGCGTAGAATTCTTTCTTGGCCTTCTCATCGGTTTCCTTGTCCACGGTGACCTCGGAGGCGCCTGTGTACATGGAGATATAAGAAGTAATACGCTGGCCCGTGCCGTTGCGGGGAAGGGCCTTAAAGATGTAACGGGCATCGGAGAGGCTCTTGACGAACTTCTCAATACCGAAGACATACAGATGGATCTTGGGCAGTGTGCCGACCATACGGCCGTTGCCTTCGTTACTCATTGTGAAAACGGTGCCCGTATCGGCGACAGCCACGTTTGCGCCGGAAACACCCATATCGGCATGGATGAACTTGTCGCGCATGATCTTCCTGGCGGTCTTGACCTCCTCGGCGATGATGGGCTCGTTCTTCTCTTTTGTATACTCTGTGAAATAGTCGGCGACCTGCTCCTTGTTCAGATGCAGGGCAGGCATGACCATGTGGACGGGAGTGTTGCCCTCGAGAGCGATGATGAACTCACCGAGGTCGGTCTCCTGTACCTGTACGCCGTCATCGCCCAGGACATGGTTCATGTGGATTTCCTCAGAAGCCATGGATTTGGACTTGACGATGGTCTTGACACCTTTTTCCTTAACGAGATTACGGATATACTCCATAGCTTCCTCGCCGCTCTTTGCGTGGAAAACATGTCCGCCGCGGGCTGTGCAGTTCTTTGTGAAATCATCGATCATCTCATCGATGTGGTCTGCTGCATAACTCTTAACTTCTTTAATGCTGTCACGTGTCGACTCGAAATCGACACCGGCATATGATTTTTCTCTCTTCGCAGGATATGTCGCACAGAATGTTCCCAGTGTTCTGCTGAGAGTCTGATTCTTCAAAGCTTCCTGAATTTCCTGCTTCAGCTCCAGACTAGCCATGATTGATTCTCTCCTTTCCTAAAAACCGGTGCGCAGTCAGCAGTGCAATGAACTCATGCACCGCATTCTCTGTCCGTACCCGTCATCAGGCATCCTGAATGATTACGATGCTGAGTCTGAGGGGACCGTGGACACCGACTGTACTGACACACTCGATATCTGCAGTTCTGCTGGGTCCGGTTACAAATCCGACAAAATTCGGCATTTCCGGCAGCGCGCAGATTACATCAAACATGGCGTCATAATCATCGACGATCGTTGACTCCTTGAGGATGCCGACATAATCTGCAGACATGGTCGCAACGATCCTCGCATCAATCTCATCTCCGACCTGCAGAATGCTTCCCAGATCTGCAACGCCGTACTGCGCTTCCGAGATTCCTCCCTGCGCAGTCTCCGCATGAAGACGGATGTGATCCGTGAAGACCTCAACACCTGCCTCTCTCAGTGCAGGAACGATTCCAATCTCACGGAGAAAATCAGTCTCTGCCACGCAGGCTGTCTTGATGCCTTTTGCCTGGAAAAGATCTGCTACCACTTTTCCTGCGTCTGCTTTGGCTGCCAATGAACATTCTCCGTTGACCGCTTCCAGGTTCGCTTTGAAACGTTCATACAGCGCATCCGTTGTACTCATACAGCTCACTCCTTTCTGTTACCACTACCTCCTCCGGCGATTACTGTTTCTTCTTTTATCATTCACTATAATTCACCGAATTCCCCGACGGTTAACAACAGTATATACTTAAAAAAATTATATTACTTTTTTACAAATGCTTCAATTGCCGCAATCTCATATTTGTGTATTTTTACCGAGTATTTTGCCCTTTTTTATCAATGTGCTCAAATTTGTACAAAATCACGGATGATTCCCTGTCTGCTTTGGCAAAAACAACAATTCCGCATAAAGCCCGCCCGCGGCAGCCGGGTGCACGCAGCAGGGCCCCCCGCCTGCGGACTGCAGGGTCCCTGTCCTGCAAACCTGTAAAAGCGGGTGCCCTGCCGCCGCACGTGACAGTTAGGACGGACTATGGTATATTTAATAGTAATATGTCCGAAAAAAACAAGGCAGTGCTCCCTCGTATTTTCCGGACTCAGTCAAAAAAAACCGGGGATCGCTCCCGGATCCGGAAAGGAAAAAAAATGACATCCGAAAACCCGAACATTGACAATGTCAACGCGAAAATCATCAGCTGGCTGGACAAAAACCGGGATGGATTGGGCCGCAAGATCCTCTGTTCCGGTCTCCCTGTGCAGGCGGCGGAGCATATCGCGCATGTTTTTCCAGATGCTTCTATCGTAATGCTGGGCGGCGGGACTCCTGCGAAGGCGGAGAGCGGCCTTGTTCAGCCTCTTGTGATCCAGGCTGATCTCAAAGACTATGACGGCGGCCTGTTTGACACCCTGATCGTTCTTACGCCCGGGCCTCTCTGTCCCGATGACGCCGGTCCGGACAGTGACGACGGCTCTTCCCATCCGGGTCTGCAGGCAGACATTCCCTATCCCAAGTTGAACAGAGGTACCTTTTATCTTCGCCGCGCATCCCTTCTCATGGAATATTTCGAAAAAAACGCGGGGATCCTGCGAAGAAATCTCCGGCAAGGGGGCACTCTCCTCAACCTGGTTGTCTCCGGGCATGACGAACACCTTCTGGGCTACTGCCTCTCGCTGGCGGCCGAAGGCATGGCGGTCAGCCCGTCCGTAAAACAGATCCTCTGCCGCAAAAACGGAGAGCGTGTGACTATGCAGGCAATCAGGGCTTCTGCAGGCGGCCGCACAGATGTGAGTGCCCTCCTGGCGGAAAACCTCAATTTCAATCTTGACAGGATGGACACGAGCGCAGAGGAACTGGAGGGGGAAAAGGCGGAGATCCTGCTTCAGGCAGACGCTTCACAGCTTGTCCGCGGCTACAGGATCTACCTGAAGGAGGAGCCTATGGGCAAGCTCGCGGTTTACACCTCCGTTCAGCGCGCGGATGTTCTCTACTATTTTACCGATATCCGGGGGGATGTCCCTTACCTGAGGCGTTTCCACACGGAGGACCGGAAAAAGCTCCTGCAGCATATGGCCGGTGAACTCCACCGCCAGAAAGCGGCCGATAAAAATATAAGCTGGCACGAACTGGTCCTGAACGACGACTGGAGCGAGCAGGAACTGTAGACAATATCCGGTCATGATCCTTTTCCGGATCCATGGCACAGTGCCGCAAAACATGTATGATGAAAGCGAGGAAACTGTATGAACCCCCTGATCCTGACACAATATTATCACCAGCAGATTACCCTGGGAATGAACATTGACTTCTGTATACGTCTTCTGGTCGCCTTCATAGTCGGAGCTCTGATCGGTATTGAGCGGAGCCATCGTCTCAAAGAGGCCGGTATCCGGACGCATATCATCGTCTGCTGTACAGCGGCACTGATCATGCTGATCTCCAAATACGGCTTTGCGGATCTGACATGGGGTGAGGGGGCAGCCCGCTTCGGCGCGCGGGACGCCGACTCCGCCCGTGTCGCGGCCCAGGTCGTCAGCGGCATCAGCTTTTTGTGCGCAGGTGTCATTTTCAAAGTAGGAAGCAGTATCAAGGGTCTGACCACCGCTGCCGGAATCTGGCTGACATCCGGTCTGGGACTTGCCATCGGCGCGGGAATGTATATTCCCACCTTCTGCATGGTGATCCTTCTCTACGTCCTTCAGTACATGATCTCCCGCTTCCCCTTCTATTCCGATACCAACGGAGGAAATCATCTTCTCTTCCTTGTCAAGAGCGACGCCAATTTTGATAACATCCTGGACAGACAGATCAAAAAATGGAATGCCCAGGTGACACAGAGCAGGATCAAGATCAACAAAAAAGACGGGACAGCAGAATATGACATAGTCATCCGCCGCAAGGAAGACCTCGACTACAGAATGATCAAAAAATTTGTTAAAGCCCAGGGAGATATTATCATCTCCGTGACCATGGGCACACTATACATGGAAATCCATTGAGGCAGAAAATTCTTTCAAAGAAGAGCAATAAGGAAGAGAAATAGGCCTTGAAAAGGCTCGTTCAGGCGGTCACATTTACGTACTCACCTTCCGCGGAACTGTTTAAACTGCATAAAAAAGAGGCCGGGAGCAAATCGCTCCGGCCTCTTTTTTCATGCTGATTATTATCCATGTTGATTTTTATCGGGAAAATCGTCCGATCGTCCGGGGGAAAACCTGCGGAAGGGTTTCTTTTCTCCGGACTGATCCATGCGGTCACGCCATCATCAGGGCTCTCTTCTTTGTAAAGGCAGAGATCTCTCCGATATTGGTGTATTTGCGGTAGCCCTCCTCATCAGGGATCAGCAGTGTAGGTGCCTGCAGGATGTTGTTGCGCTCCGCAAATGCCGCGCCCTCAGCATTGTCCGCATAGACTACCTCATAGGTGATCCCGGCCTTTTCCAGCATCTTCTTTGCCATGCCGCAGTTGGGGCAGGTCTTTGTGGCGACCAGGATAGCCGTTGCGTCCTGGACAGCCTCGGCAGCTTTCTTCTTTGCAGCCGCCTCAATGGATGCCTGCGCTGCCGCAGTGCCGGTCACGGGAGATGCCGCAAAAGCCTGTGCCATCCGGCGCTCCTGTGCAGCCCATGCCTGTCCGTTGATACCGCCCTTGCCTGCAAGACCGTGGATGGGCTTGGACATCTTCTTCTCCGCATAGGTGCGGCGGTTTCTGAACTCGGAGACCTTGCCGTCGTTCCAGTTGCGGACCGGACGGTAGTAACCGGTAATGCGGGAGTAGACTTCCGCGTCCTGACCGCAGTAAGGGCACTCGAAATGCTTGCCGGAGATATAGCCGTGATTCACGCAGACCGAATAAGTCGGGGACAGCGTGTAATAGGGAAGGCGGAAGTTCTCTGCGATCTTTTTGACCAGGGCACCGGCTGCGCGCCAGTCCGGAAGTTCCTGTCCCAGGAAACCGTGGAAGACGGTGCCGGAGGTGTACATGGTCTGCATGTCATCCTCCATCTCCAGGGCGTCGAAAATATCATCCGTGTAGCCGACGGGAAGGTGGGTGCTGTTGGTGTAGTAGGGAGCGCCGCCGTTCTTCTCTGCAGTGATGATCCTGGGGAACTCCTCGGTATCGTGCTTGGCAAAACGATAGGTCGTGGACTCTGCAGGTGTCGCCTCCAGGTTGTAGAGGTCGCCGTATGTCTCCTGATAATCGGAGAGGCGGTCGCGCATGTGCTGCAGGACGTCCATGGCAAAGGCGTGTCCCTGACGGCCGGTGATATCGCCGGGAACCCAGGAAGCGTTCTCAATGGCTTCGTTCATACCCACGATTCCGATGGTGGAGAAGTGGTTTTCGAAGGAACCCAGATAGCGCTTGGTGTAGGGATACAGTCCCTCGTTCATCAGGCGGGTGATGACCTGGCGCTTGACGCGCAGGGATCTGGCCGCGATGTCCATGTAGCGGTCCAGCATGGCGTAGAACTCATCCACATTGTTGGACATATAAGCCATGCGGGGCAGGTTCAGGGTGACAACACCGATGGAACCGGTGCTCTCGCCGGAGCCGAAGTAGCCGCCGCCCTTTTTGCGCAGCTCGCGCAGGTCGAGACGGAGACGGCAGCACATGGAACGGACATCCGAGGGCTCCATGTCGGAGTTTACATAGTTGGAGAAGTAAGGGGTGCCGTATTTGGCGGTCATCTCAAAGAGAAGCTTGTTGTTCTCTGTCTCGCTCCAGTCGAAATCCTTGGTAATGGAATAGGTAGGAATGGGATACTGGAAGCCGCGGCCGTTGGCATCGCCCTGGATCATGGTCTCGATAAAGGCCTTGTTGACCATGTCCATTTCCTTCTTACAGTCGCCGTAGGTGAAGTCCTGGGGCTTGCCGCCTACGATGGCGGGCATATCCTTCATGTCGGCCGGAACTGTCCAGTCCAGGGTGACATTGGTGAAGGGAGCCTGTGTGCCCCATCTGGAGGGTGTATTGACACCGTAGATAAAGGACTGCACACACTGCAGGACCTCGTTATAGGAAAGATTATCGGCCTTTACGAAAGGCGCAAGATAGGTGTCAAAGGAAGAGAAGGCCTGCGCGCCCGCCCACTCATTCTGCATGATGCCGAGGAAGTTGACCATCTGATTGCACAGAGTGCACAGATGCTTGGCGGGGGCGGAGGTGATCCTGCCGGGGATGCCGCCAAGACCTTCCTGGATCAGCTGCTTCAGGCTCCAGCCTGCACAGTAGCCGGTCAGCATGGACAGATCATGCAGATGGATGAAGCACTTGCGGTGAGCCTGCGCGATCTCATCGTCATAGACCTCAGTCAGCCAGTAGTTGGCTGTGATGGCGCCGGAGTTGGACAGGATCAGGCCGCCGACACTCAGAGTCACTGTGGAATTCTCTTTGACACGCCAGTCTTTCTCCGCGCCGATATAACCGTCCACCAGCTTCTTGTAGTCCAGCAGGGTCTGCTTGGTCTCGCGGACCTTCTGGTGCTGGCTGCGGTAGAGGATGTAGCTCTTGGCTGTCCTGGGATAGCCGGCCTTCATCAGCGCGCTCTCGACGCGGTCCTGGATCTCCTCGACTTCAGGCATCTTGTCAGCGTCCTCGCGGCCGCTCATCAGAAGGAGGCCGATGGCGCGCGAAACGGCAGATACATCTCTGGCGTCCACTTCGCCGGAGGCAATAAATGCCTTGGCGATCGCATTCTCGATCTTTGTTATGTCAAATTCCACGATGCGCCCGTCGCGCTTCCTGATCTT
>CAMKEX010000099.1 GCA_946411695.1 uncultured Lachnospiraceae bacterium
TCTGTATGCAGTGCACGGGGCAGGCATTGCTGCACCCGCCGCATCCGCAGCAGTCTTTTTTTTCATTAAGTCTGATCATGTACTGCGCAATACCTCCCATCGACACATAGAGATTGACTGTGTTTCATCTCAGGCTTTCCGCTGTGCCCGGGCACATGCGTGCATAAAACCGTCACCGGCTCTTCCATCCCCGGACCCTCTGCCCGCTCAGACCGGCAGGCCTTTTATCCGGTCCCGGGGATCGGATCATCCCGGAAAAGACGTCTTCCCGAAAATGCCATCAGCGGAAATACATTGTAATAGTATTCCATCAGGTGGTGTTCCAGCAGGCATGCGATCGAGACGACCACCAGCAGGAACAGAAAACCGTATCTCCTGTAGGCAAAGCACCTGAGTTCCGTATAGGTCATGATCAGCAGGATCATGATGAAAAGGAGAAAACCGCCGATCACGAAGAGGCGGATGTAGGAACAGTCGATAAAAAAGTACTTGTCCCAGCCCGGAAGATTCTCCGTTCTCCCTCCGAATCCGTGCTCTTCGATCTGCGATCCGAAGAGCGAGAAGGGGTGGTCCCTGAGCGCCTCCTGGTTCATTTCCAGACGGCGGGTCAGAGTGTAGGGGATCTTTTGGCGCAGTTCTTTGTCGTTTCTGTTGAATCCCAGTGTGACAGCAAAAATGGCAATGGTAGAGATCAAAAAGGAAAAGCTCATGATCGAGGCGATGATGCGGACCGGCTTTTTTCTGTGCCACCTGCGTGTCAGCCTGTAGAGAAGGATCCCGCCCATAAGCAGGAACCCGCACATGATATCCGACTGGGCCTTTGTCATCATCATGATCGCACAGACGAGGATGAGTGCGGCATATTCCACGATATTGAGCGAATCCAGACGCAGGAACACATACATCACCATCAGAAAGAGAATATGTGCCGCACAGTCCGTGCAGTAGATGATTCCGAATGAATGGCGGCCTCCCTTGTAGACCAGATCCGTGATGATCCCCAGCTGAGAGGCGGCAAAAGTGACTGCCATCATTGCGCTTCCGATTGTGAGCGCGATCGACACGAGCACCTTAAAGGAACGGCCGGTCATGCCGACGATCAGCACACACAGGACAAAATATTCGAATTTTCCCGCCCCCAGCTTCCAGTGGAGAAAGCCTGACGCCAGAAGGGCGATCTCAAAGGCCGCCAGCTGCAGATTTTTCTGCAGAAGCAGGGCTATGACACCGCAGATCAGCGCATTGATCACCGCAAAGTGGAAAAGGCCGTCCATCTGCGCCTTAAAGGCATCGGAAAAATCGTTCTTGAACATGGTGGTGTTGATAAAACCCCAGCTGTAGCAGACGATAAAGGACAGAAAATACAGGATATCCGTCAGCGCACTGACTGTCCCTGCAGCTGTTCCCGAGAAGAGCCCCTCCCCGAGCCAGCGCTCAAAGGACTGACCGGCCCCGATTGCGGGCACGTTCAGTATTTCCGCTGATTTTTTATGTTCCATCAGAAGCTTCCCTCATATTTCTCGCCCAGATATTTGGCTTTCAGGAAAGATGCGCCTTTTTTGTACCACATGATCTTTTCCGTATAAATTGTCGGAAGCTCACGGATACGGTCTCTGGGAATAGCGGCGATGGAAATCTGGCGGTCCAGCCAGACATTCAGGATGATCTCACTGACCCTGCCGAAATACCGTCCCTGATAGAAGGAGAGTTCCGTGACTCCCATCTTTTTCGACAGAGCAAAGAGAATGTCGAAGAGCCAGGCACAGTATTTATCCGCGAGATCTCTGCGCATGATCATCATATTGAACATGTATCCGTATCTGCGCCTCATGATCCTGTCAAAGGAAGGCAGATATTCCGGATACCGCTCCGCGATGACCTCCCGGGTGATATCAAGATGCTCCGCATAGTGCGTGTGTGCATAATGAGAGTAGAGCGTCTCAATGAAATATCTCCGCTTCTTCGGGACGAACACCCAGTACTGTTTCAGCATCGGACGAAGCTGTGCGCCTGTCAGGATATTTTTGAACGGATCCCTGCTTTTTTTCTTTAAACAGAAATGCCTGCGGTAATGTACCAGGCCGATATAATCGGCTTTCAGGTTTTTCCAGCCCCAGTACAAGCCCGTAAGTTCACAATATCCCGCATTGAGTTCAGAGATATTTTCGCCCGTGTTATCCTTAGTCCAGCCCAGGTCAAGCGGTTTGCCCGAAGAATCGACTTTACCTTCCGCCCCTACGTGCAGGGGAAGATAAATATCATCCTTCGGCATTCTGTATTTTTTATGTGAAGCAATAAGGATTTTTACGATTGGTGTACCCATTCGCTTTTGCCCTTTCATTCTGGTGGAAATCCGGCTGTAACTGTTATCTACCTGCTGTTCACGGCGTGGACAGCATTCATTTTCAAATCGGTTTCCTTCCTGTCCTCCAGTGCATCCGTGAGGTATTTCCAGGAATACTCTCGAAGCCGTGCAATCCGGCTGTGTACATCCGCAAAGTCGATCTCAAGACCTGTGCAGGCCGAAATCTCCTCTTCGCCGCTCAAAAGCCGCTCTGTCACGCCGCACTGGGCAAGAAGTGTGTCCAGACGGCTGTTGGTCGACTGCTTTGTTTTGCGGTGGTATCTGCGGAAAGTGAAAAATTTTCGTTCGTACTGCATGGAAAAAGCGGTACAGTGATAGGAATCTGTCAGAACCCACTGCGCGTTCCGGATCAGATTCAGGAAATCGCCCGGACCGACCGCCCAGGGGGTCTCATCTGCGTAGTCTTCATCGCTGCGGACATATTCGTCCACATGCTGTAGAGCCACGATCCTGCATCCTGTTTCCGCCGACAGCCGGGATGCGAACTCCCGATGCCGGGGATTATTGCCCAGGAAATAGCAGAAGATATATTCGCCCTCGAACAGGGGAGCCTCCTGCTGTACGCGCATCCATTCCCTGCCGTCAAACAGGAGTGTGGGATCCGCGACAATGGGGACACGGCGTCCGGTCAGTTTTGCTACAATCTTCTGTCCCGACTTCTCCCGCACGCCGATGTGCCTGATGCAGGACAGAAACTTCATGGCCGCGCGTTCGCTGGCGCGGGGAAGCTGTGACTGTCCGAAACTCGTCGCATAGGCAATCGTATTGACCGAGTCGGGTACAAAGCTGAGTGTATAATAGTCTGCCGCGATGTTGGCGGGGAGCCACAGCTGGTCGCTTCCTACCAGAACGGCACTGTATTTTTCTTCACATGCCTGTGTCAGTTCCGCGCGGGAACCATAGGACTCGGACATGCGGAAATGTCCTGTTTGAAAATCGGAAAAAGCCTGCAGCCGGGCCTGCATCATCTGCGTATAAGTGCCCCTGGAAAGCTTGCGGCGCATGCGCGCCATCGCCATTCCGGCTTTTGAAAGCAGGATGTCCGATGTCAGAGATGCCCTGGCAAAATAGCGGATCTTTGCTGTCCGGATCTCCTTGTTCAGGCCATCGATGCAGATGGTCTCATTGTCGTATCCAAGCTCGTCCAGAGCCATCTGTGTGGCCAGAGCCTGCAGCATACTGCCGTAATTCGGCTGAAAATAGCACGAGACGATCGCTGTTTTTTTCATGTCTGTGGTCATAACCTTCACCCATAAATGTTTATGAAAGAAGCCGCCCTCGTCTCACTGCTTCTTTTTCTTTTTCCGACGCGGCTTTTCCTTTTTGTCCTTTGCGGCAAAAGCCTCCTCGTAAATCTCGCGGTATTTCTCTGCCATCACCCGAGTGTTGTATTTTTCGATAATATCCTTCCTGGCCTGGGCAGTCATCCTGGCCGCCTTCTCGGGATCCTCCAGAATTCCGCGGATGGCAGCGACGAACTCGTCTGCGTTCCTGCACACATATCCATTCACGCCGGTCTGGATAACATCTCTGCTCCCGATCACATCGTTGACCAGACACAGCTTCTCCATGTACATGGACTCAAGCAGAGACATGGGAAGTCCCTCCCAGAGTGAGGTCAGGACGAAGACATCGGAGGCCATCGAGCGGCGAAGTGCTTCCTCGCGGTTCATCCAGCCGGTCACCTCTATGTTGGGCGCCGTAATCATATCGCGAAGTTCTCCGTCGCCAATCCACACAAACCGGACATCCGGGAGTTTTTCTGCAATTTCATTAAATAATCCGGGGTTCTTCTGATAGCAGATCCTGCCGAGAGTGAAAACAGTGAATCCTTCATTCTCGCAGCTTCCGATTGAATCCATCATCCGCTGCATCTCTTCCACGTTGATTCCGTTGTTGACAAATCTGGCGTTTTTGGTAAGAGACAGGGTCTCTTTGTGCTCTCCCTCACTGCAGCTGATCGTGGTGCAGCGGCGGATCGCCGAGAGTTTCTCAACCATCTTGTAGGACAGTCTCTTTGTCGCATTATAGTTGGACATCAGAAAGCTGTATCCGTGCGGGGTATAAAACAGGGGAAGCTTCTTTCCGTCAAAAGCCCATCTGCCCAGGGCACCGGCCTTGGAGGAGTGCAGATGGATCAGGTCCGGTTTCACCTTATCTGCAATCTTCCTGAGTTCGACAAAGGCACCCAGGTCGTGGCGGGGGTCGATCGAGCGCTCAAAGTTTCTCACACGGATCAAATGAACACGTTCGTCAAAATATTTTCTGAAATCGTCCGGTGTCTGCGTCCGGATTCCATAGGCGACATATATATCATAATAGTCGACAAGCTCGTTGCATAAACCGACAAGGAAGGTGAAAACACCTCCTCCCATCGCTTCCGCAACATATAAGATTCTTCTCCGATTCCTGTTCATCTGCTATTCTCCATCCGATATTTCAGATTTCCTGACACCGGTACAAATATCAAAAGATACGCTCGGCTTTTCCTCGCTGTTTTATTTCGTTTAATGAATAAAACGACGCGCTGCTCCGCGCATTCTGCGCTCTCTCAGCGCTGCGCACATTCGGATTCCCGCCGCGCTTCGGCTGCTCCGCAGCCTTGCGCGTCTCCATCCTCATGTGCGGACGCTCGTCAAGGCCTCTCGAATGCCCGAACAAGTTCGGCATTCGCTCGGCTTTTCCTCGCTGTTTTATTCATTTTATATGAATGTGTTGTTTTCTGCAACCCAGTCGAAATGACTTGTCCCCTAGAGGAGGTCGCTGAGGTCGCTTCGAATGTGCGGCGCCATGGCCATGGAAAGGACAAATCCGAAGAGCAGGCCGCCGATATGAGCCGCCTGGTTGACGACGGGATTGGTCCATCCGCTGTATAAAAGGTAGGCTGTCATGATACCGGCGCGAATCAGAAGGCTCTTCATGGGGCGGTCCATCTTCCATGAATTGCTGCGCATGCGGTCCGCCTCTCTCAGGATCATGAAGAGAAGGGCGCCGATGATGCCGAAAACGGCGCCGCTGGCGCCCACGGAATATCCGTATTCTCTTGTCAGGAAGTCATACAGCACCGAGGCCAGATTGCCTCCGATTCCGCAGAGAAGGTACAGGATTCCGTATCTGATGTGTCCCACGTTTTTCTCGACAATTTCTCCGCCCGCAAACTGAACGATCATGTTGTTGAACAAGTGTCCGGCGTCCGCATGCAGGAAGATGGACGTGACAAGGCGGTAAAATCCCTGTCCTTTAAAGAGAAGAGGCGCGTACAGAGCTCCTGCGCGGTACATGTGCTCCAGGCCTCTGCCCCTTCCGGCACCGGCCGTCTCCAGAACGAAAACCAGTACGTTGACGGCAATCAGCAGATCATTCATCCAGGCCGCCTGGCGGAGGCCTCCCTGTCTCTTCCGGTCCATTCTTTTATCTCCGTTTGTACATTTTTTACTTACGACACTATAGCACACCCCCAAAACAGTGGCAAATGAAAAAGCCCGGCAACCGATTCCGGCAGCCGGGCTTTCTCATGGGATGTAATAATGCTTAGGGGGGTAATGGTGTCAACTTTCGCTGACACCTGCATAGTACCACATTGAAATCGTTTGCAAAACACTCATTTTTCACAAACTTTTTATGGATTTTAAGGATTTCTTTGGAATTTTGCCAAAAAAATTCGTTAGCCACAGGCCATCCGCAGACCTTGAACGAAATCCCAAAGCCTCGGTTTCGCTATTCTGTTCATGCCGAATGGGCCCGGGTAAGCATGTCTTCAGACCCTCTACAGCAGAAACAAAAGAGGAAGGCCCGCAGCCACACCTGCCAGGTATCCCGCAATAACATCAGACGGATAGTGCACTCCGGCAAGCACCCGGATCCAGGCTGCCGCCGCAGATACAGCCAGCAAAGCAAGGCCGGCCGGCACGGACACAGACATCCAGGCCATGGAGATCAGGGCAGAGGAGAAGACATGCCGGCTCGGCATGGAATTGCCCCTTGTGTCTTTGGGGACCAGGGGGTCGATCTGCCAGGTTTCATAGGGCCTGGGGCGGTTGATCTTTGCCCTCACCGCTGTCAGGAGAAAAAAGCCCGCCCCCGGAATCAGGATCGAGACGAGTACTCCTCTCCAGTCTCTCTCCATGGCAAGCTTTCCCAGGAGCAGCGGGTAAGCCGCATACATGATCCCGGTCGCCGTCTTTCCGGCTGCGCGCAGGCAGAAACAGGCCGCACCGCTTTCGCGGATGCGGCCTGTGAGCTGCTGATAAAAATGACTGTAGTTCCTGTCATTCATTCCGATGGCTGCTGCCTCCATACATTTACTGCTTCAGGAATACGACCGGCCGTTCTGCCCGTCTCTCTCCTGTACTGAGAATCACTCAGTGATCTCTGCATTGCCGACATCTTCGCCGGCATGCTCGGGCTCACCGATGGCACCGGGTTTTACCTTACTGACAATGACCCGGAGCTTGCCGTTGGGATCGGCGGGGATTTCGTCGAGCCACTGATACTGAATCTTGAAAGAGGGATCCTTGAACATGGCCATCAGCTTGACATCCAGCTGTTCCGCGATCTCGTCCTGCTTTTCCGCCGGCGTATCGGGATTGCGGACCATCATCAGGGTCAGATTCTCATAGTCCTCCTGCACAATCCTGTAGGAGATGATCTCCGGAACATAATTGATGATGCCGGAGATATTGCCCCACTCGGTGACGGAACCGTCTCTGTGATGGATAACATCGTTCATGCGTCCCTGGACACCTCTTGCAAAGCGGAGACCGCGGCGCATGTAGCTGTCGAGCTGATCATAAGATGTATAGTTGATCAGGGGCAGTTCTGTCTTGTACAGAGGTGTGATCACCGCCATACCCTTGAGCGCGGGACCTGTCAGGTCCGCGTTATAGACATTGACGACAAACAGGTCGCTGTTGACCTGGTAATATTTCTTGCCGGGAATGCGGACTACACAGGAGCCTGTCTCACCCATGCCGTAGGCATCGATCAGGCCGGGACCGAACACTTCCTGCAGAAGTTCTCTGGACGGATCATCAAGCATCTCGCCGAAGGGTGTGTAGAAGGAAGGCTTCCACAGATACAGGTCGTTTTCCTTGACATACTTGGCGATACGCATGAGCAGGTTCTTGTGATTGTAGAGATAGTCCGGCTCATAGGCATTGATCTCGTTGACCAGTGTCTGTGTGTCAACACGTTCCCTGATCGTATCAGACATATATTTGCGCCTGAGAATGCCCATTCTCTGGACAATGGAATCGTATTCCTTGACAGGTCCATGCAGGGAATTGGGGCGCGACATTGTCTTTCCGGTAATGGGATTGAAACCGCCGTAGCCCATGGTGCGAAGCCAGTTGGCCACTACCCATGCGTACTCTCTGGGGGAAATCAGGACACGGAGAGGTCTTCCGGTGGAACCGGATGTCGGCGAGACATGCCAGTATTTGTACTTCTCGGGATCCTTTTCCGCCTCCTCATCCATCCAGTCCCTGAGCTGATCCTTGGTCAGCAGGGGGAACTTGTAGAGGTCCTCCGCGCAGTGATAATCGTCCGGTGTCGTGCCGGATTCCTCAAAGCGCGCACGGTAAAAAGGGATTTCATAGGCAGCTTTCATCAGCTCATGGACCCGCTTATTCTGGAGCCTGAGGATCCTGTCGCAGTTTTTGACACTGACGGGTTTCTTTTCAATCTGAGCATATGCCTTCAGAGAATAAACATGCTCGAGCTTGTGGTCTCTTTCATAATTTCGCATTACAAAATCTCCCTCCTGCTATAATAAGCAAGGGCCGGTACGATTGCGCCCTGAAGATGTCTGCAGGTGCAGGCAGGTCATCCGGCTGCAGATACGGATTTTTACCTGCTGTAAATCCCGTTGGCATAATCCGCTCAATCCGGCTTTGTATACATTTCAATCTGGCTGTAGTCGTCCATGATGTCAAGAATCTTTTTACGACCGGCTCTGTTGAACCTGTCATAGCGTTCCATCACTCTCTTCGTAGTGATCTGCGATGAGAGCCCGTCTCCGTCCTCCAGCGGCGAGAAGTCGACAGGATTCAAAGAAAGTGCCTCACAGATACGAATCACTGTACTGTAGGCCATGCCCTCAATTCCCCGTTCCAACGCTGTCACTAACGTGCTGTAAGGAATATCCATTTCCACTGCAAACTGTCTCACACTCTTATACTGTGACAGAATGACCTTCTTCAAAACCTCCGCTTTCGTCATACCGCTTTCCATCTTCTGAAACCTCCTGTATGCGACTGAATAATTCTGTAATTGTTTCAGACAGTTGGCCCTGATTATTACAGATGCCGTAATCTGTTTATCATAAAAATCCATGATGTATGTCCGGGCATTAACCCGCCGAATGATATTATAGCATAGATGATAAAGGCATTTAAAGCGTATTTCTGCAAATAATTATACATTAATACAGTAATGCACAGCAATATTTTGTCATTATACCTAATCAGGCGGTCCGGTCCCGGCCGGCTTTTTTTAAGATCACTGTAAACACAATCCTGCCGTTCTCAATCTCCGCAGAGATCGTCCCGCTGTTGGCACCGGCTATAGCCCTGGCCGCAGAAAGGCCGATTCCATAGCCGCCTTTTTTGCGGCTGCGGTCTGCGTCTGTCCTGTAGAAACGCTCGAAAAGGCGGTCCGGATCCTCTGCTATTTTCCCTGCGCCATCCGTCTCAGAGACAGTATTGGACTGGATCAGCCTCACGCTGTCCGCAGCAGAGCAGATCCGCACCTCGATCTCCCCTCCCCGCGGCGTATACTTGACCGCATTGTCGAACAGGATCGAGAGAAGCTGCGCGATACTTTCACGGTTTGCCAGAACTCTCGCGTCTTCCTTCTCCTCGTAAATGATCCTGAAAGAAAGATTTCTGCCGGATGCGGGCTCCGCGAAATTCTCCCAGACCTCCCCGGCAAGGGGGTAGAGGGCAAAGACCTTCTTCTCGAGGTTGAGAGAGTTCTCATCCATCCTGGAAAGTGTGAGAAGGTTCTGCATCAGGCCGCTCAGACGTATCGTCTGCGCGCGGATATTGCGGGTCCATTTGGACTCCCCGTTGTACAGCTCAAGAGCCTCGGTATTGGCCTGTATGATTGCAAGCGGAGTCTTCAGCTCATGCCCCGCGTTTGTCACGAACTGCTTCTGCCTCTCAATGCTCATCGCCGTCGGGGCAATGGCCCGCTTTGCCAGTGCATGGACAGGCAGCAGCATGGCGATCCAGCAGACGGCGGCGATCAGAGCGGAGATTCCGAGGATCCTGATCATGTCCTCCCTGTCCCTGGATATGTCCATGGCAACCAGTATTTCCTGCGAAGAATCCTTTTCCCGGATCATATAGCGGAAATCCTGATAGACGCCGGAACTTTTTCCCAGGGAGATAATGTCCCGGGCAAGCAGAGATGCTTCTTCGGCAGTCACTGCATAGATGCGGGAAGTGTCTTTTGCGACAATCTCCCGGTCTTCATCAAACCAGACTGCGAAAAAACGTGCAGAGAGCGCATCATCCATGGAAAACCCGTGTCTGATCAGCCGGTCCATTCCATTGTGTTCGGCGTGCTGTCCGTACTGTTCGTCCTGCTGCGTTTCGGAGCGTTCCGGGCTTCCGGCCTGATTTCCCTCCTGCCCTCCTTCACCGCTCCGGGCGGCATCGGAATCCGGCAGTTCCTCTCTGCGCTCCGTGTCAGAAAGCCTGCGGGGGCCGTCCGGCTGACCGTCTGTCTCACAGAGCATTTCCAGCATGTTGTTTTCACGGGTCATGACGGAATGGCAATAGAGAATGTTGATCGCTCCGACCAGAGTCACCAGCAGGATCGTGACCGCAAGCATGGACGCAGCTATGAATTTCCTTTGCAGCGTTTTAACCATTGTTCTGCGGCTCCTGCAGGATATAACCGGTTCCCCGTCTGGCCTTTACGGTCACAGCGGAACCCACTTTTGAAAGCTGTTTGCGGAGATAGGAGATATAGACCCAGACAGAGCCCACGTCTGCGTCGGAGTCATAGCCCCAGACTTTTTCCAGAAGTTCCTCGGAGGAGAGATAGATCCCCTTGTTGAGGATCAGGACGTCCATCAGGCGGCACTCCAGGCGCGAGAGACTGGCCGACTGTTCCCCGCACCGCAGCTCGCTGGTCCGGGGATTCAGCGTTATGTCCCCGAAGGAACGGATATCGGGGGTAAATTCCTCCCTGCGGCGCAGCATTGCGCGGACTCTGGCCAGCAGCTCGCCCATATGAAAGGGCTTGGTCAGGTAGTCATCTGCACCCAGATCCAGTCCTTCAATTCTGTCCTCGATCTCCGATTTTGCCGTCAGCAGCAGCACCGGCGTCCTGCAGCCCTCGCTGCGGATCTGCCGGAGCACTTCCAGACCGCTTTTGACAGGCATCATAATATCCAGAATGATGCCGTCATAACCGCCCGCGTGAATATAATCGAGAGCCTCCGCACCGTCATAGACCGCGTCCACCTGATAGCGGTGGTATTCCAATATGTCAACAACCGCCTCGGACATGGCTTCTTCGTCTTCTGCAAGCAACAGTCTCATAGATCAAGCCCTTCTTTACTGTTCCTGGCTTTCGCCTGTCTGTGTATCTCCGTTCTCCTGCTCAGCCGCAGGATAATCCTCTTCTGTCACGTTCAGAGGAGACATATTGCCGTAATTGTACCAGCCGATCCTCTCTGCGACGACAGGATTGTAGAACAGCTGGGCCTCTGTCTCATCCTGGATCGCCAGTCTTGAGATCTCCTCATCCTGCTCCAGTACGGCATAGGCCATTCCCGCGGCTTTTTTGCCGTGCTCATAGTAATCAATACTGCAGCAGCACAGACCGCCGTCGGCACACATCTGATAATCACCTGTCACGACCGGAACACCGGTCTCCAGGGCGACATCGCGCACAATGTCCATATGCGACGCGATAAAGTTGTCTGTCGGAAGGTAAATGCAGGGATACTCTTCGGCCGCTTCCTTCATCCTGCTGCGCAGGTCTTCCTCCGTCGCCGCATTATAGGATTTCCAGGGGATCTGCTTCTCGTCCAGGACCTGGGTCGCAACCTCCATCTCAAATCTGGACCCGGTCTCTGTGCCGCTTGTGATAATAGCGACGGAAACCGGCCAGGGTGTGATCTGCTCGACGAGATTTATCTGCTCGTCAATGGGCCCCATGCTGGAAACGCCGGTGATATTTGCTCCGGGTGCATCGAGAGAGCCCACAACGCCGGAGAGGAGGTAATCGCTGACACATCCGCCGATGATAGGTGTCTCTTTCACTGCGGCGCCCGCATTCTGCACAGCCTCGGTGCCGCAGGCAAAGATCAGCTGATAACCGCTGTTGGCGAAACCCGTCGCGATATCCGCGCACTTCTGCGTGTCGCCTTCGGCATCGATCTCTTCGAACTCTACCTTATCGCTGCCCAAAAGAGAGATCATCTCTTCCTTGAAGCCCTTTACAGTCTCTTCGGCAGCGCCGTGATTGCGGTAAGTCAGGATTCCGATATGGTATTTGCCGTCGTCCTCAGCTTCTGTCACAAGAGGCTCTTCTGTGAGGATCTCCTCTGCGGACTTTGTCGCCAAATCGCCCGAAGCGTCCGTTTTTCCCCCTGCCTTCAGATTGCATGCCGTCAGAGACAGCAGTGTCATCGCCAGGAGTACGACCGTCATCAGTATGCTCGTCACTGTTTTTTTCATCTGTTTTTCTCCTTTATAAAGAGGGTAGTGTATAGTTCACCACCCATTTATTGTTTAAAATCGTTTATTTTACGGGAG
>CAMKEX010000100.1 GCA_946411695.1 uncultured Lachnospiraceae bacterium
TGGCTACATAATCGCAGAAGACCTCCATCTCGGTGATGTAGGCATCGTGCCAGCGGCTGACGAAGTCCTGGAAGCACTCGTGGCAGACACCGTTGGTGCTGAGAACCTCTACCAGAGAAGAGGAAGGAGTTGTGCCGATCCTAAGTGTTCCGTGAGTTCCGACGATCTCGGTCTCAACAGCGGAGCCGTGAGCAGCTGTCCTGCCTGCGAACATGAATGCCATAGCGTCGTTCTCGCACTGCATCAGGCAGGATACGTTGTCGCCGTCATCCCAATCCTTGAACTGCGGGAACTCGAAGCAGCCGCCGATTGCCCAGATCTTCTTGGGCTCGGAACCGGTGAGCCAGCGGATCAGGTCGATGTCATGGATGGACATATCGATGAACTGGCCGCCGGAAGTGGGAGCGAAAGGAAGATAGCTGTCGAATGTGGACCTGGGATCCTCAGAGTAGCAGCGGACAAGGACAACTCTGCCGATGTCGCCGTTATCAATTTTCTGCTTTGCGATACGATAGGATTTATCAAAGCGGCGCATGAAGCCGAGCATAAACACCTGATTGGGATGAGCCTTGATGATCTCCTCTGCAGCGAGGCACTTCTCAACGTTCTCTGCCAGAGGCTTCTCGCAGAAGACATGCTTGCCGGCTTCCATAGCGATGCGGATCATGTCCACATGGGAAGCAGTGTTGGTGAAGATAGCAACTGCCTCTACCTCAGGATCTGCACACATAGTCGCAGGATCGGAATAGATCTTTTCAACATTCAGCTCGTCCGCAACTTCCTTTGCGCGGGGAGCATTACCGTCGCAGATTGCAACCAGCTCCATACCGGGAACACGGTTTGCGATATTGCATGCATGCTCATAACCAAGACGTCCGACACCGATAACACCCACTTTAAGCTTTTTCATGTTTTTTTCTCCTTTAATGCTTGTTGAAAAAACTTTTACATCCCTTGTCTGTGATCCTGAAAGCATCTTTTCTTCTGTCTCTTTTTCCGGACCACCCTGCAGCATTCTGCGCTGCTTGTTTTTTGTTTTTCACTGTAATCATCTTAATTGATTATATACTTTCCTGCTTTAAAAATCTTGCTTTAACTGTCATAAAAAAACCAAAAAAAGCCCCGTTTAAATGCATTTAAACGGGGTTTTTTTAACAATCATTTCTAAAATGTTGCTTTTGGGGAAATTTTCGACAACTTTTTCCTTTCCGACTTGCAAAATATTGTTATTATTCACAGGCGGTCAAGACCATGAATCAATCCCGGCATTACTGTATCCTATTAGATCCTATTAGAATCCGAGCCGCAGACAGCCCAGGCGAAAAACAAAGTACCGGCACTATTTTTCCTTTTTGCTGATAACATATTGCTTTCTGAATTCTCCCGGGGGCATACCGACATGCCGGGAGAACTGCTGGTTGAAATGGCTCTGCGCGTCATAGCCCAGGCTGTAGGCAATTTCGGAGATCGACTTGTCTGTGTGGATCAGCAGCGTCTGTGCCTCTCCGATCCGTCTTTTCTGCAGATAGGTCATCGGAGCATATCCGCTCATGTCCTTGAAAACGTGTGCCAGATAATAGGTACTCACATTCAGCTCGTCCGCGATCATCTGCAGGGTCAGAGGCTCCCGGAAATGGGCGTCTATATAACGTTTGACCCGGTTTCCCAGAACCGGTTCCTCCTCTTCGGATTCAATCAGAGGATGTTCCTGAATCTCTGCCAATGCAAGGGCCATCGTCAAAAAAGAGTGCATCAGGCCCTGACAGTAGGTAGCCGAACCGGCATAAGGCCCGGAGAGAAGCCGAAACATCATCTCGCACAGGCCCTTCATCTGCTCAAAAAGGACATCCGCGCGAAAGACACAGCCCTTGTCTGCCGGAAGCAGGGCGTTTTCCGGGATACCGGGCATACGCAGCCCGCCGACGGCAACACACCAGGTTTCCACCTCGGCTCCTTCCCCTGCAACTTCGTCGTGGACGATATGCGGGTTATAGACCAGAAGATCTCCCTTCCTGACTGCATATTGTCTGTGATCGATCAGATAGTTGCTGCTGCCTTCCGTGATCAGGACAACCTCCGTATAATCCTCATGTGCGTGCATGATCCTGGGATGGCGGCTCGCGTCCACACTCTGTCTGCTCACATACAAGAGCCTCGGTTTATTTTCCCCTGTAAAAATCTGTTTCGCATCATGCTTCACAAAACACTGAACCTGAAGCTTTCTTTCTTCTTTACCCATCATTGATTCCTTTTTTTCAATAATGTCTGGTCACTGATCTCTTTTCACTGATGTCTGTTCTTTAATATCTTACTGCAAAAATTCTGACTTTGATTCCGCTCTCCATGACAGTCATCATGGCGATTGTCAAGGACCTTTCAGCGTTTGTTGGACCGGCGCCAGATTTTCTGCTCTTCCGCTGCGCGGATCAGTTCATCCCGGAAATCCGGGTGGGCGATACTGACCAGCATCTCTGCCCTCTCCCAGGTGGTCCGTCCTGTCAGGTTGACCGCCCCGTATTCAGTGACCATGTAGTAGCTCTGGCTGCGCGGGTTGGTGATGATCTCCCCGTTAAAATAGGGAACGACGCGGGAGCTTCTTACTCCTTTTTTATCTACGTGCGTAGAGGTCATGCAGATGAAAGCTTTGCCGCCGCGCGCCATTGCAGCCCCGGTCAGATAATCCAGCTGTCCGCCGGTTCCGCTGATATGCCGCAGGCCGGCGCTCTCCGCATTGACCTGTCCGTAGAGATCCACGGAAATACAGTTGTTGATGGAGATCATTTTGTGCTGTCTCGCGATCGTCTCTGCGGCGTTCACGTATTCCAGCGGCTCAATGATCACCCCGGGATTGCGGTCCACCCAGTCATAGAGCGCCTTGGAGCCGAATACAAGTCCAGTCACCCCCTTGCCGGAGCGGAAGGTCTTGCATTTGTTGGTAAGCTTGCCGGCTTTATAGAGCTCATAATAGGCGTCTCCGCACAGCTCTGTATGCATGCCCAGATCCCTGACATCCGATTTTGCCAGGATCGACCCGACCACATTGGGCAGAGAGCCTATTCCAAGCTGCAGCGTGGAGCCGTCTTCAATAAAGGGGATCAGGATCTCGGCCACCCTGACTTCCTCCGGTGAGGGCTCCGGAATCGGGAATTCCGGAAGAGGCGCATGCTCTCCCTCAACGATATAGTCTATCTCGGAGATATGGATACTCTCGTCAAATCCGCCCAGTATGTGGGGCAGATGCTCATTGACCTCCAGAATGACGATATCCGCCTTCTCGATGATCCCCTGGGCAATGCCGGCACCGCAGGACAGGTTAAAAAAACCGTGCCGGTCCATAGGCGCCACGCACATCATGGCGACATTGACCGTCAGGAAATGCCGGTAATAGGGCTCCAGATTCCGGAAGATCATGGGGATATAGTTGCACAGTCCCCGGTCACAGAGCTGTCTCTCATAAGAGGAGCAGTGCCAGCTGTTGTAGCAGAAATGCTCCCTCTCCGGGTCCGACTCCACCGTCATGATCGGCCCAAAGCACAGGTTTCCCCTGATCTTTACGTCATAGAGCTCATCCCGTCGCTTTGCCAGTGCCGCATCCAGAAGTGTGGGAAAGCAGACATTCGTCCCGTAGTCGACCCAGTCCCCGCTCTTTACGACCTGTACAGCTTCTTCCGGTGTCCTGCACTTTCTTTTATATTCCGCGTAAAAATCCATCTCTCTTCAGATGCCTCCTGCCCGAAATCCTGTCTTACCGGACTGTTGTGGTTTTTGACTGTCCGCCCCTGGATACGATCAGGCCATGCAGTCAGGGGAGATCCCCCACCGCGCGCTGTATATCCTCAAGTGTATCCGCAAAGACGATCCTGTCTCTTGCATCTTCTGCCATAAATTCGTAGTGCGTCATCCGGTCGAACATACCCCGGAGCAGATCGTAGTATCCGTTTTTGTTATACAGGATACAGGGCTTTTTGTGCTTGCCCAGCGCCGCCATGACGATGACCTCTGAAATCTCGTCCAGTGTGCCGATTCCGCCGGGAAGGGCGATAAAGGCATCTCCCATCTCCATCATCAGAAGCCTGCGCTCTGCCATGGTCTCCGTGGGTATGGTCTTCGTGATTCCTTCATGGAGAAAGCCATCATCGATAAAAAACTGCGGTTCGACGCCGATCACCTCACCGCCGCTTTCCATGGCCGCATCAGCCAGAACGCCCATCAGTCCTATGCCGGAACCGCCGTAGATCAGGCGATGTCCCGCCTCCGCGATCCATTTGCCAACCTCTGCTGCCGTCTCCCTGAAGACCGGTTCATTTCCTTCACGTGCTCCCAGATAAACTGTTATGTTCATAAATATAACCCGTCTGTTTCCTCTGTTGTATCAATGTTGTGTCAACCGCCCTCTCGTTTTTTCCGGAAAGGCAGTTCATATCTCGTCTCAGAAACATTATATCATGTGCGCGGGCTTTATCCACCGTCTGCCTCACCCAAAAGTATTCCGCGAAAGTATTCCGATAGTGTTCGAAGAAAAGTATTCAGTAAAAGTATTCGGCCAAAAGTATCCGAAAAGGTTTGTACCGGCACAAACCCTTGTTTTCTGCTGACCGAAACTGTTTTATAATAGAATTCAGGATTCTTTTTACGTCCTGTATTTTCGTACTGTTTTTAACGAACTGTTTTTTACAAACTGTATTATCGTATATTTACATTTTCCGGCCATTCCTGTCCCGCGGGGGACATGTCCGGAAGCGGGAAAGGATTGCAGGTTCGCAGGGCTGCCTGTTATCGCAGATCCGGGAGAATATTCGGCAGAAAGGAGCTGAACATGAAAATTGTTGTATTAGACGGCTACACGGAGAATCCGGGAGATCTGAGCTGGGGAGAGCTGGCTGAACTTGGAGAACTGACCGTTTACGACAGGACTTCCTATGTGGAATCCCCGGTCATTGCCGAGAGAATCGGTGATGCTGAGATCGCTGTCACGAACAAAACACCGATCAGCGCGAAGACTATCGACCTTTGTCCCAACCTGAAAGCCATCGCGGTCCTTGCGACCGGCTACAATGTCACAGATTTCAAATATGCAGGAGAAAAAGGGATCCCGGTCATCAACGTCCCCACCTACGGAACCCAGATTGTGGGACAGTACGCCGTTTCCCTGCTCCTTGAGATCTGCTCTCACATCGGACATCACGACCGGACGGTCAAAGATGGGAAATGGGAAAACAATATCGACTGGTGCTACTGGGATTACCCCCTGATCGAACTCTCCGGAAAAACCGCCGGTGTCATCGGCCTGGGCCGGATCGGCAAAACCACGGCCAGGATCCTGGGAGCCATGGGCATGAAGGTGCTGGCCTACGATGCCTTTACATCGGAGGAAGGCAGGAAATATGCCAAATATGTGGATCTCGACACACTCTATGCCAACTCGGATGTGATCTTCCTGCATTGTCCTCTTTTTGCCGATAATGAAAAAATGATCAACAGGGACAGTATCGCCAAAATGAAGAACGGCGTCATCATCATCAACAACAGCCGCGGCGGTCTGATCAACGAACAGGATCTTGCGGACGCCCTGAACACCGGAAAGGTCTATGCTGCCGGTCTCGATGTAGTTTCCACTGAGCCGATCAGAGGCGACAATCCCCTTCTCGAAGCAAGGAACTGCATCATCACCCCTCACATTTCCTGGGCAGCGCAGGCAGCGAGACAGCGCATCATGGATATCACTGTTGATAATATCCGCGCCTTCATCAACGGCAATCCCGTCAATGTAGTCAACCTTTAAAGCGGACAGTCCAAAGCCGGGCAGTCCATTGACTGACAGCACCGGCTCCGCTCAGAGTCAACCTTTAAAGCAGGCAGTCCAAAGCCGGGCAATCCATTGACGGCAGTCCCGGCTCCGCTCAGATTCCTTATTTTCTTATAAAAAAAGCCGTACAGCAGCTTCAATTTCCGGAAGGAATGCGGCAATGATGTGAGGCACAATGATGAAAGCTTTCGGACATTTCTATCTGGATAAAGAAAAGGATATCATCATAAATCTTTTTATGGAGGGAGAGTCTCTCTCCTATGTGCTGCGGACCCCCAACCACGCAACCGGAAATCTGATCACCAATCTGGCCCGCCTCTGCGGCCTGCCGATCAGCTTTGATGAGAGTAAACTCAAAGTGGTGCGGGGGGAGGTCCCCTGCTATATAGACGACTCCAACAGAGCCGTCTATATACTGCGCCTGGGGGATACCAAGGTCGCCAATATCTATCCGGATGGGACGATCGAACGCAAGGCCTCCATTCCGGCCATCGCAAAAACGCTGATGAGCCAGACCAAGAGCTATGGCCTGGGCTCCTGGCAGACACTGGTCAAGACCTATATACCCAGAGATTACAAATTCCGCACGGACCTCCATACTCACATGAACGCCAACCTGGATCCGGATATACTGATCGCGCTGGGCATCCACCACCAGATCCGCTATCCTCTCTACTATATCAAAAAGCTCAGACTGCGCTGTACTCCGGAGCAGGAGAAACTCCTTGCCGAGCGCAGGGCCGTGAGCGCAAAGCGCTTCGCAGGCTCGCCCCTGCAGGGCAAATATCTGACCCGAAGGATCAACGACAATACCTTTATCAATTTTGCCGACTTTATCCTTGCTGATCCGGAAAATGCGGTCTATAACATTCCGAAAATACGCGCGTCCCTGGCGATCCTCAAGGACGGACAGGCCGTTTTCTCCAATCTTGAAAAGGTCTACCTCTACCGCTATGTCTTCACCAAGGGACTGGCCGCGGAGGATCCGGTCAGCCTCAGGGATTATCGCACCGCCCCGGACAGGGAGATCGCCGAGGCACTGGCCCAGATGGAAAGAGACCGGAAAAATCCCATCTACGCCCGTTTTTCACTCCTTCAGGACAAATTATTGTGGATTGCGCGCGGCTGCCGGAAACGGGGAATCTGCTACATGGAGATCTCCGACACCGGCCTGGTCAAGCCGGACCAGGCGGCAGCCCTGCTGGGACAGATCCACGCCTGCATGCCCGCCATCACGGATGAGACCGGCGTGGTACTCCGCTTCCTGGCTTCTTTCCGCAGAATCCCCCTGACCATCGTCCGCGACCAGGTTGAACCCCAGCGGGTCGTCCAGGACCAGGTCCGTACTCTGCGTGCCATCGCCTGCGACCCCTATGTCGCAGGATCGGATATCATCGGCGAGGAGATCAATGACATCCGCGATCTGCAGCCCCTGATCCGGGAGCTGGTATCCATCGCCGCAGACCATCCGGGCTTTGTCATCCGCATTCACGCGGGAGAAAACGATTCTCTGAAGAACAACGTTGCAGAGAGCCTGCGCTGTGTCAGGGAGGCGCTCGCCCCCGGCCAGCCCATGCCTGCCATGCGGATCGGCCACGGACTCTATACCGCCAATCTCCACTCCCGACTGGGCAGGAAGCTGATCGAAGACCTGCGTGAATCCGGCGCTGTATTGGAATTTCAGCTGACTTCCAATGTCCGTCTCAATAATCTCAGCATTCTCCGTCATCACCCTCTCAGGCAGTATCTGGCCGACGGCATCAACTGCGTTCAGGGGACCGACGGCGGCGCCATCTACGGGACGGATTCCATCGATGAACAGCTTGCCCTTGAGCGCATGCTGGACCTCTCCTATGAAGAGATGCTTGCCATGAGACAGGCAGAAGACAGGGTGCTTGCCGCCAGTATGGAGACTTTTTCCTGCAAGCAGGCCTCCTTTGCAGTTCTGTGCGGACAGCGGACTCCGGAAGAATTTCTTGACCAGCAGATTCAGAAAGAGCCCCTGCCGGAGCAGACCCTCATGATCGGACGCGGCCGTCTGGAGAGTTCTGACTGCCTGAAAGATCAGGTTCGCGAGATGCCTGTCGACAAGGTACCCGTCATCCTCCTTGGCGGGAGCTTTAACACCGACCGGCGGTCCACACGGATGCAGGACTGGGCCGTCGACCTTGTACAGCGGATCGTGGAGGGCGCAGACCCGGAGAAGGTCTTTTTTGTGATCGGCTACCGGATGCTGGCCTATGAAAAAGAGCTTGTCCGTCTCTGTGAAAACAGATTTGAGATCTATGCAATGGTCCCCACTCAGCTGACAGAGGAGGAAGCGGCCAGGCTGAAAAAGAGCGGTGTCGGGATCCGCATCTCCATTGAATCCGTCGGCATGGGCCTGTACAAAAGTTATTCCTATGAAATCTTCAAACGCCGTCCCTCCGTTGTCATAGGCCTGGACGGCAATTCCGCCGGCACCAACGTGGTCCAGGAGGCCCGGAACGGCAAACGAAAAGCCAGGATCTTTGTGAATCGTCACGCCACAAGTCTCTACTCCAAGGCACAGACCCTGCGAGGCTACGCAGCAATAATCGAAAGCCCCGATGCAGCAGACCTGATCCTCGAGGCAGCCGCTCAAGTGTGGAAAGAAATGCAGACGACCAGGCAGATCTGATAAATATCGACATAAATATGGTCAACCACACATAACCTGAAGATAACCTGAAAATAACAGATTAATGTTTTTACAAATTGATCCCGCATGACAGGTGCTTTCATTCTGATGGAAGGAGATTGACCATGATTTATAACCGTGACATAGAAATTCACAAAATGAAAACCGAGCCCAGGTACGATATCATAGATTCCCACCTGCATTTTCTGGACTTCACACAGGATTCGGACGGCCTCCCTTCATTGATAAAGGCTATGGATGCAGCGGGTGTCTCCGAATCTGTTCTTTTCGGCATGCCCATGGTTAAAAAATGGGATTACCTGATGAAGGAAAGACCCATGTACTACCTGAGTAATGACAGCAGATGCTATTACTATTCGGCAACCGATCATATTCTGGCACATGAGCTTCTCTCTGCACCCGATGAAATCCGAAAAAGATTCCATCCCTTCTGCTGCGGTTTTGACTGCACAGACAAATACGCTGCGACACAGGTCGAGCGTCTGCTGAAAATGTACCCCGGATTCTGGTGCGGGATCGGAGAACTGATGAGCCGTCATGACGACCTGAGCGCGCTCACCTACGGTGAAGGCATCCATATGGACAGTCCGGCTTTCCGCATGATCTACGACCTTGCCGCCGACTACGGGCTGCCCGTACTGGTCCATCACAATATTTCTCCCCAGAATGCCGTCAAGCCTTTATATGAAGAAGAACTGATCCGGGCACTGGAGCACAACAGAAAATGCAGAATCATCTGGGCCCATGTAGGAGTCTCTCGGAGGATAGAGCTGGAGGAACTCCTGATCATCGCCGGTCATCTGCTCCACGATCACCCCAATCTCTATGTGGACATTTCCTGGGTATTCTATGAAAACTATATCCGCGGCGAAATAGAGCACGGCTATCACGATCCGGATATTTTTACAGATATGTGGGCGGCCCTGATCGAAAAATACTCGGATCGCTTTATGATCGGCACCGACAAAGTCGGGCACTGGGAAACCTACCCCAATGAAATCGGCAAATATTATATGCTGTTGGACCGGCTCAAACCCGCCACTGCAGAGAAACTCTGCAGGAAAAATGTTCTATCACTGATCAGGAAATGGAATTAATAAATAATTCAGAATCCTTCAAGAAATCCTTCATAAACATATCTTGAAACAGAGATCGGGTTATGGTATCTTACTCTCGTCAGAACGAAGAACAGATGTGCCTCGCTTATGCACGGATGTCCGGTTTGTTCTGATTGATATAATAAAGTTGATAAAAGGGAGTAGCTGGACGGCAGAAATACCGGAATCCAGGTGACCCCGGGAAATGAAAATGATCATACTGTGTGGAGGCAGAAAAAGCCGGGCAGGATGATCAGGACATGTTCCGAGGGAACCGTACTCGTCAGGACGGGCTTTCAGCCCCGGGAGATTTAGACAGCAAGACTTTTATCACATGGGTCACAAAGTGCGCCTGTGTGGTAAAAGTCTTTTTTGTCTGCTTAGAAAGGAGAAAAATATGATTACTCTTATGGCTATTATTATGTTTGTTTTGTTCCTGAAACTCATCGGCTTCGTCTTCGGTGCCGGGATGCGTGTTTTCGGCTGGCTTTTAGGCGGTCTGGGATTTATTTTTTCCATTATTCTGGCAGTCACTGTGATCGGCTTTGTATTTGACCTGCTGCCCATCCTGCTGGTCATCGGTATTGTCACGATGGCCATGAAGCCCGCAAATTGAAAAACTGCAGGGTCAACTGCAGGGCGATAAAAAGAACAGACCACGAAAGAATGTCCTTCGTGCTATAATAGAGCAGAATAGTTCGGCAAAGCCGGATACATGGCGGCTGACATAAAAGGACACAAAGGATGCCGGCAAGAGCCCTGTTAACAAACAGATAATAATCTGACAGGAAAATCCGGAGGTAAACTGACATGATGAAAAGAATTGGTCTGATGGCAGTCGGGATCACGGCCGGTCTGATCCTCACGGCGGTCCTACTTGAACAGGAGCGAAAAGAGGCAGAACAGGCTTCCGGAAACGAGGAAAGAAAAGACGGATTATTTGCGGAGATCCACGGCAGCACAGTAAAAATGTACAAAGTAAAAGACGGCAGATTCTGCGGCTACTCCGAGACGAAAACCTTCGACAGCCCCGAAAAGGCCATGGAATGGGTCGCCAAAGAGACTGATGCCAAGATGATCATCTCGGATACTTAAGACAATGCCCGCAGCCCTGCCGAAATCTTTGGTCGAAATCTTTTATATCCAAATAATTATAAAGGACGAAATCCATGGACAAGATCAAAAAAGATGCCGCCAGGGAATTCCGTAAATTGTCGAAAAAGGAACAGGAGCGGATCAACAACCTGGGGCGCATTCCGGTTCCTGCCCCGGGTACGGTATTCGACAAGAAGAAAAATGCCCCCCGGAAGAAGAAATGGGACGAGGAAGACAATAATTACTGACAGTGACTTACCATGAAGATCGAGAAAACAACCTGCCCTTATTGCGGCGCTTCCTTAAAACTCTCCCCCGGGCAGAAGACAGCAGAATGCGAATATTGCGGAAGTTCCGTGCTGATCACAGACACGGGGTCTGCTCCACCGGATCCGGCCCCCGCTGATCATACTCTGCAGCCTTCTGAAAATCAGGGAATCTCCGGAAAGAGCAATGTCACTCCGCAACCCGCGGAAAGCACGCCCGGAAAGCATGCCCTCTTCCCGCCGCCGGGATTCCGCAGCGGGAATATTGTGCATATGATCGCAGCTGTGATCGGATATCTTTTTATCCTGAGTGTTGCCGTAAATCTGGGAGGTCTTCCCGACGCGGTCTTTTTCACGATCGCGTCCTTGTCTGTGGTTGATCTCTGCACCGACTGGACAGGAGCATACGCAAGGCTCGCGGGGCTTGGCAGTTCCAATCCATTTGTCAGACTTGTCATGAAAGTCCTCTGGAGCATTGTCATATTCACTGCCTGGATCGTGATCATGGTCATTCTGGAGCAATTCTGATCATATCATAAGACCGGGGGCAAAAGCTGCTTTTGCCCCCGGCCTTTTTGTATTCTGTACAGTATTATAAGGGGGCAACCCGGGAGAACGGAATCTGTCCCGGGATCAGCCCAGCCGCATACACAGGATTATCCTCCAGCGGTCCTCACGGATCAGCGTCTTCTCCATGAATGAGACGAGCCCCTTCCGGAAGCCTTCAGATCCGCCAGAAATGTGTTCAGCTGACCGACCAGCTGCGGATACCGGGTTTTCGGAGACACCGCCATGCCGCACTCTATTTCCCCGATGGGTTCCTCCAGCATACGGTATTGATCGGGTTTTTCCTCCAGGGCCGCCTTCAAAGACTCCTGCGCATGAACAAAGGCATCAATCTGCCCGTGGTCCAAGGCAATGAGCATGTCATTGATGCCGGCAAACTGCTTCTCCTTTGCAAGCGGAAATACCTCTGCGATCAGCGGCTCTTGCGCCGTCCCGGTCTCCCCGCCGATGGTCACATCCGGCCTGGTGAAGCCTCACACGACTTAAGTCGCGTGCTTCCTACTGCCTGCCTTGCGGCAGG
>CAMKEX010000101.1 GCA_946411695.1 uncultured Lachnospiraceae bacterium
CCTGCGCCTCCATCTGGACGATCATTCCTGTGATCAGTTCCATGTTCTTCACTCCCCTGCAGACCCTGTTTATCGTAGTCGGTATTCTGCTCTATGTGGTAGTTCTCATGACCGCTGTTTCCAAAGTCTTCGGCCGCAGACTGGTGCCGGAAAGCAGCCGCAGCGGCATGATCATGGAATTACCGCCTTACCATAAACCGCACTGGAAGCATATCTTCAAAGAAGCCCTTTTGAAAGCGTGGGATATCTTCAAACGGGCACTCAGGACGGTCACACTGATTTCCCTGCTGTTCTGGGCCTTCTCCTACAGCGGCACCGGAAATGTGGCGGACAGCCTTCTTTATAAGGTCGGAACCTCGATCGAACCGGTGACCAGGGTGTTCGGCCTGGGATGGAGGACCTTCATGGGATTCATCACCTCCGCATTTGCCAAGGAAGCCGTACTGGGTGTGCTGAATGCAGCGTTTGTCGGAGAGGGCACTGTGCTGGATGCGACCTTCCGGTCTGCTTTTAGTGTGGCTGCCGATAACGCCGTGCTCAGCCAGGCGATGACAGACGTCGTCAGCAAAGCCGAGGCACTGGCCTTCATGTGTGCCTGCACCTTCAATATTCCCTGCGTCATGGCACTCAGCACAACATACCGGGAATCACACTCGCTGAAATGGACAGCCAGGATCGCGGCTTTCTATGTCTGCGGTGCCCTGATCCTGGCCTGCATCGTGTACCACATTGCGGCACTGTTTCTGTAAATCCGCTGTTTCTGTAAATCCGCATTGCACAAGAATAAAAAAAGTACAAATAGACTGCGGTAATGAAAAACCGACTGCCTGTCAGAGTGCAGTAAAAAAGCAGGATCCGCATATGCAGGTCCTGCTTTTTGCTGTTGAAAACAGTTTATACACTCCCTTCAGCCTCGAATCTTTTGTGCAGATCCAGAATATGGCGGAGTTCCTTCAGGACGCCCAGGTCGGAGAAGGAGCGCTCGACGATGTCTGCCGCGTCCTGCATCTCAGAGCGGGCATTGGCTACCGTTGCAGCAACACCTGCTTCATGGAAGGCGGTGAGATCATTCAGGTTGTCTCCGAAATAGACTGTCTCCTCCTGACCGATTCCGAGATATTCCTGCAGGAGAGCGAAGGCTTCGCCCTTACCGGCCTCTTTGGCAAAGATATCCAGCCACTCAGCTCCGGAGATCGTCATGGCCAGGTTTTTGGCGCGGCTGGACTGGTCAAGTCCTCTGGTTGCCTTTTCCACGTTGGGGTGATGTACCGATATTTTGATGATGTTGTCAGTCGGGATCGCTGTCAGATCATCAACGTTCTCGACGGCGTAGCGGTAATTATTGCTCATCATCTTGGCAATGGGTGTTTCGGTGCCCTCAATCCAGCTGACATCCGGGCCTTCGACGACGATCTCGGCGCCCTCTATGGTGCGCAGCCGCTCGATGAGCGGGAGATACAGTTCCGGATCGATCTTCCAGCTGTGCAGGACGCGGTCCCTGGTGCGGACCACGGTTCCGTTGGATGCGATGAAATAGATGTCGTCCGCGACCGGTTTGAAGAGTTCCATCATACTGTGGTACTGCCGCCCGCTGCAGGCGCAGAAGATGATCCCGGCCTCCTTGAGTTCCCGGATCACATCGTAATATGCAGGATCGATCTCATGGGAACCCTCCTTTACCAGAGTCCCGTCAATGTCACTCGCTATCAGTTTGATCATAATTCTTGTTCCCCTTTCTTTATAGAACCCACTGGCCAGACTGGCTTATACAAATATAGTATCACATGTATTTATTGAACGAAAGGAATATCTCCTTGCGCTTTTTTTTAGATTCCTATACGATATTGTATAGACAGGTACCGTTTAAATATAGTTTGCACCCCGTTTCTATGCTAAAATGAATCATAGTAGTTCTGCATCGGCGGGCTCAGAGCAGGGTCCAATAATCCTGCTTTTTTTATGGCTTCGGAATCGTACATACATTGCGCCTTTTCGGACCTGCCTGTGCGCCGGTCACAGCCGGTTTCATGCAGAAAACAGTATTAAAACAGGTCACAGGCGGACGGCTCCTGCTTTTTCATATGTCGTACATGCCTGCGGCTGACAGTCAAAGGAGTTATTTTATTTTGGTACCTATTACAGATTTACAATTATTCATTAACGCTTCCACAGACAGCCAGATCCGGTTCGATCCGGCAGTCAAAACATATGATGTGACCGTCCCTACGGATTGCTTCGGAGCACTTCTGAAGCTGCAGTTTGCCCCGGAATTTTACATCAGCATTCGTGCCGACCGCGACGCCGGCCGCTTCGGATTTGAAACGCTTGCGCCTGATATGGGCGACTATATAGCCGGAACGGAGATTCCTTATTATGAATATTACGGCGGTTACATCATCCGCCTTGACAAACGCGAGTCCTGCTTTGCGAATGACCTCGATGTGACTGTTACCATTGACGCGGGAAGCACAGAGCACGGGACGGACCGCTATGAGATCCATATTCACAGGGATTCAGGGAAAAAACTCCGGGATCTATTCCGGGAGGAGTCCTTCTTTGATGAAGAGTTTGAGATCACAATGCCCTACAAACTCTATGTTCCTGGAAAGTATGACCGCAGGAAGAAATATCCCATGGTGATCTGCCTTCACGGAACCGGTGAAGTTCAGGAGCCGATTGACGCCGTGCTGATGAAAACGCAGATGGCGACGGTCTTTGCGGCAGATTCCGAAGCCTGCATCAACGAATGTTTTGTGCTGGTTCCCAAATGCAATGTCCGCTATGACGAGGATGACAACTGGACGACGCTGAACCAGTTCGTCCGTCAGAGAACAGATTCTCCTTTCTGGCCCATGCCTCACCTGACAGTGGCCTGGAGACTGATCGAAAAGCTCAGAAACGATTACAAAATTGATGACAGGAGGCTCTATCTGACGGGAATCTCTTCCGGTGCCTTCGGCGCTTATGTGCTGGCAATGGAGCATCCGGACGCCTTTGCGGCCATGGTTCCTGTCGCAGGAGCAGCCAACCCCGCGCGGATCGGTGCTTTGAAACACACACCTATGTGGATCTTCCACTCCGCGGATGACCCGGTCATCGTTCCCTCTTACACACTGGATCCCACCCTGGCCGCCCTGGACGGGGCCGGCATCAGCTATCGGGTGACCCGTTATCCCGAGAAGCAGATCTTTTGGCAGTCCGCTCACTTCTGCTGGGAGAAGGTCTACAAAGAAAAGGAGCTGCGGGAATGGATGTTCTCACAGCGGATCGGAGGAATAAAGCAAGTAAAGAAAAAAATAGGAATATCTGCCGGAGATAAAAAGAAGGGGCATGCCATTAACGAAGATGTGCGCGATATTGCCGCGCAGGCAATTGCCGCCGCGGAGGTCAAAGCGCTCTGACCGGCAGCCGATCATTTTTGTTGACAGACATTCTGAAGGTTTGGTGTAACAGTCGTACGGATAGTCCGGCATTAAAAAAGAACGAGGAGGAACAACATGGAGAAAAAACTTTATCCCCTGGACGTAGGTCAGATGCTGCAGTATCTGCCCATTCGTGAAACCGGCACCCAGCGCTGCTGCAACATCAGTGTTTTTTCCGGTCTGCAGACAGAGATTGATTTCAATCTTCTGAAGAGATGCATTCAGGATGAGTTCAGGCGCTACGAGTGCCTTCGCCTCCGGTTCACTGCCCCGGATAAAGACGGAAATGTACAGCAGTACATTGCGGACCGGGATGACCGCGACGTTCCCTTCCTGGATCTGTCAGACCGCACCATGAGCGAAGCCGATGCCTTTTTACAGGAAAAGACCTATGAGGAGTTCAATGAGCCTGAGATCCCCATGGTGGAAATCACTATGGTGAGGATGCCGGAAGGCTACAACGGCATGTATATCCACATCGATCACCGCCTGGTTGATTCCTCCGGCCTCATCGTGATGGTCAATGACATCATGGAGCTTTACTGCCATTACCGTTTCGGGTCTGAGTATCCCAAGCCCCTCGCTTCCTTCGAAGAAGTTCTGATCAGTGATCTGAAAAAAGCCAAGAACGAAAAGCGCCGGGCCAAGGACGAGAAATTCTGGCGCGATTATCTGACGGAGAACGGTGAACCGATCTATTCCGATATCAAAGGCTCCCGCATTCTGCAGGAGAGCCGGAGAGCGCACGGGGACAAATCCCTTCGCGCTGCGGATGTGGAGACAAAAGACCGCTCTGTCGGTGTTGCGGACTTTCATCTGGAGCCCGAAGCTACCCAGAAACTCATGGACTTCTGCATGATGCACGGCGTTTCCATGACCAACCTGATCCTGCTGACCATGCGGACCTATCTTTCCAAGGCCATGGGAGGTCAGGATGACATTACTCTCCGCAACTTCGTCTCCCGCCGCTCCACCCAGGCAGAGTGGACCTGCGGAGGCAGCCGGGTCCTGTCCTTCCCTCTGCGCACCATCATCAGTCCGGATACGGAGTTCCTGGATGCTCTTTATGAACTCCAGAATGTCCAGAACAAGATCTATCTCCACTGCAACTATGATCCCGTGGCGGTGGACAAAATGCTCAAGGAGCTCTACGGCGCACCGGACAACACGGAGTATATCTCCATGTCCCTGACTTATCAGCCTATGCCTGTCCGTATGCAGAACGAGCATCTGGCGGGGATCAAAACCCGTTCCGTCTGGTACCCCAACGGCGCTGCCACCAAGAGGATCTACCTGACTGTCACCCACAGCTCCAATGACGGCGGCCTCATCTTTGACTATCACTATCAGAAGGCGGTTCTGTCCTATGATGATATTCAGAGGCTGTACTACTACATGATGAAGATGATGTTCCGCGGTGTGGATGAACCAGATGTCACGATCGGAGAACTCATCAGCACGGTGTAAAAAATCCGAGAGCGTTAAATGTGAGCCACTTCGCCCTGTTTAATGCAGAGCGTCAAAAACACGCAATAAAAATGGAGGATACCGCATGGATAAGAAGCAAGAATTTCTGGAAATTGTAGCAAAGTACTGCGATAAGGATCCATCTGAGATTACTGAAGATATGCGTTTCCGTGAGGATCTGGGCTTTAATTCCCTGAGCTTCATGACTTACCTGGGCGATCTGGAAGATACCTTTGATGTGGAGCTGGAAGAGGAGGAAGCCATCCGTATCACTACGATCGGAGAGGCTCTGGAGTATATGAACACCCTTTTTGAAGAATAAAGCGGAGCAGGAGAAAAAGACTGTATACCAAACACAGACTGTGTGTTAATCATAGGAGAAATAAGTATGGACGATGGACACATCATTGCCAGCCTGCTGGAAAATACGGTCGCGAAATACCCCGAGTACCCGGCGGTCAGATGGATCGTAAAAAAACAGATTCCCGAGAAGTTATATCGGGAGCTGAACGAGGATAGAAACAAGGTTGCCGGAGCTCTCCTGAAGAACGGTTTTGAGGGAAAACAGGTGGCCATGATCGGCACAAGCTCTTACGAGTGGATCGCCTCTTATCTGGGAATCGTCAGCACAAAGATCACCGCCGTGCCGCTCGACCCCATGCTCCCGCCCATGGAGCTCTGTGATCTGATCAACCGCTCGGATTCCGAGGCGCTCTTCATTGCCCCGAAACTGGCATCCATGATCGATACTGTAAAAGAAAGCTGCCCTGCCGTACGGCTCTTTGTGGTCCTTGACGGGAATCCTTCGCCGGAGGATTCCACCATTGTCTCCTTTGCGGAATTCATTTCCGGAGAAGACGGAGCCGCGGTTGCGGAGGACAAACGCCCTCTGTCCGATGATGTCTGCACCATCATTTTTACTTCCGGCACGACCGGAAAGAGCAAGGGCGTCATGCTGACCCAGCGCAATCTCTATGACGACGTGACAAATGTGGTCGTCACCTTCGATCCCGGCACGACCATGCTCTCCGTCCTGCCTGTCCACCACGCCTACTGTCTGGTCATGGACTGGCTCAAAGGCTTCTCTCTCGGAGCGACTCTCTATATCAATGATTCACTGCTCCACATGGTCAGGAACATCGGTAAAGTGAAGCCCCAGGTCCTTCTGATGGTGCCGCTCATGATCGAGACCATCGGCAAGAGGCTTGCCGCCATTGAATCTGATCTGCCCAAACCCGAGATCGGGAAGCAGCTGATGGGAGAAAACCTGGAGTACATTTTCTCCGGCGGCGCGCATCTGGATCCTGCCTATATCAGTCTCTTTGAAGAGTACGGGATCAAGGTCTGTGAAGGATACGGAATGAGCGAATGCTCCCCTACGATCAGCTCCAACGGGCAGACCGGCAACAGGCCGGGTTCCGTCGGGAAAGTCCTGGCCAACATGCAGGTCCGCTTTGTGGACGGTGAGATCCAGGTCAAGGGCTCCAATGTCATGAAGGGCTATTACAAGATGCCCAAAGAGACCGAAGAAGCCTTCTCCGACGGCTGGCTCCGCACCGGCGATCTGGGACGCATGGATGAAGACGGCTACCTTTACATCACAGGCCGCCTGAAGAATCTCATCATCCTCAGCAACGGAGAGAATGTCTCCCCCGAGGAGATCGAAAATGTCATGCTGACCCATGACCTGGTCGGAGAGGTCGTCATCAGCGGCGAAGAAAACGGACTTGCGGCACGGATCTATCCGGATCCCGACGTTGTGGAAGCCAGGGGACTTTCTCCCGAGGACGTCGCGGCACAGCTGCAGGGAATCCTCGACGACTACAACAAGACCCAGCCGCTCTACCGCGCCATCACCACCCTGAAAGTGCGCAAGTATCCCTTTGTCAAAAACGCCACTAAGAAGATCATCCGCGCCAAAATGGATGTGGATGAGGCGCCCGAAGAGGGCTGATACTGTTACCTGTCAGGATAAAACGAACTGAAACTGTTTTTGCCTGCGTGGCACTTGTATGGCAATAGAAGGACTCCTGGTCTATGAGGACCAGGAGTCCTTTTACTGGCAAAGGGCCGGAAACTGTACTATACTTCTTATATTGGGTCAGTTCATATCTGATCAATGTGACTTGTACCCGATAATCTGTGTATGGAGGTTTATACTGCAAACATGCTGCATTATGTATATCTGATCAACCGGTTCCAGCTGCACCATAAGAGCAAAGAGATGATGGCAAAACTAAAGGAAGTGTCCGAAGAGATGGGCCGGGACTATGAATTTGTCGTCAATGACACGCCGGAGGATGCCCATAAAGCACTGGAGAGATTCAAGGACAAGGACTATGTCATTACGGCAATCGGCGGGGACGGCTCCATCAACCATGTGCTGAATGCCATTGTCGGTACAGGGAATATTCTCTCTTTTATCCCTCACGGTACCGGAAACGACTTCTGCAGGACCTGCATGGAGAGTATGGAAAACGGCATCCACGAAGTGGATCTCATCCGGGTCAACGACAGGTACTGTATCAATGTTGCGTGTTTTGGCATTGACGCGGACATTGCAAATGATGACACTTTTATCCACAGCCGCTGGATCCCAAGGACCATGCGCTTTAATGCAGGTGTCATCGGTCACTTTTTGAGATATAAGAGAGGACGCCGGCTCCGCGTTGAAAGCAATGGAGAGGTCCGGGAAGGGAATTTTGCCACGGTGATTGCCGCTAACTGCAGGTACTATGGAAGTGGTTATCATGTGTCTCCCCACAGCTCCCTGGACGATGGAAAGATGGATGTCCTGGAGGCGGGCGCCCTGCACAAATTCCGTATGGCGCGATTGATCCTGAAGATGAAAAACGCCCGGCATCTGGGGTCTCCGGACTTGAAAATCTATGAGACGGACAGGCTGCTTGTCTCCTCCGACAGGCCTTTTAAGGCTAATATCGACGGGGAGCCCATTCTTTCCGACAGGTTTGAACTGGAGATGGTGCCGCGGGCAATCCGTCTGGATTTTAACAGAGATTTGATCAGGAAGTGCCTGTGAAGAAGGGGGACGGTCCTTTTGTATCTGTCCCCTTGTCCTGATTGGACAAGGGGACAGATACAAAAGGACCGTCCCCAATCTTCATTTTTCCTGTGTCAGGAACCGGATGAATCCGTCCATTTCCTCTTTTTCTGCAAATTTTCCCAGATAGAGGGTATCTCCCATTGCGATGGCCAGCACGTCCGGAAGGCGCTGTTCCAGAACGATCCGGTTGGCATATTCTCTGTGGATCTCCTCGGGGGTATGCACGTAGCTGCGGCTGTCCCGCAGTCCCACAGATACGCAGTAATATTTGACCGCCCCTTCCCTGGACCTTATGTTGTCAAACGCGACCATGTCCGCCCAGTCCTTGTAGACATCTGTGCTGTTGGCAAAGTTGATCATATCCGGCGTGAATCCGCCGGAAGGACGCAGGTTGACCTCCAGGGCGACCACGCTCCCCTTTTTGCCGAGATAGTCGTGATCCTGTGTCAGACGGAAAAACTCAAAATGAATAAAACGGCTTTTGACGCCGAATGCTGCCACACATTTGCGGCCTGCTTCGCGCAGGTCGTCTTTGATCTGCTTCTCAATGTAGAAGACACTGCTGCCCAGAGTGTTCACGGTATCCATGATCGATTCCATGGTGTGATTTCCCGTCTCCAGGAGAGGCTGCCCTTTACTGTCGATGATGGCGTCATAGGAATAGATATCTCCGGGGATAAACTCTTCCATAATGTATTGGACGTGTCTGTGAGCCGTCTCATGAAAACGCTTCAGTTCCTCTTCATTGCTGACCTTAAAAGTATCGACAGCTCCGACACCGTTGTCCGGTTTTACGATTACCGGATAACCTACCTTCTGGATAAAGGCAAGGCTCTCCGCAAGATCTGTCACCAGGTGAAAACGGGCACAGGGAACCTGCGCCTGGGCATAGAAATTTTTCATGCCGGATTTGCGCTTTATAACAGAGAGCTCCTTCGGTCTCATTCCAGGGATATTGAAATCCTCCCTCAGCCTGGCGTCCTGCTCCAGCCAGTACTCATTATTGCTCTCGAGTCCGTCGATTTTTCCGTATTTAAAACAGAAAAAGGCGACCGCGCGGTACATCTCGTCATAGTTTTCCATGGAGTTGACCCGATAATACTCTGTCAGGGCTCCCTGCAGTGTATAATCGAGGGAATCGTAGGGAGTATCCCCGATCCCCAGTACATTTACTCCGTTGGCATGGAGCTGAATGCAGAAATTACGATAGTTTACAGGAAAATGCGGCGACACGAATATAAAATTTCTCATTCGGTCAGTATCCTTTCTTTTACACAAATACCAGGTCAAGGATGAATAATCACTGCACGATCCGTAGTGATGTCTTCATTCATGGCAGGTTTACTATTAAAATTTTTCGTCTATTGTAAAGCTGTGAACTTGAACTGTCAACGTTTTTTGGTTCGTGAATATATTGTTTACTGTTTAAAATATAAAATTGGTTTATGCAAATAATGCGATAAGAACGAAATATTCTTTGCTGTCCCGGGAAAGACAGGAAAGAACATTCTGATCTTGTGCCGGGAGAACTCTCGGGGAGAATACGGGAAACAGCCGCAGATTGTGAGAGAAGTCCTGTTTTGCTACAATAAATAAAACAAAGACTGTACCAACAGATCAGATTTACCGGGAAACATTATGAAAAAAGATGTATGCGGGGACCAGGGGAACCTGTACCCGCCGATCCACGAAAAGACTGTTACAGACTATTCTTTTGACAGGCTTGATATGCTGTGGGAGAGGTACCCCCAGTACCATGAAATGTCCACGTTTTCGACGATGGACGCTCTTTTAGAGGAACACACGTCATGGCAGGGGGACTATGAGGATGTGCGGGAGGAATATGAATCGAATCACTATGAACGCTTTCTCGTGCAGCTCTCCTGGGCGGACCTTCCCTACAGGTATGCCACCAAAAGGCTGATCGAAAAGACAGAAGAGTCGCGGCTGCCCGGACGGCCGGAACAGACCAACCGGCCGGATCAGCCGGGACAGTCCAAGCAGCCGGGGCGATCAAAGTCATCTGATCAGTCAGACTATTCAGAGCGGTCCGGCCGATCGGAGGGATCTGAACAGTCTGCTCAGTCCGATCCCGGCATGGAAAATCCCTATGTGAAAGCTTTTATGGAACAGTTTACGGGCATTGACACGGACCGCAATGCCTGCTTTCTTTTTCCCGAGAGCTTTGTGTCGCAGTTTTTCGTTGTGATGGAGGTCTGCAAAAAGGCTGCAGACCTGCGGCCGGTCAGGAATCTGTTTCCGGATGAAGAGAAGATCCACTATCTGGCCGTGTTTGACAAAAGAGACATGGACACTGTTCTGCTGATGTTCCACCTGCTGTATACGAACGGCTCAGGAGATCTGTTCGGGGGATACTCTCTGTATGACTATCCTTTTCTGTGGTATCAGACTCATCTGCGGGAAGACGGCATGGTCCTGCGCTCCCCCTATCTTCCGGACCGGCTGGCCCGCTACCAGGGAAATCTCCCTTTCTGCCATAATCCGGCCAAGACCGTTTACGTGCGGCGCAATATTGAACACATTCTGGAGGCGGGTTACTTTTCTTCCGAGCTTGAGTTTTTTCTCAGCCTGACCCGGACCATCATGCCCTTTTTTCAATGGTGGTATACGGATCTGGCCCTCTATGAAGAAAAGGACGGTTACCGCACTGACTGGAGGCTGGAGCGCACAAAGATCAGGACAAAACTCACTGCGGACGGGATCATCAGGCCAAAATGGAAACACGAACTGACCCTGTTTCACGCGGTGCGGAAAAAATATCCGGACACCCTCTACCAGTACCGGCCGGCCTGGCTGGGACGCCAGAGCCTCGATCTCTATATTCCGTCGCTGCACACAGCGGTCGAATATCAGGGAATCCAGCATTTTCATCCGGTTGAATTTTTCGGCGGAGAGGAGGCTCTCCTGGCCAGACAGGAACTCGACAGCCAGAAGAAGAAACTCTGCGGGGAAAACAATGTCCGCCTCATTGAATGGCCCTATGACCTGGAGCCTGTGGACAGGAATGTTGAGATCTATTTAGGTGAGTGAAGAGGGACGGTCCTTTTGTATCTGTCCCCTTGTCCTGATTGGACAAGGGGACAGATACAAAAGGACCGTCCCCTGCCTCAACTGTTTTGCCCCAACTGGCTGAAAGCCCTGCGGACTACGGTAAACGCGGCGACGGCCACCAGGAAATCTGCGACCGGTCCTGTGATCAGCACGCCGTCGATACCCATAAAGCGGGGCAGGATGAGCAGCAGGACAATGAGCACCAGCTGTTTGGAGAGTGAGATGATGATGCCGTTGATCGGTTTTTTGATCGAGACCATGGCATTCATGGAAACGGGCAGGACGCCTGCCAGAATGACCAGCAGCATAAATTCATGCATATAGCGCAGGGCAAAGGCTTCATAGCCCCCGGCACTGCTGCCGAACAGACTCAGGATCTGATAAGGGAAAAGCCAGAAGCAGAGCGTCTCCAGCGCGCCGATGACAAATGCGTAGCGGTAGATCATATAGGCGGTCTCTTTTACTCTCCTGTAATTCCTGGCTCCGAAATTGAAGCCCATGATCGGCTGTCCGCCTATGCTGCAGCCTATGATGGTGGAGTAGAAGAGGAAATTGACCTTTGTGACGACGCCGGCGGCTGCCAGTGCTTCGCTCCCGCCGTATTCGGATAGGGCACCGTAATGGCTCAGGGAGCTGTTGAGGACCAGATTCATGACCAGCATGGCCGCCTGGTTGAGGCTGCCCGCCGCTCCGATTGTCATAATCTGGGTAATCTTGCTTCTTGTCACGGCAAAATGATGCCTCAGGAGCTTCCCTGTTTTGAAGCGAAGCAGATATACGACGACCAGGATCGCGGATGCGACCTGTCCCAGGACCGTCGCGATCGCTGCGCCCGCAATGCCCATATTCAGAGGAAACAGGAAGAGATAATCCAGGATAAAATTCAGGACGACGCCCGCCATCGAGCAGACCAGGGCATAGCGGGGGCTGCCGTCCGA
>CAMKEX010000102.1 GCA_946411695.1 uncultured Lachnospiraceae bacterium
AGCCTCATCAAGCGGCATACTCAGTAAAAATAGCAGACAATATTTGGTTTGTCAATATATTTTTCAAAAAGTGAGTCAGAGACAAACATCCCCTCTGACTCACCCTTTTGCTCTTATCCTTTTTTCTGTCTGCGGACCAGTTCGCGGGTAATATCGTCCCAGTCCACACCCTTCTCGGCCATGACGACTTCCAGGTGATAGAGGTAATCGGCGATCTCGTAGATGATCTCGTTCTCCGCGGGGTTTTTGGCCGCGATGATGATCTCCGTATTCTCTTCGCCGAGTTTTTTAAGCATCTTGTCGATGCCCTTGTCAAAGAGGTAATTGGTGTAGGATCCCTCTTTGGGGTTCTCTTTGCGGTCGATGATGGTCCTGTAGTCCTCGCGCAGGACATCCCCGACGGGGGCGGTGCGGCGCGCGTTCATTTTGGGCTCCGTCACCTGATTAAAGAAGCAGGAGTGGCTTCCCGTATGGCAGGCAGCACCGATCTGGACGACGCGGGCCAGCAGGGTATCCATGTCGCAGTCTCCGTAGAGAGAGCGGACATACTGGAAATGACCGCTGGTCTCTCCCTTGATCCAGAGGGACCTGCGGCTCCGGGAATAATAGGTCATCTTCCCGGTCTCGACAGTCAGCTTGTAGGCCTCTTCATTCATGTAGGCGACCATGAGCACCTGATCGGTGGCGTCCTCCTGTACTACGACGGGCAGAAGTCCGTCAGGGCCCTTTTTGAAATCGTCCCAAGTGAAGGCGGCTTTTTTGTGCGTCTCCATCTCGATCCCGGCTTCGCAGAACTGTGCGCGCGCTGCCTTTACGGCTTCTTCGCCTTCGCTGACGAGGCGGTTGACGCTGCAGCCCGACACGGCAGCCACGTTGGAAGCCCGGAGTTTTGAGACGAGCGCTTCCCCGGCAGGATCATCCACAAGGGCGATCACAGGGATCTGCCCGGCACCGGACTGATCTTCAGCGCTTTCCGCTTCCCCTGTCTCCAGGTTCTCCCCGTCCAGAAGGACACGCATGGCCAGCCAGGGCGAGAGCTTCTCCCACTCTTTTTCAAGGTTCTCGCCGGTCCTGTAGCAGCCCGCTATGCGCTCTTTGCCGAAGCGCTCACAGACCTCTCGGGCCAGCAGGCGGTTGCTCTCCTTGGACAGATTGAGTGCCGCGAGCTCGCAGCCTGCGTAGATCAGCTTCTTGACATCCTCCATGCGGCGGATGTTGCCTGCACCGATCACGGGAACGCCGCCCTCTTCACAGATCTTCCGGATCAGGTCTATGGCCGCGTCATGTTCCGCATCCGTTTTGGAGCGGTCAAAGAGGATCACACCGTCCGCGCCGGAGGCCGCATAGGATCTGACCAGCTCTGCGGGATCTTCAGCCATTACTTCATCGTTGTCAAATCCCCTGACTGCCTTCCCTCTCAGAAGCCAGATGCAGGGATAAATGCCTTTTCCATTGCTCATGATCAGTTTCTCCTCTTATACTCACTATCCTTTTACAGACAGCCCTTGGTGCTCAGTACGTCTTCGATCCTGGGGTCCTTCTGCGTCGCCATATCGAGGGCCTTGGCAAAAGCCTTGAACATGGCCTCGATGATGTGATGGTCATTCTCGCCGGACAGGATCTTAAAATGCAGATTCATGGCTGCGGCATAGGATACAGAATAGAAGAATTCCCTGACCAGCTGCGTGTCAAATCCCCCTACCATAGGAGTGCTGAATCCGTCTTTGCCGTTTGCAAAATCCATGACAAAGTAGGGACGTCCGCAGAGGTCTACGGCACACAGTACCAGTGCCTCATCCATGGGGAGCACGAAATAGCCGTAGCGGCGGATGCCGGCCTTATCCCCGGCCGCATCCCGGATGGCATTGCCCAGGACAATACCGGTGTCCTCCACCAGATGGTGGCCGTCCACCTCCAGGTCGCCTTTTGCCTCGATGTCGAGATCAAAAAGGCCGTGGCGCGCGAACGCGTTCAGCATATGATCAAAAAAGCCGATCCCTGTGCCGCCGCCCAGGTCCGCGGTGCCCTTCCCGTCGAGCTCGAGCCCGATCCGGATCTGTGTCTCACCAGTATTCCTGTTGATGATAGCGTTTCGCATTGTGCCTGCTCCTTCTTATTCGTCTGTTCCTGATTTTACCTGCCTGTTCAGAGTCTGTTTCACTCTTTCCGACCATGCCGCCCCGCGGCAAAACATCCGGAGTGAAAAAATGCTATCGAGCGTTTTTTCACTCTTCTTCAAAGCGCACGCTGATGGAATTGGCGTGTGCGTACAGACCCTCGTTCTCTGCAAAGATCTCGATATCCCTGTGGACACGGCGCAGGGCATCCTTCGAATAGGAAATGATGCTGCTCTTCTTGATGAAGGCATCCACACCCAGAGGGGAGAAAAATCTGGCCGTGCCGTTGGTGGGCAGAATGTGGTTGGGTCCTGCGTAGTAGTCGCCGAGCGGCTCGGAGGAATAGCTGCCCAGGAAGATGGCGCCCGCATGACGGATCCTGGTCATGACTTCGAAGGCGTTCTCCGTGATGATCTCAAGATGCTCGGAGGCAATGGTATTGGCCGCATCGATCAGGTCATCCATAGTCTCTCCGACAAAAATATATCCGTAGTTCTCAATGGACTGACAGATGATCTCCGTGCGGGGGAGTTTTTCGATAAAGCGGTCGATTTCCTCTGCGACCGCCTCCGCGATCCCCTGATCGGTGGTGAGCAGAATGGCGCTGGCCATGGGATCGTGCTCCGCCTGGGACAGAAGATCCGCCGCGACATAGCGGGGGTTGGCAGTTTTGTCCGCGATCACCAGGATCTCACTGGGCCCGGCGACGGAGTCGATGCCCGTCACGCCGAAGCATTCCTTTTTGGCCAGAGCGACGAAAATATTGCCGGGGCCGGTGATCTTGTCGACCCGGGGAATGGACTGCGTGCCGTAGGCCATGGCCGCGATCGCCTGGGCGCCGCCCACCTTGTAGATCTCGTCCGCGCCGGCAATATCCGCCGCCACGATCGTTCCCGCCGCGGCCTTGCCGTCTGCGTTGGGAGGTGTCGCGATGACGATGCGCCCCACACCCGCCACCTTGGCGGGGACCACGTTCATCAGGACGCTGGAGGGATAGACCGCTCTGCCGCCGGGCACGTAACAGCCCGAAATATCAATGGGAGTGACCTTCTGGCCGAGAATGATCCCTTCCTCTGTCGTCGTGATCCAGCTCTGGGTAACCTGCTTCTCGTGATAGGCGCGGATATTGTCAGCCGCCCTGCGGATGACCTCCACGAACCCGGGTGTCAGCTCCGCGTAGGCGGCGTCGATCTCCTCCCTGCTGACCCGGACGGTCTCTTTTGTCAGGACACACTTGTCAAATTTTTCCTCAAGTTCAAAAACAGCTTCATCGCCGCGGGCACGGACATCATCGATGATGTCCCGCACTGTTTTCTCATATTCCGAATAGCCGGACGGACTGCGTCCCACAAGCGCCTCGAGAGCGCCCGCGCGCGTGTCTTCCGTCAGCTTCATAATCCTCATACGGGCCATTTCCATTCCTCCTGTGCCTTACACCAGGCAGTCTCTCACTCTGTCGATCATGTCCCGGATCCGCTGTGTCTTCATCTGCATGGAGACCTGATTGACGATCATCCGCGCAGAGATGGGCAGGACTTCCTCCAGCACCTCCAGGCGGTTTGCCTTCAGTGTGGAGCCGGTCTCGACGATATCAACGATGACATCTGCAAGCTCCACGATGGGACCCAGTTCCACGGATCCGTTGAGCTTGATGATATCGACGGTCTGATGCTTGCGGTTGTAAAAATATTCCTTGGCAATATTAGGATACTTGGAGGCGACGCGGATCATCTCGTGGTGCTTGAGAAGCTCCCTTGCCTCGGGCGGGCCCGCCACGCACATCCTGCACTTTCCGAATCCCAGATCCAGGACCTCATGGCAGCGGCGCTGTTCCTCCAGGATGATATCCGATCCCACGATCCCGATATCCGCCGCGCCGTATTCCACATAGGTGGGAACATCCGGTCCCTTGGACAGGAAAAAGCGAAGCTTCTGCTCCTCGTTGGTAAAAATCAGCTTGCGGGACTTTTTGTCCTTGAGTTCTTCGCAAAAAAATCCGGCCTTCTCAAAAAGTTCCATGGTCTGTCCGGCCAGACGTCCCTTGGTGAGGGCTATTGTCAGATACTGCATACCTTTTTCCTCAAAGCCGCACAGAACTGCCTGCGCGGGAAATGATGTTCACTGTTCTTTCCTTTATTCCAGTATTACGGCTTTTCCTTCGCTTCTGAGAGCCATGGCCCTGCGGATTTGTTCGGCACAGCCGCTCTCCTCCATGCGGATCTTCTGCGCAACGGCCTCAGTCTCAACCCCGATCCCCTGGCGGCGGAGCGCCTCCATGAGGAGGTCGAGCTGGATCATGACACCGATGGCGGCGGCGTCCTTGCCGTAGTGGGCCAGGAGCCCGTCGTAGCGGCCGCCGGAGGCAATGGCCTCGCCTGCGCCGTAGGTATATCCCTTGAATACGATTCCGGTGTAATAGCGGTATTTGCTCAGAAGAGACAGATCGTAGCTGATATAGCCGGAGAATCCGTAGGCATCCATCAGCTCACTGAGCTTGATCAGACGCTCGATGGCTGCCCTTGCCTGGGGATGCATGTCGTCCCTGAGGAAACCGGCAAGTTCTTCCCTGGTGGACACAAAACGTGTCGCCTTCAGGAAGAGGTCTCTGGTAGCGCGGTCAAATCCCTGGCTTCGGAGAAGCTCCTCCGCGGCAAAATAATTCTTGCCCGAGAGAGTGTCGCGCAGCTGCATCTCTGTCCTGGAATCCAGACCCACCGACTGGCAGATTCCCTTGAAATAATCCACATTGCCCACACTGATCTGGAACTGGGTCAGTCCGGCCTGCAGCAGTGAGTCTATGAGAAGAGCCAGGATCTCCGCGTCCGCACAGACAGAAGGAGCATTGATCAGCTCCGCACCCATCTGGATGGTCTCGCTGAGCTTTCCCTGCAGGCTCGAAGTATTGCCGAAGACACTGCCCGCGTATGTAAAGCGGATGGGGGCCGTCTCATCGGAGAAATATTTTGCGGCACATCTGGCCACAGAGGGCGTAAAGTCAGGCCGCAGGACCAAGAGATTCCCTTCATTGTCCAGGAGCTTGTAGAGCTCTTTGACAGGAGTCGTGCCGACCTCGCTGGAGAAGACATCATAAAACTCAATCGTGGGAGTCTGGATCTCTTCATATCCATAGAGGCGGATCCTGCTGCGGATCCTCTTCATGATCGCGTTCTTTTTTGCCATTTCTGTTCCATAGGTATCCCGCATTCCGTCGGGTGTATGGAGCAGTTCATTGTTCAAATCCATTTGTCTCATCCCATCTTCTGTTTTGCACTTGCTGAAAGAAACTGATGCAGCGGCAGCCTGTGCCGGGGAAGCAGTCTTCGGTGTCGCTTTAATGCGTTAACGTGATAATTCGGTAGCACGATAAACCATGTGCAGTATACACAGGCACCGGCCGCCTTGTCAAATGATTTTTCACAGCAGAAAGACAGTCCCTTTTGTTCGCAGCCGCCGGATTCGGGCTTAAGCTTCAGTCCCGCTCCTGGAGATCCTTGTTGAGCATATCCAGGTAGGGAACCATGATCCCCTGCTCTTCCGGGATCGTCCAGTCCGGGTCAAGCTCATCGAGCCGGAAGCTCTTCCGTCCCCCCGCCTGTGCCCGGTCCCAAAAGGGCATAAAGGTGCGCAGGGGCAGATAATAAAACATATTTTCACGGGAAAAATAGATCAGAAAGAAGGCAATTCCGTCCTGCTGTTCAAATTCGCGCATGAACTGCACCTGATGTTCATGTACATTCTGCAGACTGAATGTACTTCCCGCACATTCCTTGGCATCGAAACAGACCGGGATCCCCTGGACTACACCGATGTAGTCCACTGTGCTCTTCTGATTAAAATAGGCAAGGGTAATGTGTCTGGACTCCTGATCGATCTGCATGGGGGTGATCGGCGTGGGAACCTTCTGGATCAGGGCAAGGCCCTGCTCCCTGTATTTATCATTGGTGCGGTTGATCAGATCTTCCAGCAGGGAACCGCGCAGTCCCCTTGTTTTCCAGGTTGCCATCTTTTTTCCTTCATCCGTCTCCTGCGAATATCATTCCATTTACTGATACTTTTCATTGTTCTGTGCCGCACAGGTCCCCCCACCAGCCGGGAGGAGGGCAGGAAAAGACGCGTCCGGCGACCGGCTGCAGAACCTCCCGGATCCCGGCAGCATGGGCTGACTCCGGGAATGTTTCCGGAAAAAAGACCTCCGAGCACCACAGGAGCTGCCCGCTCCGCCGGCCCGGCATCCTGCGCAGCAGAGCGCGGTCAAGGCTGCGGTCTCCGTATTTGGGGTCCAAGACGATCGGATGTCCGATGGAAGCCATATGGACACGCAGCTGATGAGAGCGGCCGGTGATCAGGTCCGCCTCCACAAGCGAAGCTCTTTTCCCGGCTTTCACAGGCCGGTAGACAGTCACTGCATGTCTTCTGAACAGATCAGGACCAGCACTTTCCCCGTCCGCGACGCGCACCTGGTTCTGCCCGCGGTCTTTGACCAGTTCATTGTCAATGACGCCCTCTTGGGAGACCCTGCCGTGGACCACCATTGTATAGGTCTTGCGGATGACCCTGTCCCGGATGACTGCAGAGAGCGCTCTGCTGCCCGGCAGCGTTTTGGCGCAGAGAAGAATCCCTCCTGTGTTGCGGTCAAGGCGGTTGCACACGGAGGGCCTGAACGGGACAGACTCCGCTGCGTCCTGCCCGCAGTCCCTGCTCCTGTGTGCCAGATAGCCGCGCAGCCACTCATTCATGGAGACATCCGCGCGGTCCGCTTTCTGAGAGAGTACTCCGGAGGGCTTTCGAACCACCAGGATATTGCTGTCCTCGTACAGGACCGGTGAGGGCCCCAGCAGGGGCTGCAGATTTCTGTAGGCTCTTTCCGCCTCCTCAGCCTCCCTGGCCGCTTCCTCTTTGTCACGGGAAGGGCTGAACCTGAGGATGGTCTCCTCCGAGAGGAAGAGCTTCACGCTGTCCCCCGTCTCCACTTTTTCGCTTCCGTCCGCTTTTTTGCCCCGCAGGGTGATATTTTTTTTGCGGAGCATCTTATAAATAAAGGAAGAAGGCGCCAGAGGCAGTCTTCTCCGGAGAAATTTATCCAGGCGCTGACCGCTCTCCTCCTGACTGACCAGTATTTCCTGCATAGATTCCAAACTCCCTTCCTCAAAGGAAAGATCCGGCTGTATATTCAAATTTACAGTTTACAGGGAAATGCCGAAAAGCATATTCATGACCGCGCGGTCCTCCGGGTCGGATTCGGCGGCGGAGAGTTTTTCCAGCTCCTCTGTATACCCGGCCAGGTCCCTGTAGACACGGGTCTCATATCCCACGTGGCTGTCCTTGCGCACCATGTCCCGGATATGTTTTTCGCAAAGAGCGCAGTCCGTCTTCTCATCTTCTGTCAGTCCGACGACCGTCCTGTCCAGGACAGCCGCATGGCTGAGGGAGAAGGACTTTTCATAGCCTGTCAGATACAGGTCATAGCCGGAGCAGCCCTCAGGAAGCCCCCTGACCTTCTCCACAGCCTCAAAGACTCTCTCCGAGGCACTCTTTGCCCGCAGCAGCATGATACTGAGCACAATACTGCGGCCGGTCGGCAGAGCACCCACGGCTGCCAGGATGGAAAAGACATTCTTATTTGTTTTGTAGTGAAAGAAGGCGGCAAAATAGACGATCAGGACTGCTGCCAGAAAGAGTCCGGACTTGATCAGAGATTTTTGCCTCGCATTCTTGAGATATCCAAAGGTTCCTTTTTTCATGAAACAGTACCTGATCTTCTCTCCGGTTCTGCCTGCCCAAAGGACAGCACAGATGCCGGAGCACCTGCAGCCGGAAAAAGTTTTCTCACGAAAGAAAAGCCCGGCGCCATGCCAAACAGCAAGTCCGGGCTTAATCTGTTCTACTCTTCAATGCAATCGGTTTCCTGCGGTGTCAGAGAATCATTCCTCCGGCATGTCCGCATAATCCTGCTCTGCAGCTTCCTGCGCCAGGATCTCCTCGTTCTGAGGAAGAAGCTCGGTGCGGTTCTCGCGAATGGTATCAATATAGCCGCTCAGGCTGTTGTGGAAATTCGCGAAGATTGCTGTCAGGCTCTCGAGGGACTGTGTCGTGTTCTCCTCGAGCTGACCCAGCATGTCATCCATGTACTGGGAGGCAGAATTTCTGTATGCATTAGCCTCGACGACAGCGCGGTCGACGATCTCTTCCGCCTGCTGCTGTGCGAGGCGAACGATCTGGTCAGCCTGGGCATAAGCCTGCTGCATGATCTCGTGCTCACTCACCAGCTCGTTGGTATGGATGGTGGCTTCATTGATCAGTTCGTCAGCCTTGCGTCTGGCGTCCTCGAGAATCGCCTCTTTATTGTTGATGATCCTCTGATAATGCTTGATCTCCTCCGGAGTCCTGGCACGCAGCTCTTCGAGGAGTCCGTCCAGTTCATCCTTGTCGACGATGATGTTCGTCTTGGAAAACTTCTGATAGCGGCAGCTGTCGATAAAATCTTCGATCTGATCAATCTGCTGTTCAATCTTACTGCTCATATTTTTCTCCTAACCTGATTTCCCTATAATTCGTTCGTAACAGTTCACGTCAAAATGAGATTGCCGTAACGTGGATCGTTACTGATTCCCCTTTTTCTTCTCACGGAGCTTCTCCCAGACCAGTTCCTCCACATAGGGAGTCACGCACTTGGAAATATCACCGCCGAAAGCGGCGATTTCCTTGACGCCCGAAGAATTCAAATAGGAATACTTTGCGGACGTTGTCAGGAAAACTGTGTCCATATCTCCGTTGGAAAGCATTCTGTTCGTCTGTGCAAGCTGAAGTTCGTATTCAAAATCCGAAACCGCGCGTACGCCTCTGATGGAAATATGTGCTCCGATCTCCTTTGCATAGTTGACCATCAGCCCGTAATAGGAATCAACACGGACATTCGGTATATCTTCACATACTTTCTGCAACATTCTAACACGTTCATCAACAGAAAACAATGGAGTTTTCGCCTTGTTCTCCAGGATGCAGACAGTGACCTCGTCAAACATTCTGGCTGCGCGGTGAATGATGTCGATATGTCCAAGCGTCACAGGATCAAAGCTTCCGGGATAAATCGCTTTTTTCATTATCTGTTCACTGTTCCTTTCTGCGTATAAAAAGATGGCGGTTTCCCCGGTAGTTTTTCTCCCGGTAGATTTCCAGGCCGGTCTCGTCAAGGAAGGAAAAATCGCTGTCGTAATCCGTTTCCACAACAATGCAGGTCTCTTCCGTAATATAGGACTGGCCGTCCAGCGCGATCAGGATCCTGCGCGCCAGATCCGATTTGTAAGGCGGGTCGATATAGACCAGATCCACTTCCTTCTCATGAACCTGACGAAGGGCAGCAACGGCATCCTGCCTGAGGATGACTGCCTGGTCTTCAAATCCCGTCTTGTGAAGATTCTGCTGGATACAGGAGATGGCCGCTCTTCCGTTTTCGATAAAGTAAGCCCGCCTGGCGCCCCGGCTGATGGCCTCAATGCCGATCCCCCCGCTTCCCGCGCAGATATCCAGAAAGACAGAACCCGGCACCTGAACCTGCAGGATATTAAACAGTGTCTCCTTGATCTTATCCTGTGTCGGACGCGTATCGAGTCCGGCAGGTGCCACGAGCAGGAGTCTTCGTGCGCTTCCTGCGATCACTCTCATAATGACTGTTTCCTTTCAAAAGTATCTTAAGTATCTTGATCCGCGGCACACGGCTTTCCCGCGTCTGCCCCGGCTGTCATCGTCTTTCATCCATTTTTCTATTGTATACAGCATCCATGGGAAAGTCGATGTAAAGTTTGTGATTTTAAACAGAGAGATTGTATTAATAAAAATGCATGCATTCTCCTGCTTCGGGCAATCCCGTTCAGAACCGCTTTGTGCCCTTGCCTCCCCGCTTTGACATGCGGAGGCGGGTCAGGTCGATCTCCGTTCCGTGTATGGAGACGGCCGTCCTGTCCCCCTGCGAGAGCAGCCATGCGTTTTCGACGATGTCGCCGTCCGCAAGTTTGATCCCGCGGACACCGATGGCGGTCTTCTTCTGTTCCGGCAGTTCCTCGACAGGGAACTTCAGGAACATGCCCTTCCGGGACTGCAGGACAATGGACATGGCATCTCCCAGCTGCGAAACAAAGACGATCCTGTCGTCAGGCGCAAGCTTTGACGCCGCAACAGTCTTCTTGACGACATCGAAATCCGTACCCGGAACCACCTTGACCATGCCGCTCTCTGTCACGAAAACCGCCTTTTCCAGGCGCAGTGCCTCCTGGGAGGCAGCGTAGAGAATCTCTTCCTTTGTGGAATCGTAATTGCTGATGTTGTCGACAGGGACACCCTTGTCCCGCATCCTGCCTGCCGGCAGATCCGCCGTCTTGAGGGTGTAGAGCTGCCCCTCTCTGGTAAAGAGACAGATCCTGCCGCTGCTCCTGCAGGGGAGGCAGAAGCGGTAGTTCTCCCTCGCGGCGGCCTCGTTCCTGGAAAAAATACCGGGCTCCATGGTCTTGGCATAACCGAACCGGTCCATGACAAAGACGAGCTCCCTGTCCGCGTCCTCCGCGTTGGCGACAAAGACCGCTTCCTGCCCCTGGATGATCTGGGTCCTGCGGGGCTGGCCGTACTTCTTTTTGAAGGAGAGGAGATCGGCGCGGATGACCCTGGTCATGGCGCTCCTGTTTTCCAGGATGTCCTCATATTTATAAATATTGGCGACGGTCTCTTCATGCTCCTTCATCAGGGCTTCGATCTCGAGACCGATCAGACGGTACAGGCGCATATCCAGGATGGCATCCGCCTGAACTTCCGTAAACCGCAGCTGGGCGGCCATTTCCCGGGACATGTCGGAGCGGAAACGGATCCCGTCCGTGTCTCCCGAGACAAGGCAGCGCTTGGCCATGGCGCGGTCGCGGGATCCCCGCAGGATCTCGATGATCAGATCGATCACGTTGCAGGCCTGGATCAGGCCCTCCTGGATCTCGCGCTTTTTCTGTTCCTTTTCCAGAAGTGTCTTATATTTTCTGCCCGCGATCTCATACTGGAAATCCGCGCTGGCCTCCAAAATGGCGCGCAGTCCCATTGTCTCGGGCCGTCCGTCCATGATCCCCAGCATATTGACGCCGAAGGTGTCCTCGAGACGGGTCTTTTTGTAGAGGAGGTTTTTGAAATTCTCGACATCCGTGTCCTTGCGCAGCTCGATGACAATGCGGATGCCCTCCTTGGAGGACTGGTTGGTGATATCAATGACATCGTTTGTCACCTTGTTCTCCGCCAGAGCCGCCACATCCGAGAGGAACTTTCCTATGCCCGCACCCACCATGGTGTAGGGGATCTGGGTGATGACAAGGTTAATATGTCCGTTTCTGCCCTTCTCGGTCTCCACCTTTCCGCGGATCCTGATCCTGCCCTGGCCGGTCTCATAGATCTGCGGCAGGTCATCGCGGTTGACAATGATGCCGCCTGTCGGAAAATCGGGCCCGGGAAGAATGTGCATGAGAGCTTCGGTGGAGATGTCGGGATCATCCAGAAAAGCCAGCTCGGCGTCAATGACCTCCGCCAGATTGTGGGGCGGCGTGCTTGTCGCCATGCCGACCGCGATTCCCTCCGATCCGTTGACCAGGAAATTCGGAATGCGGACCGGCAGGACCAGGGGCTCCTTCTCGGTCTCATCAAAGTTGGGGCCGAAATCCGCCACGTCCTTGTCCAGATCCGCCAGAAAGGCCTCTTCCGTGATCTTCTCCAGGCGCGCTTCCGTGTAGCGCATGGCCGCCGCCCCGTCTCCCTCGATATTGCCGAAGTTGCCGTGGCCGTCGATCAGGGGAAGTCCCTTTTTGA
>CAMKEX010000103.1 GCA_946411695.1 uncultured Lachnospiraceae bacterium
CATCAAGCGAAAAGACGAAAACGGAAAGATTCTGGCGGAGATCACCTTTCCGGAGTACACACCTGGTGTCTACACGATCGATCATACCTATGTGAACGATGATCTGCGGGGACAGGGGATTGCCGCGGAACTGGTGCAGATGGCTGTCGACCAGATCCATGAACAGGGCGGCAAGGTCCGTGCGACCTGCTCCTATGCCTCTGTCTGGCTTGAACAGCATAAGTAAGATAAAAGAGATTCAATAAAGAGTCAGCGCGCAGGACTCACCTGCGGGTCCTGCGCGCTGTAATGTGTCTGCAGCCATGTGCATCTGTCAATATTTATAAAAGCCTGCCGCTCTTTTTGGCAGGGTCCAGGATGGCCCTGACACGGAAGGGCGTGATGGGATGAGAGGCGACCAGGTTGGTGCACCATCTCGCGAACCGTTCGATGAAGTTGTGATTGGCTGTGATGTTCCTCAGATACTCTCTGGTGTCGATATACTTGTAGGCATGGCGCCCTGCCGCCAGCAGCATCATGCAGTCCTCCTGCCCGACCCCGCCGGTCAGAGCCTGGGCGACGCGATCTGCTGAATATTCCCTGGAACGGCTCAGGGCAGGGAGCAGGATATTTGTACCGAGCAGCGGAATAAAGTTCACCAGGACAGCCCAGATCGTGTAGTAGATCTGTACATGGTGCAGATAAATGTGTCCCATCTCATGGGCCATGACAAAGTAGATCGGGTCAAAGTCTTTGTGTTCCATATAGGCCAGATCGACAATTTCCGCATTCAGCTGAATGAAGGTCTTGCCGGGTACCCATGCAGAAAAGGCGTTGAGCTGTCCGTTCATCTGCTGGACATAGACTTCGGGTTCCTTTCTCAGGTGCAGGAGCCAGGTGTATTCTTTGACTTTCGCGTAGATTTCCGGGAAATTTCTCTCGGAAACCCGGATACTATAGGACATCTGATCTGCATACAGCTGGTACAGCTGAACCAGCATCAGGACAAACAGCGCGATCAGAGAGCCCACACCGAGGATCAGGCTGAGTATCAGTATCATCATTCCGACGACTGCGGACAGTTCCGTACCCTCTAATCCCGATACGCCTTCTGTCAGGACTTCCTCGATCGCAGTGCGGAGTTCCACCAGGATGCCTTCTCCCTGGGTTTCGCGGAAGAGAATGACGGCGACAGCGATGAGTCCCAGGATGATCAACAGGAAATAGAGAGGCAATTCCTTTTTGTGCCTGGTTCTCCTGATCTCATCTCTTACGGATTGCGGCGTGCGGGGCGGGACATTCATGGGCCCGGACGCAAAGCCCGGTGTCCCGGAAAAACTGCCGGCATTTCTGTAACTGTCTGACGGTGTGCTGTTGACGCCGGAACTGAATCCGGCATGGTCTGCCGGCTGGAGGGGGCTGTTTCCCTTGTTGTAATTATTTTTATCCATGCTGCCGACCTCCAATCCATGTGAGCTGCTGCGGCAGCAGCTGATTTCTGCTTCGACCGTATTATAATACGAGTTGGAAGAGAGGGAAACACATTTTGACACGCTTTGATCGGGCATTTGATCGGGAAATGGAAAAAATGACGTTAAGAGAATTTTTTACAGATCATCCCCGTGCGGCACTCGGCTTTTCGGGGGGAGTGGACTCCTCTTTTCTGCTCTGGGCAGCCAAATCCTTTGGAACTGAAGTGAAGGCCTATTATGTCAGCACTGCATTTCAGCCGGCCTTTGAGAGAGAGGACGCGATGCGGCTTGCTTCCTCACTGGGCATCCTTCCTGAAGTCATCGAACTGGATATTCTCTCCTGCCGGGAGGTCACAGCGAATCCGCCTGACCGATGCTATCACTGCAAAAAAAGGATTTTCGGCGCTGTAGCGCAAAGGGCATTGGAGGATGGTTACACCGTTCTGATCGATGGCACCAATGCCAGCGACGATGCTTCGGACCGGCCCGGCATGCGGGCCCTGCAGGAACTCCGGGTCCTGTCGCCTCTTCGGATGTGCGGCCTGACCAAGGAAGAGATCCGCAGACAGTCCAGAGAGGCAGGGCTCTTCACCTGGAACAAACCCGCCTACGCCTGCCTTGCGACACGTACACAGGCCGGCGAACAGCTCACGGCAGAAAATCTACGGCGCACCGAGGAGGCGGAGACAGCACTCCATGGGCTCGGCTTTTCGGATTTCCGCATCCGCCACAGAGGCGATCATGCCATGATCGAGGTAACCTCTTCCCAGACACAGTTGTTGAGGGAAAATGACCGGCAGATTACGCAGATTCTGAGAAAACTCGGCTACAAAGACATTCTGGTAAGCCCGGAGCCCAGGAAACCATCTCTATAAAAAAGCTGCATATAAAAAAGCTGCATATAATAAAGCTGCATATAATAAAGCTGCGTAATAAAGATATGTGGTATGTATGATCTGTATCTTAAAGATATGTAATAAAGTCACGTACAGCCTGTTGAAATGCAGCGGCTCCGGCCGCAGTGAAAATCGTTATTGTTTTTTCTTTTCATGAGCATTGCTTTGTGCTATCTTTGTTAAGAAAAATAATAAATATACATTATCGAACCATAAAGAACCATAATGGCATGTGAGATCCCGGCGGTTGGCGACATGTACGGGTGCCGGAAACGACTTGCTTTCGGATCGGATTACTTCACATTGCCCCTCTGGAAAGGAGACGACTATTTATGCAGACTCGCAGACGTCCTGAAAACATGGAAAGAATCAATACGCCCGCTCTGGCGCAGGCATTCATTGATGAGCAGATCAAAGAGATCAAAGAGCAGGTCGGAGACAAGAAGGTTCTCCTGGCACTCTCCGGCGGTGTAGATTCCTCCGTCGTAGCAGCCCTCCTGATCAAGGCGATCGGCCAGAACCTGGTATGTGTACATGTCAACCACGGACTGCTCCGCAAGGGCGAGCCCGAGCAGGTCATCAAGGTATTCCGCGATGAGATGAATGCCAACCTCATCTATGTGGATGCGACCGACCGCTTCCTGGACAAGCTGGCTGGCGTCTCCGATCCCGAGGAGAAGAGACATATCATCGGCGGCGAGTTCATCGAAGTCTTCGCTGAGGAAGCCAGAAAGCTTGACGGCATTGAGTTCCTGGCACAGGGCACCATCTGGCCCGACATCCTGGAGAGCGAAGCCGGCATCAAGGCACACCACAACGCAGGCGGCCTTCCCGAAGATCTTCAGTTTGAACTGGTAGAGCCCGTCCTGACCCTCTTCAAGGACGAGGTCCGCGAAGTCGGCAGAGCCCTCGGCCTTCCTGCTGGCATGGTCGACCGTCAGCCCTTCCCCGGTCCCGGCCTGGGCGTCCGCTGCCCCGGTGCCATCACCCGCGACCGTCTGGAAGCTGTCCGCGAGTCCGATGCAATCCTGCGCGAGGAGTTTGCAAAGAACGGTCTCGAGGGCAAGGTATGGCAGTATTTCACCGTCGTTCCGGACTTCAAGTCCACCGGCGTCAAGGACGGCAAGCGCACCTTTGACTGGCCCTGCATCATCCGCGCCATCAACACCACCGACGTCATGGAAGTTACCGTCGAGCACCTGCCCGCAGAGCTGATCGACCACCTGGTACAGAGGATCATCACCGAGGTTCCCGGCATCAACCGCGTCCTCTATGATTTCACTCCCAAGCCCCCCGCAACGGTCGAGTACGAATAATAAAGTACTCTCCGGAGAACCAGTGTTTATGCGGCTCCCAGGCTTTGGAAGATACGATATGATAACAAAATGATAACAGTTGATATTCTGAAATTATTCTGAGTGAATATGTGGCTTGCAGCTTGCAGGCATATTCCCGGAAAGCAAAAAGCAGGATCTCACCGAACTGGAAACAGTCCGGCGGGAGCCTGCTTTTTTTGCGTGATGCTATTCGGCTGTAAGGAGAAGCGGATCAAGAACTATTCTTCGCTCTGTCCCGGCATTCCTTTTCTCTCAAAGTTTCTTCTGGTTTTTCGCTTTTTGGGAGCTTCCTGGATCGTCAGTTCACCGCTTGCAAGTCCCTGGAGCAGATCATCGGAGAGTTGGGGAGAAATGGCTTTTGCCCGGATCACGGAATCATCGTCTTTGGGGAAGTTGTAGCGCCAGTCATCGTACTCATCCAGCGAGATCTCTCCGTTCACCAGTTTGTCTTTCTGTTTAGCCCAGGAGAGAAAGTATGCGGAAAGAGTTCCACCGGGTTTCGAGACTTCCGGGTTCAGATAAAGGGATACCTTACCGTCTTCTTCGCTGACGGTAAGTCCGTAGATGTCCTCAAGGGCAAAAAGAGTGTGCATCAATGCATCGTAGGAATCGATGTTGGGAAGTTTTAAGGCCATGGGAGAAATGCCCAGTACATCGGCCATAGAGTGGATCAGCTCCTCTTTTGGCATTTTGGCATCCTTCTCATACTGGGAAATCCGCACATCTGCGGATTTTGGATCAAAACCCAGCATACGGCCAAGAGCATTCATTGTGAGATTGCATTTGCGGCGAAAAAAATTAAGGCGTTCACCAAGTGCCATGTATTGATCCTCCGTTTCCCTGATCCTTTTTGTTTTCGTTTTTGTTAGTTCATCATAGCAGAGAAGGGAATGAAAATCAAGCAAACTAAACTAAATAAGAAAGAAAAAAGATAATAAACTCATATAGGATAGAAATGTTGACATCCGATAAAAGACCGCATATAATCAAATTATCTAATCTGATTAGAGTAGAAAAAGGAGGAAAGCTATGAAAGAAATCTTTTTGAATGCAGAGCAGGTGGCGGCTGAGCTGGGAGTATCGAAATCCTATGCCTACAAACTGATTCAGAAGATGAATCAGGAATTGAAGGAACTGGGGTGCATTACGATCCGGGGGAGAGTGGATCGTAAGTACTTCCATGATCATATCTATGGAGCAAAAGAAGAGAAAGGAGAGAACGATCATGTCAGTACATAAAAATGAGAAAAATGCATGTTGTATTTACATCACGTAAGAGCGTCTATAAAAGACGCAGGGAAGAAGTGCTTCGGCATTTTATCAATAGATGATTCGGGTTTGGCGACAGATCTTCTGAATCGATTCAAGGCTGTATAAGGATTGGGCCAGGAGATGGAGCACAATTAGAACAGATTAATGTAACTATATTGACCTGTTACAAGAGGTAAACATATATGGGCTGTTTTATATGTAATGAGGAATTATTCTATCATAAAAAATCCAGGGTGATGGAATGTAGTATATGTCATAAGAAAAAGGAAACTCACCAATGGTGTAAGAATGAACATTTTATTTGCTTTGATTGTTTTTACCCGTTGGAAAAGGAAAGATTTGCGAAGTGGAAAAAAGAAGAAGCAGATAGAGTAAGGAATTATACGTTGTTGGACGTTGATTTGGATAAGTTGAGAAAGACGCTGGATTATTATGAGAAAAACACAGATTGTTCGAATATAGTTGGTTCAAGTTTTCCAGATGAATACTATGAAATATTCCAGCTTCTTCCGACGGACATGTCTTGCATAGAATACGTGGATACTCTTTTGGATAACCAAGGGGGAACTATTGATAGCTTGAATATTTATAATTTGACTTTACGCGATATTATTGCCTTGATTTCTTATATGGATGCACAAGATAGAATCTGGGCTACGACATCATATTTTATTAGAAACGGAATTACAGTTAAAATATTACGACGGTTGGAGTCTCTTTGTATGAATAAATCAGTTGAAGAGCTTTTTGCTGAAAGGACAACAAGGCTGGGAATATCATGGAAAGAAAAAGAGAAACGATAGATGTTCTAAACATACCCATTTTTGCAGACAGTATCTGCAAAATTGACCTGGTGACACTATGTCGAAATGTTGAAGATAGAAGAGGAAACGACTTGCATCCTGATGCCTTGTGAGTTATCATTAACTTGAAAGGAGTTTCCCTGTGTATAAAATCTTTTTTTATCAGGACAGTACAGGACATCAGCCAGTCAAAGAATATATACGGGAACTGGAGGCTGGAAAGAGCAAGGACAATCGCATCAAGCTGAATAAAATCAGAGATTATTATGAAGATTCTTGAGATTCAAGGAACCAGGGATGGAGAACCTTTTGTAAAGCATCTGGAAGGAGAAATCTGGGAACTTAGGCCTCTGAGAGACAGGATTATGTTTGCTGCATGGGTAAATGATAGCTTTGTCCTGCTAAGTCATTTTATGAAAAAGACACAGAAAACTCCCAAGAGGGAGATAGAGAAGGCGAAGCGACTGTATGCGGATTTGAAAGAAAGGAGTGCAGAAAAATGAGATACAGCTCAATCGGAGACAGCTGGGATGATTTCGAAACAGAAATCTTCACTCCAGAGGAAATTGCCGCCAGTGATCTTCGTGTAGCTCTGATTAATGAACTGATTTGTGCACGCAACGAGAAGGGCATCACCCAGAGAGAACTGGAGGAACTGAGTGGAGTCAGTCAGCCTGTTATTGCCAGAATGGAAAGCGGAGCTGCTGTGCCCAAACTGGATACAGTGATAAAAATTCTGGCAGCATTAGGTAAGACATTGGCAATTGTTCCTCTTGAGACAGTGCGTCAGGCAAAATAACAAGGAAAACAGTGCTGGTTCAAAGAGTATATTCTTTTTTCAATGTTGGGTAATATCCTTGAACGATGGTATACTGTTGAGATAATGCCTGAGAATGGAACATCAGTTATAATCTATTCAGGATATCTTGTGGAGATGCAGAAACCGAGTAGTATTGCTGATATAGCTGCGCAAGAAGCTTAACTGTGTAAGAAACATAATGTCAGAAATCTAAGAAGTATTTCAGAGAGGGATAGCATATGAACGAATTGTTGACTCCAAGCAAAGAAGACCTACAGGTACTAAAGGGGTTGCGGCTTCTGGATGATGACTTTATGACAGTGGTATTTGAGCAGAATATTAAAGCAACTGAACTCCTGTTAAAGATAATACTGAGGAAGGAGGGCATCAAAGTACTTCGCGTTGAGACACAGGCTGAACAGAAGAATCCGATTGTAGGGGGCAGGAGCATTACACTGGACATTTACGCAGAGGATTCAGATGGACGAGCATTCGATGTAGAGGTCCAGCGAGATGATGCCGGAGCTGATCCTCACAGAGCAAGATATCATAGCAGCGTGTTGGATTCCAGGATGCTCAAAACGAAACAGAGTTTTAAAGAACTAAGGGATTCGTATGTGATTTTCATTACTGAAAATGATGTATTAGGGAAGGGACTTCCCATGTATCATATAAACAGGAGAATAGAAGAAATCTCTGAGAATTTCAATGATGGTTCCCATATTATATATGTGAACGGCGCATATAAAAATGATGAGGATCCAGTTGGTCGACTTATGCATGATTTCAGATGTACAAGTGCTGTTGATATGTTTTATGATGAACTTGCAAAATCAGTGAGATTTTTCAAGGAAACGGAAGGAGGTCAATCCAGAATGAGTAAAGCAATGGAGGACAGAATCCGAAGAGCAGAAGAGGAGACAAGAATAGAGACAACAGTTCATCTTATTAAGGAAATAATGGAGTCAATGAAAATGACAGCGGAGCAGGTCATGACAATGATGAATATTTCCGACGATGATAGAACTGTCATGATGAAAAAGATTCATTGATAATTTGGCTATGATCTAATGTGATATATGAGATATTGATAACACATCTCTGATAACAATTTGATAACACCAGTTCGTATACCCTGTGGAATCAGGATAACCGGTATCATTGAAAGTCAAAACGTATATTTCATAAAACCCGAACGGGTTAGAAACAGAATCCGGTTTTAGAGTACGAATAATAAAGTTGTTGTATATTCCCACCCTCATTGATTGCGAAAGTGACAACTTAATTGAGCGTCACCGCGGCCATCTCTGAGGCCCAAAACAACATAGCGAACCAAAGAAGCCTTGTGCTGTGGAAACCCCGCGGCATAGGGCTTTTTTTATACTCTGGCGCCTTGCCAAATACCCCGACCCGGAGCCCGGAGACCCAGGAAACCCGCATAAACAAAGGAAAAAACAAAGAAAAAGAAGGCATGATACGATCCGTATCGTGCATGTGTACGCAGGCGGAGCCGGCTGAGGCTCTGTTTGTTTTGCATTCCGATGCTGGAAAAGCAGGCAGGAAAATGGTAATGTGATTATGAAATACATAAACTGACCGCTGGAAAGACAGGTGTTACTTTGAAAAAAATTGAACTGTTCTTATGTATCATAATTGCTTTATTGCTGACATCCTGCGTATACGTAAAATCCGATGACATAGGGGCGGAAGCAGAGAATACGGCGATCGCAGAAGACAGAACAGCGGCCCGGACGATCCTTCTATGGGCGAGCGGTGCCCATATGGATTCCCCGTATGACGGTCCGATTGCAAGGCGTCTGAACAAGATGATGGAAGAGGAAATACCTGATTCCGTAAACGTTATCGTTCTGACCGGAGGAACTGATGAGGGATGGTCTGAAGACCTGTCTCTTGAAGGAGCAGATTCTGTCCGGACTGACTGCAACCAGGTATGGAAGATGAAAGGCGCTCATGATGGGAAAAAAGGAGCACTGGTATTGCTGGAGGAGAACGGGATCCCGGGTGCGGAGAAAACACCTATGTCAGATCCTGAAATGCTTCGGGCTTTTATTGATTATGGCGCCGAAAACTATCCGGCGGAAAAATATGACCTGATCCTGATCTCCCACGGAGGAGGACCGGCTTCCGGCTGGGGCGTGGACGCAGTTTTTCAGCGGGAAGACGGGAAGATGTTCATGAGCTCTTCAGAAATCTGCAGTGCGATGAAGGACAGCGCCGTGGAGCATTTCGATATCCTGTGCTTCTACGCCTGCCTCATGGGAAGCGTGGAAGATGCGGTCATGTTCTCCCCTTACGCGGACACCCTGATCATGTCCGAGGAAAATCTGCCGACTGTCGGGATCGAGTTTAGCGGGATGATTGAGCTCCTCAGAGAAGATCCGCAGACAGATCCGTTTGTTCTGGGAAGACGAATAGCAGACGATACCATCGACACGTTTAATGGCAGCGATTTGGCGAAGACCCGAAATGCCACACTTTCAGTTATTCATACAAAAAACCTGCAGGAACGCCTGGTACCGGAACTGACTCAGCTTGCTGAGATCCTGTACGACGAGGCCGCGCAGGCAAAGGAAAATGGTGAATATACATTCTATGATGAGTTTCTCAGTATCCGGAAATGTGTAGAGTTCGGAACTTCCCACAGTCCCGGCTACCAGCTGTTTGACCTGGGCAATTTTGTCACTGCCCTGGGAATTGCGGAATCGGAATTCGAAAGTACTTCTGATGTTAAAAAACTGACCAATGCATATACGGATGTTTCCGTAAGGATCATGAACATCTTGAACGACCGGGATGGAAGCAATGATGATGTGCTTTACTGCCGGGATACCGACAGCATGCACAAATCAGTAGGTTCCGTATATTCCAGAGATTCGGAGGGGAATCTTGTAAGTGACGATTCCGGCTTTGCAAAAACGACCGGCTTGAGCATTTTCTTTGATATGGAGAAAACCTGGTATCCGATAACCTTTAGCAAGGTGATCAACGCGGCATCTAAGCTGGGAGATATGGATGACGATTCTGTGAGTTTTCTGAAAAAATACAGGGATAGTGTTCTGCTCTATGCTCTGATCCAGGGAACCGGAAAGGCTGTATATGAACTGCAGAATGAAAAATCGGATGATATTACGCCGGCCGACCTGCAGGCAGTCTGGGAAAAACTGGGAATCGCAAAATGGGAGGATACCTATTCGACCGGCATGATACCAAACGTAGGGCTGACAGATATCTGCGAGCTCGTCAGCGCATCCGGATTTGATGTGGATTCCTGGCTGGAAAAGATTGCCGCACAGCAGTCGGCAGAGATGATGAAAGCGGAGCAGATCAGTATCCGGCAGAAGGAATCCGCGGAGGAACAGGATACAGCCGGAAGCTTGCGCCTTGTGTCCGACAGTCTTTCCAACCGGCAGTTACGCGGGCTTTATATGCGGGTGATGATCAATGCGGATTATCTCTATAATGCAATGAAGATGTATGACTATTCTGACCAGTATGTCCCCTTCGGAGATCAATATCTGTACGGAGACATATCCACCGATCTGCTGATGCCTGCTCTGTTTACAGGTGAAACCGGAGGCGATTTCTACCGTCTTGTTTACGGCAGCCGGACTGCCCTGGAGATCGGTCTGTATGACGGACAGTGGTATGCACTGAAAGATGCTGACGGAAAACGATATCTCGTTCAGGTCTATCGGGAGCTGAATGATCCGCAGCGCATTCAGGTACCGGTTACATTTAGATTTGATGAAAAGTATGGTGCGGCATCTAACTCCGCAGGTTTACTGGAATTCCATTTTGAAGATGAGGAGGAAGCACCTGCAGCCGGTTTTGTTCCGCAACGGGGAGAAATGCAGTTTGCAGAAGGATGCCAGCCGTTGGATCAGGAAATCTTTACCGGCAGTACGGTACAAACTTATGGATATTTATCAGCGGGTGCCATGGGTGTAGGACTCAGCCCTGAGATCAGTCTGGATGGTTCGGAAACCGGAGGGCTTTCGCTTGTCAGGATTCCTGCGAAGGAGTGTGACAATGTGAAAGATGTCCGTGCAGAATATTACCTTGAGGATATCTATGGTAATGAACTGGTGCTCTATGACAAGGTCACAGAGGCAGAAGAGCAGCCGCTGTTAAAGAATCTTGCCAATGCCGAAGCCTTAGCAGATCAGGATACTGTCACTGTCACATTTGGGAACACGGTACTGGAGGCTGATCGTGATTATATGGTATATACCCGCGGCGATGAGATCCTGATCCAGGGAATCGGGGAATACGCCGGCAGTATTGTAGTTCAGCAATGAGGTGAAGTTGTCACGGGGACGGTTCCTTTGACAATTGACACGTGTGTGATATTAGGCCGGTTCTTTTAACAACAATCGGGACAAAAACTGACAAAGGAACCGTCCCCCTGACAATCATTTACTTATCGATCTCTTCCAGATATTTCTCCCGGTAGATCTTTCTGTAACCGGTGGGGGAGACCCCTTTCGCTCTGCTGAAAAGGCGGCTGAAGTACATGGGATTGTCATAGCCCACGATCGAAGCAATGTTGCTGATCGAATCATCCGTGGTCTCCAGAAGGGTCTGCGCGTTCCGGATCCGGGTCTGGAGGATGTACTGCATGGGCGATGTGCCCGTGGCGCTTCGAAAGCTCCTGGTGAACCAGCTGGTGGACATGCTGCGGGAAGCCGCGTACTGTTCGATGCTGATATCCTCATTATAATGCTCTTCGAAGTAATGTCTGGCGCGGGACATCTCGTCCTGGATGAAACCGGAGATCCGGGGGATACTTTCTGTCATCCGCCGGTGTATGGTCAGCAGCAGTTCGCGGAAGAGGCAGACCAGCATCTCCTCGTAGCCCCACGAACACTTCACCAGCTCGTCCCGCATCCTTCTGAACAGATCCTCGTAATCGCGGGAGATACCCGTGTGAAGGATATAGCCGTCCAGAGGAATCTCAAAATGCTTCAGAATACTGCGCACTTCCCGCCCTGTAAAGTGGACAAACCACACCTGGGTCCTGTCTTTGCCCAGATAATGATATTTCTGCTGCTGCTTTGGCTGATACAAAACCATGTTGCCGGCGGGTACGATGACTTCCTTCCCGTCGAAGAAAAAATGTCCTTCCCCGGCTGCTATATAAATAATCTGCCAGTCCACCCTGCCTTTGGGCCTCCAGGTAGGGAGCAGCGGCCTGGTGTACAGTTGATAAGTTCCTGCGCTCAGAATGCGCAGGGGCTTTTTCTTTTCCTTAAACGGTACTCTGGAATGAAACAGATAACCGGAATTCACATAAATATCCTGCACGAGGGCGCCTTTTTCGTTTTTTTGTTCTGATGTTTTTCTGTCTGACTTGTTCTGACC